>JAKARZ010000026.1 GCA_021828405.1 Bacillota bacterium
CCCATCTCGCACACGGCCGTCCCCCTGTGGACGGGCCCGGCGTGTGGCGGCTCACGCCGCTGACCGACCGGGTCGGTGCCGCCCCCCTTCCGTCGCCCCCGCGCCCCGCGCGGGGGCTTTTCCTGTCTGGGCGCAGGCAAGTCGCCGGCGGCGGACGTGTTGGGGCGAGCTGTGGCCCCCAATCGCGTCGCCGTGCAACCCTCAGAGGGCCCGGGGCCCCGGAGTCCGAACTTCACGCGAGAGAAAGAATCCCGGTGACTGAAACCGTCGGCGCGGCTTCGTCGTTCTGCCCTCGACAGGTAGGGGAGGGAATCGCGTTGGGCAAAGACGACTCCGGACTCTATGTGGACAACGTGTACAAAGCCAAGCGGCGCTCCGGGTTTAAGGGGTTGGCGCTGCCGATTCTGGAGGGCGTGACGCTCGCCATCCGGCCGGGCGAGGCCCTGGGCGTCGTGGGCCCAAACGGCGTCGGGAAAACCACCCTGTTCAAAGTGGCGCTGGGACTCTGGCGGCCCGACCGGGGCCGGGTGCTGTGGCGCGGACGCGACGACGACGCGGGGCAGATAGCGCGGCGCGGCGAGATGGGGATGGTGGGCGAGCTTGCTCCGCTCTATCCGTACCTGTCCGCCAAGGATCACCTTGAGATGAAGCGACGGCTTGTCCCCCAGGTCCACGCCGCTCGGATTACGGATCTGAAGGATGTTCTGGGAATGGGGCCGTTCTGGACGGTGCCCACGCAGAGGCTTTCGCAGGGCCAGCGCCAGCGGGTGGCGCTCGCTACCGCCCTGTTGGCGGACCCGCCCCTCTTGCTGCTGGACGAGGCCACCAACGGGCTTGATCCGGACACCGTGCTTTGGTTGAGGGCTACCGTACGGAACCTCGTGGGCCACGGGACGTCGATATGTGCCGCGAGCCACGTGCTGGGGGACCTCGTGAAGATGGTGGACCGGGTGGTGTTTTTGAAGAACGGCAAGGTAGCCGCGGAGGAACTTGTGGGTGGGCGCACAGGCGACTGGCTCGAGAATCGCTACCGGGCGGTCATGGGATTGCCGCTCACCCCACTCACGTGAGCGCCGTTGGCGGGAGCCACGAGGCAACCATACCAACAGCGACCGAGGGGCCGCCGTTCAGGCTGCTGCTGAATGAGGGGCAAAAGGTTGGGCGCCGTCGGGTGTGGAGCGGGTTTGCCGCGATTGTGGTGCTGGCCGCCGTGGCCAACCAACCGCGATCGGCGTTCAAAGCCAGAGTGAGAGCGGCCGCGCGCCCCATCCTCACGGAGAAAGGTGCTGCTGGCCAAGGCGGCGGTGTCCACCGGATCAGCGGCGGGGACGTTTTCAGTTGGCGGTTGGCCGGTTGGGTGCCAACGTGGATTGGCTGACGCTCGACGGGGGGAATCCGATGGCGAGCCAGGTCTGCCGTGGTCGGCCCGGTGCGGGATTTGGTCGTGGGGGTGAGGCCAAGCGGCGCTACGGCACGACGCGTCCGGCCTGCGACAGCGGGGCGGTTGGCGCTTTTGGGCTCGTCTCCCAGCCGACCGTCGCTACGCTTTGGGCGGCGGGCTTCGCCACCGCTCCGAGCCCGCGCTCCGGGGAAAAAAGCCATCCGTGGCTGGTGCGGGCCGGATGGCACCACGCCCGGCCGAGGTTGAACGTGTGACATCGAGGAGGGGGTGTGGCTTGAGCGGTTGGATGGAGTGGTGGAGCCTGCTTCAGAATGAATGGGTGAAGTTCCGCGGTCGGCGTCGGCACTGGATCGCGCTCGGGGGTGTGGTGGTCCTGGCAGGCATGGCGGCCATGGTGATGGGGTCGCCGTCGCCCGGGTTCCGGTCGTCCCACATCGCGGCCGACCGACTTGAGATCCGGTCCATGGTGGGTGAGTTGCGCACGGCCCGCGGGTCGGCGCGTACCTGGGACTACGCCCAGCTGCTGGTTGCCCGCTATGACCTGGCGGCGCTGACGCACAAGCCCCTGCCACCGCTTGAGCCCATCGTGCGGGCCACCGGCGCGCTCGCGAGGGCGGAGAACCGGGGCAACCGGGCCAACTTCACGGCGGCGCTCGACGAGTGGCAGCAGAGTCGCTATGCGCTCGCGCACAATCTTCCGATAGCCCCGTCCTGGGTGCCGCCTACCGGCCTCATTGATGTAAACCAGGTTTTTGCCGGAAACGGCGTTGCCCTGTTTGCCGTCCTGGCGGTGCTGCTAACCAGTGACGTGCTTGGCATGGAGTCGGGCACCCAGACTTGGAACCGGGTGTGGCTGGATCCGCCGCCCCGGGGGCGGGTGCTGCTTGCCAAAGCGGCGCTCGCCACCGCCGTGGCCGCAGGAACGATGTGCGTGGCGGCCGTGGTCCTGTACGCGGCCGCTGCGCTGCGCAACGGGGCAGGGCCTGACTGGGTGACGGTGGAGACCCACCGCCGGGCAGTATCCGCGTACTCGGCGTATCTGCATCAACATTACACCTACTATACGGCGACCAAGATTTCCGACGCGGCGGGCATTTCGCTGGTCGCCAGCGACGTGTGGGCGGTGCTGGGAAGTTTGCCGGCGCTCGCGGCCGTGGTCGGAGTGGCGGCCTGCCTTGGCTACTTCATCTCCCAGCCGACCGTCGCCACTCTGTTGGCGGCGGGGTTTGCGGTGACCCCCATTCTCATGGAGACAGGGAGCGCCCCACCCCCGGTCTTGGCGCCCGGAACCTATCTGGACATGGGCCGTGTGGCGGCGGGCGGGTCAAGCATTGACGGCAGCGCCTCCGTGTTGGGTGCCAGCGTGGGGCTCGGCCTTCTCGTGTCGGTGGTGTGGCTGGCGGTTGCCTGGGGGTCGGTGGCGTGGCATCAACGGCGCGCTGAATTGTGAGGACGCTGAACGGCGCACGTCATTCAGATCCTGAGGCGCGTGTTGGCCAGCCTGGCGTCGATGTCGCCGGACACCACGGCGATGCGCGGCGCGCCCGGCAGTCCCAGGTGCACGCGGGTGAGGAGTTCAGCGAAGATCACCCGCCCTTCGGCGTCAAGGCTGTCGGCGCCGCCGTCGACGATCCACGCGGTGGGGCTCGGCGCTAGGCTGGCGGCGAGGAGCACGCGCCTCTCCTCACCACGCGACAGCTCGGCCATGCGGCGGCCCAGGAAACGAGAGAGCCCCCAACGGGCAATTTCGCGGGAGGTCCCGCCTTGGGTGCTCTTCAGCTCCCACAGCAGCGCCGTCAGCAAGAGGGCCCGCCGCACCCTGAGGTGACCAACCTCCCACGAACGGGCGGGCACCATGGTCAGCGCCCGGCGGGCGGCCACGCCGCGGGCCGGGGCGCCGTCCAGAAGGCGCTGTCCCCCGTCGAGGGGGATTGCCCCGGCCAGGGCCTCCAGTACCACGGTGCTGAGGGCCGCCGCACCCTCCACCAGAGTTACGCCCGTGCCAACGGTGAAGGAAGCGTGGTTCAGGAGTGGGCGGCCCCCACGGACCACGGTGGCGTCGGCAAGCCCAATGCTGTCCACCCTAAGCGCGGATCCACCGGATTCGCAGCCCAAGCGCGCTGCCGACGGCGACGGCCAGGATCCCGGCGATGGTCGCGACGACGGGCGCCTTCACCAGCAGAAGCACCGGCAGTAAGTCCGGGCGGCCCAAGGCCGCGGCCGCCAGAACCCAAACCAGGTTTGCGCCGCCGAGCATCACGGCCCACGTTTGCGAACGACGGGGGGAGAACAGCGCGGCCCCCAACAGGCCCGCGGCCAACGACGCGGAAAACCCTGCGGCCGCCACGACTGCCCACGTGCTGACTTGACCCGTGGCGGCCGCGCCGATGGACAGAGCCAACACAATGGATACGAGGGACGTCCCGGCCGCACCCACCCAGCGCGCCACCTGCCGCTGTCCGCGGCCGCGCGGCGCCATCACCGTGAACGTGCTGAGCGCACCACGGGACTCCTCTGCCCCGGAGGCGAACACCCACACGCCAAGCCATGGCGCCATCACCGCCCATGCCTCGACCGCAGCCCGGTGGTGCGGAAGCAGTACGCTGAACCACTCGGCCGCGATGATGAGAAGTGTGGTGAGCGTGGGCACCAGCAGCCGCGCGGGCTCTGCCACCAGCTGCCACCAGGCCAGCCGCACAACGGACGAAAAACGGGTGGACCGCTCGGACTCCGCCTGGATGCGAGCCCAGACGGCGCCGCCGCCAGAGGACGCGACCAGACTGGCGCGAACGTCGGACAGGAGAGCCCGCTCTTCGGGGGAAAGTCCGAACGCTGCCCGCTCTTGCTCAGTGGTGGGGGTTGTCTTGCGGCTCATCACGAATCCTTCTTTCCCAGTGCGGCCAGAAGCCGCGGGTAAGAGCGCGCCAGCCGCGTCTTCACGGTGCCCACGGGCTGGCCCAGGAGGCGGGCGATGTCGGCCACCGGCAAATCAGCGAAGTAGTGCAGCGAAATGGCGAGTCGCTGGTCGGCGGACAGGTGTGCCATCGCCCGGTCTATCGCCTGTGCGGTGTCAATCCGGTCCGTGAAGGAGACTGGCCTGGATGGGCCGCGCGGAAGGTCGCCCGGGGCCGTCGCCACCTCCCGGGCCGTGCGCCGGCGGATGTCGACCGCGCGGTTCAGCGCCGTGCGGTAGAGATAGGGCCGAAATCGGAAGGGCCGCGCCGCGGGATCCATCGGACCCCGGGTCATGACGGCCACGAATGCGTCCTGGAGCACATCCTCCGCCAGGGGGCGATCACCAGTCCAGCCAACCAAGAAGCGGAAGAGGGGATCCCGATAGCGCTCGTACAGGAAGGCAAACGCCCGAGCGTCGCCCCGGCGGGCGGACCGGTAGAGACTTTCGTCGCTGGGCTCGCCGACCATACCGCCGGCCGTGGCGCACGGAGCGTGGCCGGCCGTCGCGCGCGTGTCATCCAGCCTCACGGTGATGGCTCCCCTCCACCTGGGCACGGTATTTGCCTCGACCATACCATAGGCGGCGCCCCAGGGTTAACCCAAAGTTGGTAGACGGCGCATGGGTCGGGGCCCCGCCCCGCGGTGTGAACGCCGTCGTGAGCTCGGATCGAGGCGCGGACAAGGCGCAGGGGACCCGGGGGCCGCGCGACAACCAGGCGGCGGCGGACCGGGCGACCCGGCCGGAGGAGCAAGCCGATGAGGAGGCCTACGCGATCTGCGCGATGAACGCGTGCGGATGGGTGACCTGGTAGCGCTGGCGGCGCCGTCAGCAACGCGTGACGGGGCCGGCGGAGGGCCAGGGCCCAGCGGGTCCGTGTGGTGATGTTGGCCGCCCTTGCCCGGTGCGCATCGTGCTGGCGTCGTGAAAGCTCATCTTCGATGGGATGCATCGGCTCGATGGATCAGTGGTGGCGGGCCAGGGCCCATAACGCCGCCGGCCCCGCGTCGTCGGGGGACCGGCGGGTCAGGAGATAGACCGTCTCCCGGGTGGGGACCGCCGTGACGGTGCGGCGGTGGGGGGGGGGGTCCATCGCGCGGTGGGGCCGCACCGTCCCCCACGTGAGCCGGGCCGCCGGCCAAGCGCGCGGGCTACAAAGTCTTGGCGCCAGCGGCGCAGGCTTGGCGTCGCAACGGCCGCACCTACACCCGCTTCGGCGGGGCATGCGCGGTATTGCCCGACGCCTGGCGGCAAAAGCGAGCGGGGTCCCCCAGAGACGTAAATCCGGCACGGGCATAGACGGTCCCGAGAAAGTGCGCGGGGTCCACGATCCACGAAGGTTTCACACGCCAACACCGGGTGGCCAGGCACCGCCTGCCCGTCGGCGCTGGCGCGGGAGAGTCACGAACCGCGCGTTGTTGACCACATAGCGGAGCCGGTCGGCGCGTTGATCCGGCGTCCAGCCCATCGCGGCGTCCCGGACCCCTACCTTCAGCGCCGCCCTGGCAAAGCCCACGAGGGCCACCGGCTCGCCGTCCACGACCGCCACGTAGCGGAGCTTCGCCGACCAGCCGCGACCGCCCCAACTCATGATGAGGGGCGAGCAGACCGTCCCACCCGTGCGCGTCCTCGCGCCCCTCAACCAGATGAATCACTACGCGGCGCACCGTCTCGGGCGCCGTGCGCGGGCGGGGCCGCGCGTCGTGCAGGGGTGTCAGGGTCCTGGCTTCTCATAGCCGCCGCGAAAACGTCAGCCCCGCGACGTCCATGGGTCCGTCCGCCGCCCGCCCGGGGGGCGCAACGTGTCAGGTATGAGACGGAGCCCCCGTCTTGACGTCCGAAAGCCAGCGCGCGATATCTCGCTCGGTTGGCCACCCTCGGGCCAGCCCGGCCCGAAACAGAGCCCAGAACCGAACGATCTGGGCGCTCGTCAGTCCGTGAAAGCCGCTCTGATTGCTACCAAAGGGCCCACGAATCAAGTCAGAGAATCCCCAGCGGTGCTCCAGCCACACAAGAACCTGGTCGGCCGGGCGCTGGTTTTCGGGCCAGGGTCGGTCGAATGAGGCGATCCGGGTCCAGTGAGGTGAGACTTGTGAGAAAATGAGTGCCAGTTGGCCGCTGCCATTCCAGTTGCGCGCATCTAAGGGGTAGAACGAAAACGGCAGGAATCCGCCAAGAAAATTTGGCCGCGCCTCGGTTTCAACCCACGGCTTCTGCCCCGACGGCTCGGGATTGGGATTCGCGAGCGACAATAGTCCGACGGGCACATCGCCGAACTGCAGGTTCACCTCGTTCAGATTCCGTGCCGCGATGCCCGTGGAGTGGACCAGCGCCGCCGGCAGACTGAAGCCTGCCACCGGGCCGTAGGAAGCATCCGCCCTGACGCCGACGCTCAGGGGGGGCCTTCCCCTCCGCAGAATGACATCGTGGTACGTCGGTTGTAGATAGCGAATAGGCGCCCCGAGAATGCCGTCACCCCGTAGGGTCGCCGTCCCCGCGGGCCCCGCCCAGGCGGAAAGGCCGGCGGTCCGCGTGCGGATGAAGTGCCCCGCCACCAAGGTGACCCCGGTGGAGGCGTTCCGTGCGCGGCCCTGTCCTCTGAAGACGCCGAGATTCGTGAGCACCGTCGCATACGAACTGGTGATGCGGAGCCGATATTTCACGACGGCGGGCGTCCCCACCTGGGCCTTTGTGGGTGGGACGAGGGGATACCAGCTTCCCGCGGGCAAGTACGCGCCGCCGCTGACACTGAAGGCCTTCGCGACCAGGGCCGGACCTTCGGTACCCGGTGCAAACCCCCATTCGTCCAGCTCCCCGCCGTATTGCACTGTCACCGTGTCCTGGGCCGGGGCCGGTATGCCGGAGACCCGGATAAAACCGCTCCGCCTGGTGAAGGACACCTCACGCCCTCCCACCCGCACCGTGGTCACGGTAAGGCCAGGGTTGAGCCAGAGTTGCGCGAGCGCGGCGGCTGGCTCGACGGTGGCGATGGCGCGAAGCGTTCCACTGGGCGAAAAATGCACGTCGATCGACTCGGCAGAGATGGCCGGAGCCGCGGTTGCCAAGACGGGAGGGCTGGGCGACGGGGACCCCGGGTGCACCGCGGTGAGGACCGCCAGTCCGAGCGCCAGCGCGGGCACGCCCGGCACCGCCGCGCGCAAGGCGAGGGGGACGTTGCCGAGCACGGCGCGGCGCCGCATTCCGGAAAACACCAGCGCCAGCGTTGAAGTCGCCATCAGCACCGCAATGGCGGTGAACAAGGAGCCTGCGCCTCCGAATCCCCAGGCGGACGACCCGACGCCTGATAGTAGAGTCCAGGGACTCATGGCAACGAGGCTGGTCAGCATAACCGGCGTGGATATGGTGCCGCTGGTGAGGACACGGAAGCTCAGCACCCCGCTCCCGAGGGCCAAAGCGATCGGGGCGCCAACCGCCAAGGCAACGCCGCCGGGGCCATGCCAGCGGCTCCCGACGGCGCTACCGCATGCCGCAAGCAGCGCGTAGTCAAGCGTGATCATGAGCCAAAGGTCGGCGGCGGCGCCAATTCCCTGGCCGGACGCCGGTGTCCCTAGCGACAGCAGGATCACCACGCCGCTGAGAAGCGCCGCCACCACCGCCGCAACGACCGAGAGCGTGACCAGCTCCGCAAGACAGCGCGTGGCAGGTGAGACGGTCCAGAGGGCCTTCAGCGCTCCCAGGCCCTCTGGTCGATCCCGCGCCGCGATCCTGAACCCCACATAGGAAAACAGCAGTCCGCCGCTAGGCAACAGCCCGAGACCCGGTCCCCAGACGAGCCATGGCAGGGGACCGGTGGTGAGCTCGATCGCCGCAACCACGGCGCCGGGCGCGATCACGGCCAGGACGAGGATCCAAAGCATGAGACGCGTGGCGAGGAGCCAGCGCCAGGCGGCACTGAGCTCGGTGAAGACCACCGCTCCGGTCATGGGAGCTTCCCCATGGTTTGGACGATGGCGGCCAGTCCGTCCGCCTGCGTTGGGTCCACAACCTCCGCCGACACGGCGGCTGGCACGGCCACACGTCCCACCACCCGCACCACCACATTGTCACCGTCGGGGAACACCTCTGTCGCGGTGGCTCCTCGGCCACTGAGGCGGTTAAGCCACCGTGCGCCTTCGTCGACCCAAACCTGAAGCGGCCACCGCGAAACGGTGACCAACCCCTCGGCGAAGCGGGACACGTCGCTGTGACGGAGATCGGCGGCCACCATGCGACCGTCCCGCATAACCCAAACCCGATCGGCCAGCGGGGCCCACTCGCGGACCCGGTGGGTGGCGAGCACGATGGTCGTGTCGTGGCGGCGGTCCGCCATCAACTGGGGGAGGAGGAGCTTGCCGTGTGTCTCGGCCAACTCGGGCGGCTCGTCGAGAATCCAAAGCGACGGGTCACCGAGCACGCTCTGCGCCAGCAGGGCAGCCTGGGCCGCGGCCCGAGAAACTTTCCCGAGCGGGGCGGAAATGTCGTCGGACTGGTACAGGCCCCGCAGCAGGCCTTCCGCTATCGCACGGGATGTTACCGTCCCACCCATTCCCCGGGCGACTGCGGCGTAAGAGACCCACTCCACGGCCGAAAGCTCGATGGGGACCGTGAAGCGCTGCGGGACGTAGCCAACCTGCCGCCTCACGGCGGCAAGCTCACGCCGCGTGGTGCGGCCGTCATAATACACCTCGCCGGTGGAGGATGGGAGGACGGTGGCAAGGATGCTCAGAAGAGTGCTTTTGCCGGCCCCATTTGGGCCCAGCACGAGGTTCAAGCCCGGAGAAAACTGACCGCTCACTTGAGATACCGCCCAGTGATGCCGGTATTGCCGCCCGAGCCCCTCCATCCGGACCTGCACCGCGTAATGCTCCTTTACAGGCGTCCTGTTCAGTGACATGACGCAAACGGATGGTGGCCGGTTTCAGGAGTTCTGTCGGGATGGCCCCACGCCCCCCGGCGCAACCCCGATGGGAGGTTGCCTGACGACCGTCAGGCGTGCGTGTGGAGAAACTCTGCCACTACCTGGGCCAGGTGGTCAGCAAAAGCCGTTGGGGGGTGGGCGCCACCAGGATTGGGGTGGCCAGGGACAGCCCGCAGAGGATACCGGCCAGTGCGACGATGCTCGGTTCAACCCGGGTGGATCGCTTCATGAACCGATCAGCACGCCACCGCGTTGGCGGCCGGGATGACCGCGTCCGGCCTGCGGCCCGCCTTCTTGGTGGGCGCCCCGTTCCTGCGGCCGGCTTACGTCTAGCGGTTCACGGTTTGTGTCTGTGCTCACGCCTCATCCATGGTCCGGGCGGATCCCGTGGGTGCACCGGGGGCTAAACGCTGCCGCGCGCCGCGTCAGCACCTGGCCGTTCGGTGTCCGTGGGATCCAGCGCGTCATTCTCGCTGCCACCGCGAGGCTGGTCAGGGAGCCGAGCGCCCACGCCCATCAAAGCGGGAGGATCGGAAGACAGGCTCCGGCAGCCAGGGCGCCCAGCCCAGTCGCCACGCCACCCCCGGTCATGATGAGGCCCAACACGGGTCCGCTCACCGGTGCTGGGATTAGGGGTTGCGTCATGGCAAGCGTGAGGGCGTTGCCGGTGCCGTGGGCCACGCGACCCACTGATAGGGGGGCGGCCGCGCGCGTGGGCGACTGCAGCAGAGCGACCGCCTCGGCAAAGGTCCCCTGGGCTCCAAACAGATAAGTTGTCGACACCCGGATGGGCAAGCGCTGACACCGCCCGACGAAGACGGCCGGCGGCAAGCCCAACGGCCCAGCTGACACGGAAGAGCTCATAAGAGACAGCGCTGACATGAAGTAGGTGACTTGAGTTGGCGACGCCGACGAGCGGCGGCAATGGGACCAACCCGGGGATGACGCAGGCGCTGGCCCATCCGGTCGTCAGTTCGTGCCTTTGGCGGGCTGGAGGAGGCGTGTGGGCGCATGGCTGCAATTCGCCCCATGAGTCAGATGGCCAACGCTGAAAACCAGAACGAGACCGCATCGGCGCTAAACACCACCGCCACCCCGACGACCGGGGTGGCGGCGCCGCCGAGCGCCGACCCGATGGCGCCGGAGAGCTGGGTCGCGAGGGAATAGAGACCGTTCCCGCCGGCCAGGTCGTCTGAAGGCAGCACGTTTTCGGCCTGGCAACGAGGCCGTGACCCAGGTTGTTGATGCCCAGCAGCCCGATGCTGACCGCCACCAGGCTGCCTGGCACGGTTAGCGCCAAGAGCCGGTGCCGCGCGGCACGTCGGTCATCAGCATGGGGCACCGCAGGCCCGATCGGTCGACCACGGCCCCGCCCATGGTCGCCGGCATGGACAACAACACCATCACCAGCCCGGCCACCGCTAAAAAAAAGGCACCCTAACTGAATGTTCCACAGCTCATGATGAGAAACACGGCGTTGCCGAACTGGGAAAGCAGTTGACCGATCTACGGCCATTGGAACCTAGACAGCGCAGGAGTGTGTTTCGCCCCGCCTCCCCCGTTAGCTATGGTGCCGATGGGGCGGGGGGCGGGCAGTGACCTCCAGACCAATCCGGGAGCGAACAGGTGGCTGTTGTCAAAAGGCCCAGAGTATGGCAGATGATGGAGAAGGAGGTGCGGGATGGCGATATCATATCGAGTGGAACCCCATGTGCTGACGGTGGGCCTGGAACGCGACCTGGACTTGGCCAGCGCCGCCGATGTGCGGGCGGCGCTGGATACGCTGCTGGACCGGTACCCTGAGCGGGATGTGCGGCTCGACCTAGACGCGGTGAGTTTTCTAGACAGCGCTGGGCTCGGAGTGGTGCTGGGGCGATATCGTCGGCTGGCCGCCTCAGGGCATGCCCTCTACCTGGTGGGTGTCAGGCCGCAAGTCGCGGCCGTATTGACCGTGGCCGGCGTCCGGCAAATCATGACGTGGGAGCCCGCAGTTGCGGACGAGGGCCGAGAGAGGGGAGTGGTCGCCGATGACGGAGGCCAACGCGTTTAGTTTGGAAGTGGCGAGCCATCCGGACAACGTCGGGCTGGTGCGCCTGGCGGTGTCTGCCCTGGCGGCCGGGGCGCCGTTCGGCGTGCCGGACTTGGAGGAGATTCGCGTAGCCGTGTCCGAGGCGGTGACCAACGCGGTGCTGCACGGTTATGGTGGGCGCCGGGATGGGCGGGTGCGCATCGAGGCCACGCTCTCGCAGGACTGCCTGCGGGTGGTGGTGTCGGACAGCGGACGGGGTATCGAGGACGTCGCGCTGGCGCGGCAGGCGGCGGCGGGGGAGGGTGAGCGCCTGGGATTGGGGCTTCTGTTCATGGAAACCTTCATGGACCTGGTGGACATTGAGAGTCACCCGGGCCAGGGGACCCGGGTCGTTATGGAAAAGCGCGTGCCGGTGGCGGCGTTGGCGACGGATGGCGACTGATCCTCCGACACCCCTGGCCGACCTGATTCGGCGGATTCGGACCGGCGACCCGGCGGCGATGGATGAGGCGTATGCGCGACATCGGGGGCTGGTGGGGCTTGTGGTGCACCGGTTCCGCGGACTCGATGAGGCCGACGACATGGAGCAGGTCGCGGCATTGGGGCTGGTCAAAGCGTTGAAGCGCTATGACCCCGGCCGAGGGTTGGCCTTCTCGACGTATGCCGTTCCGCTGATGCTTGGCGAAGTGCGCCACTGGCTGCGCGACCACCCGGCCGATGGGTGGGGCCGGGGCGGCTCCGAGCGCCGTCGGCAGCTGCAGGCGTGTCTGGAGGCGCGCCGGGCGGCCGGGCAACCCGCGCCCACAGTGGCGGAGCTGGCCGCGGCGCTTTCATGGGACCGGGCCGCCGTGGTGGAGATCCTGGATCGGATGCATCCAGTCCAGTCGCTGGGCGTCCTGGCCGGGGGGCATGAGGCCCGCTCGCCCGGGGAGGAACCTGAGTGGGCGGCCCGTCTCGACCTTCAGGCGGCGCTGGCCCAATTGCCCATGGCCGACCGCGCGTTGCTGGAGGCCCGGTTTGGCCGGGGCGAAAGCCAAGCGGCCGTAGGTCGCCGCCTGGCGCTGTCCCAGGCGGAAATCTCGCGCCGCCAGGCCCGCGCCGTCCGTCAGTTGAAGCGGCTCCTGGGGCGCGTCTGACCCAGGAAGCTCGGCGAGGGTGTCCGAGCCGAGACGGTTCCCCTTCACCTGAGTTGGTGTGACCCCGTCGGTGGCGCGCAGCAAAACATGGCATGAAGCCCTGGGATCGCCACGTACGTCGAGCGAGACGGCGGGCAGACTAGTGCTGTCGGCCCGCATCGCGCGACCGGCGAAAGGGGGAGTCACGTGGCGGCCAAGATTGCCAAGGTAATTGAGCTGGTGGGGGAATCATCCCAGGGATGGCAGGATGCACTGCAGTCCGCCGTCAGCGAAGCGGGAAAGACCGTGCGCGGCATCACGGGCGTCGAGGTGACCAATTGGACTGCTCAAGTGAAAAACGGAAAGATCGCCGAGTACAAGGTAGACATCAAACTGGCGTTTGGCGTGGACACCCCGGACCAGCGGTAGTAGTGCGCTGGCCGAGCAGACGCGCACGACACGCAGCGGAGTGATGCAGGTGCCCCCAAAAAAAGATGAGGCCTATCTGGCGCTGGCGGCCAGACACCGTCCGCCCGCGCCGGTGTGGCCGAATGCCGTCCGTGCCTTCGTGGTGGGGGGCGCCGTGTGCGCGGTGGGTCAGCTGATCACCAACTTTTTCGTGGCCCATGGGCAGACGGCGGCCAAGGCCGCGTCACCAACCGCTGTGGTGATGGTGGGGCTCGGCGCCCTGTTTACGGGGCTTGGGCTGTACGACCGGCTCGTGAGATCTGGGGGCATGGGGGGGGCCCTGCCCATCAGCGGCTTCTCGAACGCGATGGTAGCGCCGGCCATGGAGTACCGGCGGGAAGGTCTGGTGCTGGGGGTGGGAGCCAAGCTGTTCACGGTGGCAGGTCCCGTCCTGGCCTATGGGCTCGGGTCCGCGTTCCTGGTGGGCGTGGTGCGGCTGCTGGTGGGGTCGTGAGCGGAAGCACACGGCAATTTGAGCGGGTCGCCGTGGTCGGGCACTTCGCGGTCGGAGGCTCGCGTGAGGGCAAGGGGCCGCTGGCGGCTTCCTTCGATAAGGTGTGGAACGACGATCTGGCCAGCGAGAACACATGGGAAGCGGCGGAAGCCAGGATGGCCGTGCATGCGCTCGAGGGCGCTGCGCGGGACGGCGGCTGGCCGCTCGAAGAGGCGGACCTCGTGGTGGGCGGCGACTTGCTCAACCAGCTCGTGTCCACGAATTTCGCGGCGCGCCAGCACCTTCAGCCGACGCTGGGAGTGTTTGCGGCCTGTGCCAGCTTTGCGGAGGCGGTCGGGCTGGCGGGTCTCTGGTGCGACGCGGGGTCCGCGCGCGTGGTGGCGGGAGCGTGGAGCCACCACCTGGCGGTGGAGCGGCAGTTCCGGTTCCCAATTGAGTTTGGCTATCAGCGGACGCCGACGGCGAGTTGGACGGCCACGGCCGCCGGGGCGCTCGCCCTCGCCTGCGGAACCGGGCCAGCCCGGCTGCGGGCGTTTACCGTCGGCCGAGTGGTGGACCCAGGCAGCACCGATCCCATGGACATGGGCACTGCGATGGCGCCAGCGGCCTGGGACTCACTGGAACGCCATCTGTCAGCGGTTGGAAGCCGCTGGCGTGACTATGACCGGGTGTTCACGGGCGATTTGGGGGTGGTCGGCAGCGCGATTCTCTGTGAGTTGGCCAATGACCCGAGCTTCGACCGCGTTCATGACGATTGCGGGCGGGCGCTCTACCACCGCAACCAGGATGTCCACAACGGGGGATCGGGCACCGGGTGCGTCGCGGCGGTGGTGGCGGGACACATCGTGCCGCGTGTGCAGCGGGGCGAGTGGCACCGGGTCCTGGTGGCGGCCACCGGCGCGCTGTTTTCGCCTACCAGTTATCAGCAAGGGGAGTCCATTCCGGCCGTCGCGCATGTGATTGAGTTGGAGGCGGACCGGCTATGATCGCCGGCTTACTGATTGCGTTTGCCGTGGGCGGGGCCTTGTGCGTCCTCGCCCAGTTGGTAGTGGATGTGGGCCGCATTACAGCCGCCCACGTCATGGTGTTGTTTGTGGTGCTGGGGGCGGTCACAGGCGGGCTGGGGTGGTACGGTGCGCTGGTCAGATGGGCGGGCGCCGGCGCCACCGTACCGCTGCCGGGCTTTGGCTACACCATGGTGGAAGGGATTGACCACGCGACGCGCAACGAGGGGGTCTTGGGTCTGTTGACCGGGGGGCTCACGGCGGCCGCCGGCGGCATCAAAGCGGCGGTGCTGTTTTCGCTCGCGGCGGCGCTGGTGTTCAAGCCGAGGGCCTAATCTGTGCATCTGATTACTCCGCAGGCCTGTGACGCGCCAAAGGGCAACAGAAAAACCAGAGCGAGATGCAAGGAGGAAATCGGCGACATGGCGGCTGACTCACACAGCGAGAGCGGGGAAGGTACGCCCGTCGAGATGATTGTCGTGACGGACGGGGATGCGACCGCGTGGCGGGCCGTCCAAGCGGCCAGTTCCTCGCTGGGTCTGGTGCCGGTGGCCGTTTCCCGCGGCAATCCCACCCGGGTGGATGCACGCCGCATCGTCGAGGTGGCGCGAGCACACTCGGGAAGCCCCGTGGTGGTGATGGTCGACGACCAGGGTGACGCCGGTGCCGGGCCCGGCGAGAAGGTGCTGGCGGAACTGCTGCGCGATGAGCGGGTGCGCGTGCTGGGCGTGGTCGCGGTGGCCTCAAACACGCCGGACGTCGCGGGCGTACTGCCGGAGGTTTCGGTGGATCAAACGGCGCGCGTGTCAGAAGGGTCTGTGGACAAGGAGGGCCAGCGGTCCGCCGGCCCCCTGTTGGGCGATACGGTGGATGTGTTGCGCAAGGCGGCACCGGGGGTGGTCATCGTCGGCCTGGGCGACCCGGGGAAGATGCAGGGCGGGGATGCGCTGGCAGATGGGGTGCCCGCCACCCGGGCTGCGCTGGCCGCCGTATTAGCGCGCGCGGGACGCAGGCGGGATTGAACCTTTGACCGCGGGTGCGCCCGGCCGTGCATTCGTCGTGGACGGCGCCTCGGGGCGGCCGGGTGTGATGAACCGCCCGCAGCCGAGCCCCGTACGGCCTGATGCCCGCGGCGCCCCCAGCGGTTTGTGGCAACACGGCGTCGGCCCCGACTGTGAGCGCGTCGTCCATACCCCCTCGGTATACGGCGCTTCCCGACGGGTTTGGCGCTCCCTCCCGGCCGCCTTCGGACCGGAGGTTCGGCAGGAGCCGCCACCGTGCTCGGCGAGCCGCACTTGGCTCGCTTCGGTGCTTTTTGCGGCCCGCGCTTAGCGGGCCGGCGTCTCTCACGGAGGCGCCGAGCAATCCAGCCCGCTCTTGGCGCGCATCGCCTTCAACAGGTTCGGTGGCATCCCCTCTCGCGCGCGGCTCGGCCGCTCGCCGGGGGACGGGGCTGCCCACGCTGCGCAACGGGTGTGGTACCGTAGCGCCGTGGGCCAAGAGTCACCGACGCCGGGCGGTTCGCAGCTGGGTGAAGGCGGAGAGAAATCGGAGGGAAGGCGGCGGACTGTAGGATGCACGAAGACCGAGCGGCGGGGCGACCCGACGCGCCCATTTCTCTTGGCGCGTACGAGGGTAACCTGTCCGAACTGGCCACCCGGCTGAAACGCCGAACGCTGGGCGCGCTAGGGCTCTCGGCCACGCTCCTGATCCAGCAATTGCGTCAGCATTGGCGTACGTTGGAGGGTGTGGATCGCATGGCCGAGGAAATGCCGGTGGCGGCGTGGGTCCTCGGACGGAAGATGCGGGAGCTTTTGGCCGAGCGTGAACAGGATCCCGGAGACGATGAATTCTTCGATGCGCGACCGTGGGTCCTGGAGGCCGTGCGGGCCCTGCACAGCACCACAGACCACCAAGCCCCGGTGATGGCGGGGCCGCCGCGCTGGCCGACCCCGGGTTGGCCGGCTATTCGCGACGCCCATCAGTGGCGCCTGCCGCTCATGTGGCCGCCCCAGCGGGCGCGCCGGGCGGGACGGCCCACCCCGGCGGTCGTGGAGCCGGACCCACCGCTCTGGCGGCGTGCCATGTTGCTGTTGCGGCGCATCCGCCGGTCTCCTAACGATGATTTCCAGACGCTGGTGGCCGATTTGCCGGTGTCGGTGCAGGTGGAGCAGTTCCTGGTGATGATCGCGCTGTGGTCGCGAGGCCGGCTCGCCACGAGCCAGCGCGCCAGCTTCGGCCCGCTGACGCTCCGGATTCTAAGACACCGGGTCCCTCGCGGGCGCCCGCGCTAGGGTCCCGATCACCAAGAGCGATCACCAAGAGGAAGGGGGGCACGCGTGCGGGACGAGGTTCACGCGGCCCGGGACCAGGAGCGGGTGGAACGGTTCGTCGGGGTGCTTTTCACCAGTGGGGATTCGCTCCCGGCGGCCCAGTTGGCGGATCTCCTGGACGTGGGGGAGGATGATCTGCCCGGGCTGGCCGAGCGCGCGACCGAGATGCTCGCAGCCACGCCGCTGGTGGTTCGCCGCGTCGCCCACGGATGGCAGTTGGTTCTATCTGGGCCGGCGGCGGCGTGGATCGGTCGGGTGACCGGTCGCCGAACGCCGGAGGGCCTATCGACGGCGGCGTGGGAGGTGTTGGCGGTAGTGGCCTATCGCCAGCCCGTGACGCGACTGGAAATCGAGACGCTGCGAGGGGTGAGCTCGGATCACGCAGTGGACACACTCGTGTCGCGCGGTCTGGTGTGCGAAGTGGGCCGCAAGGAAGTACCCGGCCGCCCCATCCTGTATGCGACCACGGACCGGTTTCTGGAAGTGTTTGGGCTGGAGAGTTTGTCCGCGCTACCCCCGGCTCCCGTGCAGCCCGAGGCGTTGCGCGACGAGGCGTAGGGCGGGAGGGGGCCTGCAGCCCGCCTGGCAGGGGCCGGGGATCGCGATCTGGAAATGGCACCGCATCACGGCGTAGACCATCGCCGCAAGTCGAGAGCAGGGTCGCTATCTCTCCTCGCAAGGTCGGACTGCGGGCTGACGGGCCTGAGCCCTCACCCTCGCATTCCGCGGCCGCCACGCTGTGCCCAGGTATATCCCGAGGACGACCGCCTCGCGCCGACATTTGGATGGCGAGCACTGACCGGCGGCCTCGGCCGGAACAGGGCGGTCTGGCACCCGCGTTCCAGCGCCATCGAGCATTGCGCGTCATGCAGTCCGAGAATCCCGCGCTGGATGGCCCCTGCGCCTTCGGCCAGGGCGGCCGCCGCCGGCCGGGTCGTCTGCGCGAGGGCGGGGGAGATGGCCGAAGAGCGAACCGCAACGCCGCATGGCGTCGGCGTGCGCGGGGCACGCTTCCGTCATGCTTTGGACAGTGGGCGCGGCGGCGGCCACGCTTGGGGCGTGGAGCCTCTGGCGGTGGGGGCGCGTCGTCGCTGTGCGCTTTCAGTGGGTTGGTGTAGGGACGAAATGGCGCGTGACGGTGTCGGTGGCGGGGGCTCATGGGGTCCATCGAGTGACGGCGCCCCTCGAGATCCCGGCGCCGCCGTCTGTGCGTCAGGCGCCGGCGGTGGTGGGCCCCAGTCACCCCAACTGGCGGAGAGCCTTAAGTGCCGCGAGCGCCGTGTTGGGGCGCCGCCCGCGCGCTGGACGACTATGGACCCGCGGCCAGGTTGCCGTTGGCGGGGCCGCCTCCAGCGCCGTCGCGGTGGGCGCCGCCCACGCCGTGCTAGGACTGTGGTACGGAGCCCACTTGGCTCCCCTCGGGGTGCGGTACCTGCGTGTGCGCTGGGAGGCGGATCCGCTGGTGGACCAGTTCGCCTGGCATGGACGGCTTGGTGGTATATTCCGTTTTCGGCTGGGTGACATTATGCAGGCGATCCTGGTGGGCCTGTGGGTGCTCTGGCGGTCGCCGAAGCAGGAGGCGATCGCACGTGGGCAAGAGTGAATGCGCAGGGATCCCGGCGGACGGCGGACATCCGGCGGGACACCCTATTGAAGGCTTGATGAAGACGGCGATGGAGTCCATCAAGGGCATGATTGACGTCAACACCGTGGTGGGGAGTCCGGTGTCAACCGAAGACGGGACTACCATCATTCCCATCTCCCGCGTGTCGTTTGGCTTTGCGGCCGGGGGCGGGGAATTCTGGCGCCCGGACCGTCCCCTCACGGAGCCCAGCGCCGCGGCGCGACCCTTTGGAGGCGGTAGCGGGGCGGGCGTATCGGTGCGCCCCATGGGATTTCTGGTCCAGCGGGGGGATGCTGTTCGCATGCTGTCCGTCGAGGGCGGGGATGTGTGGGACCGACTGTTGGAGGCCGGGCCGCAAATTGTGGAGCAGGTCCAAACCTGGCTGGGCGGCGCCAAAGAGCCACATGGCTCCAGCTACACGTACCCGCCCGCCGCAGACACCCCCCGCTGACTCCTTCGACCGCACAAAAACTTGCCAGATTGAATCACACGGCCCGCGCCACCCTATCCGTCATAGGCGGTGGAGGGGGGTGCGGTTCTTGCGCAGCTTGTTCACGGGCGTGCTGGGCTTTGGGCTGGTGTCCATCCCGGTGTCACTGTACCGGGCGGTGGGCGCCGAGCGCGTGGAAATCCACTGGATGCATCGTGACTGTGGCGAGCGGGTTCGCTACCAGAAACATTGTCCAGCCTGCAACCGCGTGCTCGCGCCTCGGGACTTGGTGCGTGCCGCCGCCCTGCCCGATGGCCGGATGGTGCCGCTGGAGGAAGGTGGTCGGCATCCGGCGCCGAAAGATCGCACCATTTCGGTCCTCACGTTTCATCCCCTCGCCGACTTGGATCCGGTGTACTTTGACCAAGCATACTGGCTGAGAGCGGAGGCTGGCGGACAGAAGGCCTATCAGTTGCTGGCCCGCGCCATGGCCACCCGGCAGCAGGTGGCGGTGGCGCGCATGACCGCGCGCGAGCGGCCGCGATTGGCCGTTGTGCGCCCCTATGGCACGGGCGCGCTGATGTTGCACAGCATGCACTGGCCCGAATCCATCCGCCTCGAGGGAGCACACTTCGGCGAGGAAGGCCGGGCCCAGGGGTCGGAGCGGGAGGAGCAGATGGCGCTGGCGCTCGTAGACCAACTGTCGGAGCCGTTCCAGCCCGCGCAGTATCCAGACGAGGCGCGCGCCCGCCTGATGGCGGAGCTTTTGTCACGGGCGGAACAGGGGGCGGCGGTGGCGCCGCCGCCGCCGTCCACCTTGGACAGTCTTATGGAGCAACTGTCGCGCTCGCTTGAGGCGGTCGGCGCAGTCCCCCCCATGGCGGCGCCTCACTAAATGGATCCTCGGGCGTTTGTCCCTCCAATGCTGGCCACGTCGACGCCAGCTTCCTTCAGCGACCCCGACTGGTGGTTTGAACCAAAGTGGGACGGCTTTCGAGCGCAGGTGAGCGTGACGGACCGGATGAGCGTCCGGTCCCGCCAGGGAGGGAGTCTGCTGGAGCGATTTCCCGCACTTCGGGCCGCAGCGGACACCGTGGTGGGCCCTGCGGTGCTGGATGGGGAGGTGGTGGCGTGGCACGACGGGCGGGTGGATTTTCATGCCCTCACGGTGGGGCAGGGCACCCTGGCGCTGGTGGTGTTCGACTGTCTCTACGACCGAAGCGGATGGCTCCTGGCGGAGCCGTGGACCGTGAGGCGGGAGCACCTAGAGTCGGCGGTGCGAGCCGGGGGGCCGCTGGTGGTGTGCCAGGGAGTGCAGGAGCGGGGGGAGGATCTGTTCCAGGCTACCGGGCGGCTTGGGCTTGAAGGTGTGGTGGCCAAGCGGCGGGGAAGCCGGTACTGGCCGGGTCGACGCACACTCGCCTGGCGGAAGTTCGTCCACGTGCAAGACCTGGTCGTCGAGGTGCGCTCCCTGACGACCCAGTTGGGGCGGTGCGTCGCGGAGGTGGGCGCGGTGGGTGAGTCGTTCATCCTGGGCCGCGTGCTGGTTCCCACCGCCCCGAGCGGAGTTGGTCCGCCACCGGAGGGGGTGCGGCTGGACCTGCCGCCGGGGATCTTCGCCACGGTCCAATATCGGTCGCGCACGCCGGCCGGGCGCTTGCGGCATGCGGTGTTCCGCGGCTACGGGGCCGCAGCGCCGTGAGCGGCGGCCTCGACCGTGTCCTGTTTCCCGAGGTAGGCCTGACGCGGGCAGACCTGATGCGCTACTACGCCCTCGTGGCTGACGGGGTGGTGACGGCCTGCCAGGGGCGCCCCGTGACCGTGGTGCGGTACCCCCGAGGCGTGGCGGCTCCGGGATTTTTTCAAAAACACGAGCTGCGGGGAGGCTGCCGGCAGCTGATCCGGATCGAGGACCCGGTGGAGTTGCTCAAGTGGGTCGGACTGGGTGCGATAGAGTTTCATGTGCCGCTGGGACCCACTGCCGAGGAGCGGCGTGGTTCGGTGGGTCATGACTGGGCGGTCATGGACCTCGACCCCAATCCCCCCGCCGGATGGGCGTGCGTGGTCGCCGCTGTCCGGGTGGTCGCCGCTCTGTTTGACCACGTCGGACTGCCGATGCAGCTGAAAACCTCGGGGCGCCGCGGAGTCCATGTGTTTGTGCCGATCCTGCCCACGCCGCCGGCCGAGACCACCCTCGGGATGGAGCGCTTGGCGCTAGTCGCCTGCACGCTCTGGCCGGGAGGCCTCACGGTCACGCGCCGCGTGCGCGATCGCGGTCCTAGGGTTTACCTGGACTACCTGCAGAATGGTGCGCGCCGGACAATGGCGGCGGTGTACGGAGTCCGGGCCATCGAACCGGCGCCGGTCAGCTGGCCCACAACGCTCAGGGCTTTGTCTGCGCTTGATGCCCAGCGAGTCACGGTGGCCGCGGTGCTTCGCCGACCCCAAATTCCGGCCTGGGAGCGCGGTAATGCTGTCGACCTCGGACTGGCGCTCGATCGCGCGGGCATTCCGAGCGCGGCGGACCTGCACCGCCTGATCGGGGTGCGCACGCGCCGCCTGGTGGAACAGGGCTGAGCGCCGGAGAAAGGCGGTCCGATGTGGAAAACCAATTGGCCGGATGTACCGGCGACGGTTTCAAGGTGTACGGGCACCAGGTGGAGACCGCACGCCTGGTCGTGCAGGACTTGGGGGGCAGCGCGATTCTGGCAGACGAGGTGGGCCTCGGAAAGACCATGGAAGCGGGTCTGGTACGCGCCGAACTGGCCGCACGGGGGCAGGGGGATCCCACACTGGTGTTGGCGCCTGCGGGCTTGGTTGCGCAGTGGCGCGCGGAGTGGCGGGACAAGTTTGGGTGGGTCAGCGCCACCAATCCGCACCAAGGGGCGCCGGTGACCGTCTTGTCCCTGGAAGCGGCCAAGCGGGGGTGGCTTCGCGAGGCGGTCCTGGGTCGGCGGTGGGACTTGCTGGTGGTGGATGAGGCGCACCACCTTAAGAATCCCCGCACCCAAAACTTTGCGCTGGTGCAGGCGATTCACCGCCGGCACACGCTGCTGCTCACGGCCACGCCGCTGGAGAATCGACTGACGGAGCTGTTCAGCCTGGTTACGCTGGTGTCCCCGGCGCTGTTCGGGTCTTACCTGGAGTTTTACCGCCAATTCATCTTGGCACCGCGCACGCCCAAGAACGCCGCCGCGCTGCGCAGCCTGCTGGCGCGTGTGATGGTGCGCCATCGGCACGCGGAGGTGGGACTGGCGCTGCCGGCCCGGGAGGTAACCCTGCTCCCGATTGAGCTCACGAGCGGCGAGCGAACATTGTACGAGCGCCTGTCGGAGTACCTGCGCACCAGCTACGCGAAGCGGCTCGCCGGACACGGGAACCTGCTCCCCATTCTGACCATTCAGCGGGAACTGTGCTCCAGCCCCCAGGCGCTGGCGGCTACGATGGCCGGAGCCGACTGGCTGGGCGACGAGCACGAGGAGCTCTTGGGCCTGGCGCGCCGGGTGGCCCAGCCCGCCAAGGCGCGCGCGCTGGCGAACCTGCTGCGGTACCTGGAGGAGCCCGCGCTGGTTTTCACCGAGTTCTGTGCGACGCAGGAGATGCTGGTGGCCCATCTCAAGGCGGGCGGCATTCCCGCCGCGCCGTTTGCCGGGCACCACACGCCCGGCGAGCGGGAGCGGACGCTCGCCTGGTTCCGCCACACGCCGCGAGCCGTGCTGGTGGCGACCGAGGCGGGCAGCCAGGGACTTAATCTGCAGTGGTGCCATCACGTGGTGAACTACGATTTGCCGTGGAATCCCATGCGCATTGAACAGCGCATTGGCCGGGTGCACCGGATCGGGCAGTTCGCGCCCTGCCACATTTACAATCTGTTTGCCGCGCACACCATCGAGGAGCAGATTCTGCATCTGCTGCATGAAAAAATCAACCTGTTCCGAGAAGTGGTTGGCGAATTGGATGTGATCCTGCGCCACCTGGAGCATCGGGGGCGGAGCTTGGAGGGCCGTTTGTTGGCCATCGCCATGACGGCGGACACCCCCGAGGCGATCGAGGAGCGTCTGGACCGGGTGGCGCGTGAATTTCGGGCCGCCCAGGCGCGCCTGGGATGGCTCGATCCCCCCAGACCCGACAGCCGCTAAGGTCGAGGGGGGGCCGCGCGCGTGCTACACTGGATCCACAACCGAGTCGGAGAAAGGCAGCGGCAAGCATGCTCGGCATTTTGGTCGTAGGGCTGTTGGCACTGGGCGCGTGGACCCAGTTGCGCCCTTGGCTGTCCGCCAAGGGGGTGACCCCCCAGCAGTTGGAGCGGTGGCGCCAGCAGGGGCCCGTCGTGGTGGCCGATCTGCGCCCGCCGGAGGAATTCAATCGCGGACATGTGGAAGGCGCGGTGTCGGTGCCCTGGACGCGTCTCCGCCAGCAGCACCATAGTTGGTCTCCGCAAGATCGCGTGGTTTTGGTCTGCCAGACCGGCTATCGGTCGTTGCAGGCGGTGCGTTTTTTGCAGATGCGGCAGTTTCGCGACGTGCACTGGCTCAAGGGCGGGATGCTTGGCTGGGCGGGTCACTGCGCCGCCGGCTTGGATCAGACGAACACCCGTGCCCACGTTTGACCATCGGGATCGGCGCACTCTGGCGATGATGTGGCAGGGCCTCGCTGGGACGGTGACCGTCGATCTCTTCCTGGATCGTGAGGAGCCGTCGCGGCGGGCGGACGCCATCTGGACGGCGGCGGCGGCGGCGGCGCATCAGCGGCTCGTGGTGCGCCGCCACCACGAGCCGGACGACGCCCGCGCGGCGGCCCTGGGGATTCCCGGCCGCCCCACGGCGGTGTTCTTCGACGCTCGCGGACGCGATAGCGGCACGCGGCTCATGGGCGTGCCGACAGGCTATGTGTTCCAAACGGTCGTGGCGCATGTGCTGCACCTGAGCGCGGAGGCTCGCCCCGTCCCGACGCTCCTGGCCCCGATGCTGCCGCGACTGACGCGCTCCATCGTCGTTCGCGTGGAGGTGAGCGGCAACTGCCCATACTGCCCACACGCCATCCGGGTCGCGGAACGATGGGCGGCCGCTGCCCCCGACCGCGTCCGGGCCGTGGTTGTGGAAGGGCTGGTGATCCCGGGCCGGGCGGAAGCCCTGCCCAGTGTGAGCATCGGAGACAGCGCGGAGACGTGGCACGCCGAGTGGTCCGGCGTGTTGCCAGAACGCGAGTGGGTTGCTCGCCTGCTGCCGGTGTTGGATTTGCCCTAGCTCCGCATATCGTGTGCTGGGGCGAGCGCGATGATCAACGTAGTGTGGGTGGTGCTCCTGGTGGGCGGCCTGGCAGTCGCCGCGCTGGGGGGAACGCTGCCCGAGGTGAGCCAAGCCGCCATGACCGCCGCAGGCAAAGGCGTCGAGGTGGCTTTCGGGTTCGTGGGCATCATGACCTTGTGGCTGGGTATGGCTCGGATTGCGGAACGCTCGGGCCTGATGGAGCAGCTAGCTGGCCTGCTGGCACCCGTGTTGCGGCAGCTGTTTCCCGAGCTGCCGCGCAATAACCTAGCGCTGGGCAACATGTCCATGAACCTGGTGGCCAACATGCTGGGCATGGGGAGTGCGGCCACTCCGTTCGGTTTGAAGGCCATGCAGGAGCTCAAACAGACTCAGAACTCGAGCGACACCGCGTCGGTGTCCATGATTACCTTCATCGCCCTCAACACGGCCGCTCTCAATCTCGTGCCGGCGTCGGTCATCGCGCTGCGGGTAGCGGCCGGGTCCCGGGCTCCGGCGGACATCGTGGGGCCGACCATCTTGGCAACGACGGCCGCGATGCTGGTGGCGATAGCAGCCGACAGGTGGTACCGGTGGCGGCAGGGCCGGACCCCGACGCGGTAACGGGCAAACCCGTCCGCGCGGATTCTTGCCCGCTCAGACGGAGCTTAGGAACCCCGTCACGATAGTTAAACCAGAAATCAAAGAAATAGAATCGGTGGGTGACGAAGGACCCCGACAGCGTGATGCTGAAAGAGGTGCGCCACGATGCATTATCGGATGGTCGCCGCTGCCCCCGGCATTCCCACTGCGGTGGGTAGCGGTGAGTGGGGAGTATAACGAACGAACCCGACGCGTGGCAGCCGCCGACGAGGCTCAGGCGGCGGGGTCGCGGTGGCGGCGGAGGTCACCGGGATCGACCGGGCGACGATTCGCCGCGGCCTAGCCGACTTGGCCCATCCGGACCAGTTGCCCCCGCCCGGCGGTAACGGCGACCCGGCGGGAGGCGCAAGGCCTGGATGGTGGACGGGCAAGAACTGTCCCAGTTGACCGTGGTCCGGCAACAGCAGGGCCACCCGGTGAGCCCCTCCACCGTGGGCCGCCTGCTGCACGCGGCCGACTTCCGTCTCCAAGCCCTCCGCAGGATGATGGAACACGTCTTCCGCGTGTCAACGAGGCGCGCATAGCCAATTGCGTGGGCGGGCAACGCGGGCCGGTGCTCGCTGGGGAAGACCGCGGCGCGGTGGTTGCGGTCTTGCCAGACGACCTGGCTCCCCCGACAGGGTTGAGGATCTCGTACCCGGCGGGGCGTGCCAGGCCCCCCGGTGGGAGCCGTGACCTGCGCCGAATCCGCGGTGTCGATTAACGCCAGCAGGGCCGCGGGGCTCATCGCCGCCACCACGTGCACGGTCTGCCTGCCATTCAGCCGTTTGTCGGATCGGTGCCCCTCCTCGACGCCGCGCATGAGCGGGACCCCATCGCGGTTCACGACGCCTGTGAACCGGATCGGCTTCCAATGATGGCCCGGGGCCCGCGGGACCCGGCCGCTGTCCGCGCGAACCGGCCGCGGCGTCGGACTCCTCACCATGCTCCTCGCCGAGCGGTATGACGCGGCGGCGCTCTTACGGGAGGACCATGGGCCGTGTGGCGCACCGCTGTCCCTTCCTGAAGGACCTCGCGTTCGTCGCTGCGGTTTTTCAAAGCTGGTGCAAATGAGGAAAGGACGATCCCTAGCCCCACAGCGCACGGCAGATGACGAGGGCGGCCACGAATCCGGCCAGATCCCCCAAGAGGGCCACTTTCAGGGCGTAGCGAGTCTTGCGGATGCCCACGCTGCCAAAATACAGGGTGAGGACGTAAAAGGTGGTGTCGGTGCTGGACTGCAGCGTGGACGCCACGCGGCCGATGAGGGAGTCGGGGCCATACTTCTGCAAGAGACCCGTGGCGATGCCCAGCGCCGCCCCCCCGGAGATGGGCCGCACCAGCATCAGGGGCACCACCGGGGCCGGTACCCCCAAGAGGCCGAGCGGCCCCGACAGGCGCGCGATCACCCAGTCCAGTGCCCCCGACGCCTCGAAAACCGACAGCGCCACCAGAATCCCGACGATGAAGGGAATCATCATGACGGCCATCTTGAATCCCTCTTCGGCCCCTTCGACGAATACTTCGTAGACTGGGATCCCTCTGACGAGGCCGTACAGCGGGATGACGCCAAGCAGGACAGGCACCGCCCATACGGAGATGGCGTCCACCAGATTGAGCAACGCATGCCCCTCCTTAGCCACCGGCGGTTCCGAGTTGCCTCTCCACTATGTGCGAATTGGGGACGTGGCTATGTCAGACCTTGAGGGCTGGCCGACCACGGAGGGACCGAGATGCAGAGACCGACCATAACATTGACGTATTGTGATACAATTGTGGCAAGGAGGAATGCCCGATGGAGAGCGTGTGGAAGGTAGAGGGGATGCACTGCGCCGACTGCGCCGCGAAGGTCCAGGCGGCGCTGGAGGCGGTTCCCGGGGTGTTGTCGGCGCGTGTGCACTATCTGCACCGGGAGGCGACCATTGTGCACGAACAGCCCGTCGAGGAGGCGGAGGTAATGCGGGCAGTGGATGCCGCGGGTTACCGCGTGGCACCGCACGAGGGTTCGCTTGAGCGCTTTTAACCCAGCTTTGCGACAACCCCGGTCAGTAGGGTGGGTGGCCCCCATAAGCGGTTCAAACGGTTGGGGCTTCGGAGAGCGGCACCGGCGAGCCCCGTGGTGAGGGCCGGCGCCGCGGATCCACGGCAGGCGGGCAAACGGACGCCCCCCGATGCGGGTTGAGGGTCTGTCAAGGCGGTTTTTCGTGGCTCAGTTAGGGCGGGACTTTTTCTCAAAACGGCCGGGGGTATGGCCCACCGGGCCAGGGTCACGGTTCCGTAGGGCAGGAACCGTCCGGCACGAGGCGGGGGACGCTCCGGCCTGGGGGTGTCCCCCTAATTCGGGGTCGGTCAGTCTGTGGGTCGAGGTTGGGCGCCCGCGCCCACTCACGCAGACCCGTCGCAGTCTCCCCCAGGTGCGGGTCTCCGGGGACGACGAGGAGCCCGTCGGGAAATATCGTCCAAGATGACCTTGATGGACTGTCCGACGGGGCTTGTCATTTGTGCTGACCACCACAGGAGAGAGAGGAACACGTCGGGCTAGCGGGGTGTTCCTCCCCACCGGACCCATTTTGGCGGTGGATCACCGCGTAGCCACCCAGCCCCATGACTGCGGTCACCAACATCGCCGCGAGCATCGTGATCACGAAAAACCGGAGGTAGGGACTGCGATGCCCGGCCAACCAGATGGCAACAGCGACGCTCAACGCCAGTCCCGCCGGCACCATGACCGTCGCAAGGACCCACGCCACAATGAGAACCGTCCAGCGAAGGTCCATTCGTGCCGACACCTTCACGCGCGCACGTCCCCTCCGTCGCTCCCGGGCGGTCACGCTCCACGTAATCCGCCTGTATCCCACGTTATCAGGTGGGGCGTAAAACCCGGGGGGATATTATCCTCGGATGACCCTCGGAAACACCCGAAGAAGTGAATCCCCGCAAGGGATAAGCCCTTTGGCCCGCGAGGGCCAACCGGTTTCCCGCGGGCGGGCTTTGGCATTAGAGTGATGGTGGCAATCGACCCTATGTAACTCCTTCTTGAGCAGACTGTGCCAGGACTCGATGCACGCGTTGTCCCAGCAGTTCCCTTTCCGACTCATGCTCACGGTGAGGTGTATCTGAGCCACTTCTGCACCCAGGCGGAGGCGCGGACGGCCCTCTTGGAATACATCGAGGTCTTCTACAACCGGCAGCGCCTCCACAGCGCCCTGGGCTACCGCACGCCGCAGGAGGCGGCCGCCGCCGCGCGCACCGCCTAAGCGATGCATTCCCCAGTTTCGGCCGTCCAGCATAGACCATCCGAAGGCGTGCCCAGCGGTCCTGGCGCCGGACCGCTGGGGCGCAGGGCGGCCGCGCCGCCCACGCGTAATACCCGCTTCGAGAGACCTGGAGCACCTGACACATCTTCGTGACCGGGAAGGCGAAGCGGTGGTCGTGAATGAACGCGAACCTTACTTCTGGCCGTTGGCGAAGATGCGCATCGCTTTTTTAGGATGGCGTGCTTCTCGGCGAGGTCGTGGACCGCCCGCTCCAAGTCCCGCCGCCGCTGCTCGTCGGCGCGGAGGTGGCCGTGGCCCACGAACGGCTCGGCCGGGTGCCGGCGGGTCGCTTCCATCCACCGATACAGGGTCTTGCGGGGCACGCCAAGCTCCTCGGCGATGACGCTGCCGGTTTGGCCGTGCACGCCACCAACTCCACCGCCCGTGCCTTAAACTCCGCATCATACTGTTGCCGTGTCATCCGACGTTACCTCGTTCGGTTGACTGTAAATCAATCCCCTTTTCGGGGTGTCCACGATTCCAACCTAACTCCAAAGCGGGGGGACGGGCGGCATGGTCCGTCGGCGCGGCTCCCGGTTCCGCCTGGCCCCCTCGCCCGCAGGGGACCGGCGGCTCACCACGGTTGGGGGGCACGCCCGCGCCGTCTGGAATCAGGCGCTGGCCTGCAAT
>JAKARZ010000082.1 GCA_021828405.1 Bacillota bacterium
CCGGAGCCACAACGGCCACTGCTCCTCCAGGGACACGGGTCGCTGCGTGCGGGCCACCCGCGTCACCTCCGTCGTCGAGATCGCATCGCGGACGACTTCGCCACGCGGGCCCCAGAATCCTTTACGGTGCGACTCATTTTTTCAAAGTTAGCGCATATGGGAATGCGTGCACTCGGCGCCTCGGCCTGTGCCCTCTCACCGACGGGCGATCCCCGTGCGAAGCAGCAGGCCTGGACACTCCGTTCGTTCGCCTTCAGGGCGCCTTTCCCCCACGTGGACGGCAGAATGTGGCATCGACCCCACCAAGAGGGACCCATCACCATCCCAAGCAAAAGGCATCCATGCTGCGCCTCTCCGTCGGCGCTTCCTCGGCTGCCCGAGGGGGGCTGCGGGAGCACGGCTCAGGGCTCGGGATTTCTGCTGACGCGAGTGCCCGCGGCCTGCTCGATGTGGGTGGCCACGCGGTCCGGCACCGTGGGATCGACCCAGTGCACGTAGTGCCCACCTTCCACCGGCACGGCTGCCACCATCGGGTTGGCCTGCCGGATGCCGGCCACGGCGCGGGCGATGCGGCGCCGCTGGCGTTCCGGGGCGTCCGGGCGGGTGCTGTACACGAGCGGCGTGGGCAGGGCCACGCGCGCCAGATGCCGCGAGGGATGGGCCGGGTAACACCGCAGCGCGAGGAAGAGGGCATCGACCGTCATGGCGGGCTCGCAGGCGAGCGCCGCGCGCAGGTACTGGTCGTCGGCCAGGGGGTGTACGTGCCCCGCGCCCGAAGGGCGCTGACGCGTTCCTTGAGTGGCTCGGTGGGCTCGGGGTAATCGAGCGCGGCCAAGCGGCCGGCCAGACGCCGCATGCCCACCAGACGCTCGATCAGGGACAGCAGCGGCGCCAGGGAGCCCACCGCACCCGGCTGGCTGGTGAGCCGGGGCAGCCGCAAATGTCCGATGTCCAGCAGTGCCAGCGATGACACACGGTCCGGACAGTACCGCGCCCAGACCAGCCCCACGTAGCCACCCAGCGAATGCCCCACCACGTGAACGCGCTAGCGGCGCTGGCGGTCCGCATAGGCCGAAAGCCAGTCGGCGAGCGCCGCTTCCGTCAAGGGTGGGGCGATCCCCACGCTGCGGCCATAGCCGGGCAAGTCGGGGAAATGCCACCTCGTCGCAAGCCGTTCTGACGCGGCCGCCGCCAGCGCCATCCCCTCGACACCAGGCCACCCCGCGCCCGGCAGAAATAGCACCGGCTCGGCTCCCTCCGGGCCGGCGAACTCCGCATGCACGGGATCCGCCTTGGCCAAACGTGACACCTCCCGGGGAGCCCGTCTTCACCATCCCCGGGCCCTGTACTGCACGTGGCACCGCCGGAAGTGTTTCTCATGGCCGTCTCAATGGCGCCGAGTATACTATTGCGTGCGACGTGTGAACCGCGTGCGGCGTTTATCACGCGGTCGGCGATGATTGGGAAACCCAATAGCCTGACGAGCCCGCGGACTGTTCGGGGCCGGCCGGGTGAAAGGTGTTGGTAGCATGCAGGGTGCACTAGTCGTGGTCTCGATGTTGTATCTACTGGTTTGTATTCCGTACGCCGCGCGCCTTTACGCGTTCGTCATTCTGGCGCTGCGAAACGACGCAGGGGTCGGTGGCGGCCATGCGGACACTGATTCCGGCACGGAGGGCCTGGGGGCGCGCAGCGTGACCGTGGTCATTCCCTGCCGGAACGAGGCCCAGGTCGTGGCCGCCACGGTGCGAGCCGCCTTGGCGCAGGTGGTGCCGCCCTTCATCGCCCGATACGAAGTGCTGGTCGTGAACGACGGGTCCACCGACCAGACGGGCGCGGTGCTGGACCGCCTGATGCAAGCGTCGAACGGGCGGCTCAGTGTCATCCACCGCCGCGCTCCCGGAGGCAAGGCGTCTGCCCTGAACGAAGGGGTGCGCCACGCGGTGGGTGACATCCTCGTGTTCATCGATGCGGACCACGTGCTCCGGCCTGATGCGGTGGGACGGCTGGCGGCGCCGCTGGCGTCGGGCGCCGCGCAGGTGGTCCAGGGGCGGTGTGTGGTGAGGAATCCGCATGTGAACCTGCTCACACGACTGGTTGAAATCGACAACACGGTCAGCTATGCCGTGGACTTTGCAGCCCGGGCGGCGCTGGGCACGTGTCCCATCACCGGGTCTACCATGGCGATGACACGGGCGGTGTGGGCGCGGGTCGGGGGCTTCTGTGAAGACCGGCCGGGTGAAGACACGGACATGAGCCTTAGGATCATGCGAGAGCACCTAAGCGTAAGCTACGAACCGGCGGCGGTGTCGGAAGACTTGGCGCCGGCCACGCTGCGCGGATACGTACGCCAGCGGCGCCGCTGGGCGAGCGGCCAAAACACTGTGTTGTTTTTCTGGATGCGCAGCGCGGCGCTCGGTGAGTTTTGGGAATTTCGCCGCGCCCGGTTCGAAGTGCTGCTGTACATGTTCATATACATCGTGCCGGTGTTGGGGCTGGTGGCCGCCCTCGGGGTGGGGCTCCAGGTGGTGTTCCACCTGCCGGTGCTGATGGGACCCTGGCACTCCACGCTCGCACTCTGGCTGGCTGCGGCTTATCCCGTGGAGCTGGTCGTGGCGGCGTGTATCCGCCGCACATATAAGGACATCCTGTTTCTCCCCGTGTATCTGGTGCGGGGACCGGTGGAGTCGGTGACCGCCGTTCTCGGTTTGATTGACTGTCTGCGCCATGAGCGCACCTGGTACCAGACCGAGCGGGCGGCCGTTCAGGAATTGGGTTGACGCGCGGAAGGCCCATGGCCACCCGTGCGGGAGGTCTTCCCCCCAAAACCCAGGATCGGGCCCGTGGCGCCCTGATGCCGTAGACGCTCCCCCGCAGCAGGGGGCCAGCCCTGCCACATATGTGGGATAGCACCAGGAGCGCCGTGAACACCGTCACCGCGACCCGCTTTGGGTTCAGCCGCGCCCGCCGCAGCCACGGGAGACCCCAGGGGACCACCTGCGCCCTCCGTCGAACCATCATGGACCCCGCCAAAGCGCGCGAATTACGGGGTAGTCCATCACGCGGCGGCAAAAGAGATGCAATCCGCCGCCGGGCGATCTTTGACGACAACAGTAGTATGGCGGTATAATGTCGGAGGTACATATATTAGTGCCCGTACCTTGGATCTGGCGGCTCTGCCGCCGGGCCTCAGGGTCCAGCGGTCGATTTCACAAGGAGGTGCGCGATGACGGCGACAGCGACGCCCGGAATCGATGGATTGAGCGGGGAGGGGGCGGATCCGTGGGCGCGGCGCTCAAGGCAGCGCGGCGGGTGGCCCGAGCGATACGCATGGCGTGACTTGGTATTCATGGTGCGGAGCCACCGCCTGCGCACGGTTTTCGTCCGCAGCCAGCGGGACCAGGTTCCTCGGGACGCCGCGTGGGACGGCATACCCGTTCGGGGGCCGCGCCCGGCGCGGTGGGGCGACAGGGTAGGGGGTGCCTGATGGGAGCGCAAGAGTACAATCGCACGGCCTGGCCCCTCTTGGTGCATATCGCCTGCAAGTCCGAGACGGTCACATACCAGGATGTGGCCAATGCAGTCAATCGGGCGTGCGGCACCAAGCTCACCGGCCACCTGGCGGGGAAGCACGCGCTGGATCTCATTGAAACGTGGTGCCTGGGTCACGGCGTTCCCGACCTCACGGCGGTGGTCGTCAGCAAGGAAGCCGGCATCCCGGGCGAAGACTTCTACCGGCGCAATGGGCTAGAACGCAACGCATCCAAGGGTGTCCGGCACAATCGCTGGTCGCTCATCCGCAACCGGGTCTGGGCGCATTCCTACGATGCCGATGCCCCGCCCGACCTCTGATCGGAGGGCAGGGGCGGGGCATCCGCCGCGTCCCTGCCGACCGCTGGACTTTTCGCCGACGTGATGGCGGATTGTGCCAAGGTTCTCAAAACGGTCGACCGCCAAGGAGGAAGTTTTTTGGATAAGTGCTGGCCCTCATTGGCTCTCATCGTCGGTTCCACGCTGATTGCCACCGGGTGTGGGACGACCCCGGCGGCCACTCCGACTCTTCATGCCCATCGGTCACCGCCCTCGTATCAGCCGCCATCCGGCAAGTCCGGCGCGGCTCAGGCATCCGGGTCCATCGCGGCCCCCACGCTGACACTCACCGAGGTGGGCTGGGACTACACCCAGGACAGTCCGGCCGTGTGGGTCCAGGTTCTGGACAACCTGTCTACCAGCTTGAACACCCTGCGCGTCAGGGCGACGTTTGTGAATCCCGCCACCAGCGTGGTGCTGGGCACCGATACCGAGTACCTGGCCGGCGCCGCATTCGGCAACGGCAGCGGCACGCTTCAACCTGGCCAGTCGTCGGTGCCCGTCGAGGTGTACATCCTGGGACCGAATTCCCTGGGCAATCCCTTCCCGGTTAGCGCACTGGTCCAGTGGAGCGTGAAGACGTTCGGCGGGTGGCATACGTGGAAGACCGTATCGGTGCCCGGTGGTCCGCCTCCCGGCCCCTTCACCAATGGCCAGACGGCGAGCCTGCCCACTCCGGCCCAAAATGTGCTCTCGTTTGAGCCCATCTCGTCGACCAGCACCATCCTCCAAGACGTTATGATCGCCACCGGACACACGAACCACGAGTCAGGGTCGGACTTTGTCGGGACGGTGACGGAGCAGGCGCTGCCGAATGGCCAGGTAGAGGTGGCGTGGAGCGTTCCGCTGGCCACGTCACCGAGCGCCGCCGCCTCGGGCGCGATGTCGCTGGTCAGCGGCAATCCCGCGCTCTTTCAGTTTTCCATCACCAGCGGCGGCTCCACGTTAACTGGCCTGAACAGCAATGCGCAGACCGTGATGAACGTGCTGGGCTAGGACAGGCGGCAGGGAATGACGATCTCTACGGTCGCCGCCGCGAGCGAGCGGCGGGGGCGACTCGGCGCTCGCTCCACCGGTCGATGGGGATCGGCCTCAGTCTCGCGATGCTTGCAGTTCGGCCATCCACCTCTCCATCGCACGCGCGTCCTTGGGAATGTTGGCCGAGAGCACCTCGATCCCGTCGGCCGTGATCGCGACGTCGTCCTCGATGCGGACGCCGAGTCCCTTCTCCTTCAGGTACAGGCCCGGCTCGACCGTCAGGACCATGCCCGGCTCAAGCTCGCGGTACTCTCCCACGTCATGCGTGTCCAGGCCCAAATAGTGGCTCACGCCGTGGAAATAGTACGAGCCGATGTCGCTCTCGTCGCGCAGGTATCCGAGCGCCTTCATGCCCCGCCCCAGCACCTGACGCGTGATGCGCTGCAGTTCCTTGTGGGGGACCCCGGGCCGCATCGCCGCCAGCACCGCCTGGTTGGCCTCGCCCACCAAGTCGTGGATGGCGCGCTGCTCTTCGGTGAAAGTGCCGTCGACCGGAAACGTCCGCGTGATGTCCGCCTTGTAGCAGCCGAATTCCGCGGCGGCGTCCACCAGCACGAGGTCGCCCGGCTGAACCGCGTCGCGGAGCGTGGTGTAGTGCAACACCGCGGCGTTTCCCCCGGTCGCAATAATGGGGGGATAGGCGGGCCGGGCGCCGCCCCCGATGAGCGTGCCCGTGAAGTGCCCGTTGAGCTGGAATTCGCGCACCCCGGGGTGGGTGTGGGCCATCAGCGTGGCAAGGCCCTGCTTGGTGTGGGCGACCGCCGCGCGATCTCGCCCTCCGATTTTATCCGGCGTAGCTCCGCCATCAGTGGGAAGGCATTTCGGACGGCCGTGCCCGGGTGCTTCTCCACAAGCCGGTGGGCAAACCGAATCGCATCAGACGGTGCGCCCGACCATGTGCGGCGCTCTAGGTCGAGGTAGACACATGGAAAGTGCCCGCTTTCAATCAGCCGGTTGACGTAAGGGATCCACCGGTCCACCGTCTGCACATCGTCTATGTTCGAGAGGGACCGGGCTTCGTCGGCGGTCATCATCCGACCGGTCCATGCCTCCGCATGGGGATCGACCGCCTCGATGAACACCGTCTCGGTCCGCTCGCTGCCCCGGCGGGTCAGCACGAGCACCTGATTTTCCCGATCGAGGCCGGTCAGGTAGTAGTAGTTGTGGCTAGGCGCATAGCGATAGTGCTCGTGGTGTCGGCAGCTGCCCGTTTTGCTTAACAAACCCGGACAGGCCCCGTTCGTGCCGCCCCGACGGCAGGACGGGTACTGGCTTTGCCAGTCGCCAGGCCCTCCCCGTTTGCGCATCAGTGCGGGAGGGCAGTCCGTCGGGAGTCGTTCCGCGCCTCGGGCGGCCAGCCGCT
>JAKARZ010000003.1 GCA_021828405.1 Bacillota bacterium
GCGACCGCCGGAAATTCCCCTCTTCCCCGACGACCACGTCTTCCATTTCCCCCCCGCCCCCCCAGGCGGGGGGGGGGGGGGAAAAAGGGGGGAAGGGGGGGGGGGGGGGGCGCTTGCCGGCCAGGGTCGGCACGCGCGCCGAGACTTTTCCCTGGAGGGCCATCACCGCGCGGGCTTGGGCCAAGTCGCCCTGCGCGCGGGCGAGCTCGTGGCGGAGCCGGGCATTTTCGCGGCTAGCACCCCCGCGGCTGACCCAAGCCGCGGCCTCAGCCCGCCACGTGGACCGGTGGGACGAACACAAGCCGTGCGGCGCAACCAGGCGCCCATGGCGCCCCGCTCGGTGCAGGCATCCGCTTCGGCCAGGATGCGGAGCGTGTCGCCCGTCGAAAGCCCGCGCCGGTCGGGGCGCACTTCAATCGCGGGTTCTGCCGTTCGAATCGCCACGGACATCATTCCAAGCGTCATTGTAGAGGTCTCTGCCCACACCTACTCTGCCAGAGAGGGACGCCCGACCCTGCCTGAACCCTTGCCCCGCCTCCCTTGCGGGCGGGCGGGGCCGTTTCTTCGCGGGGCTACGTGGTAGGTCACATCGTTTGCGGCCCGACTGTATAGTACACGGGGCGGGCCGGACCTTCGTGATACCGTCCCTCAAGCGATTGCGGCGGCGCCGGAGCATGGGAAAATCCACTCCGCCAGCGGACAAGAGCTTCTCGTTTGCAATGCAGGGCATCTGGCCGTCGTGGAATCCCGACGGGCTGCGGCGGGAGATGCGGGCCGTGTCGACTTATCACACAGGGGCGTAAGACCCCCGGCTAGAGCCGTGGGGAGAACGTCAAGGGCTATAATAATCAGCGAGCGAGGTGGTCGGATTGCAGGAGGATCTTCTTCCTGCGAGTACGGCAGGGGTCGCATCGGCCTTGGCGAACTGGCGAGCGATGAGCGAATTCTACTTGGCTGGCGGTACAGCCTTGGCGCTCCATCTCGGCCATCGCCAATCGCAGGATCTGGACTTTTTCACGCGGAGTCCGACGGCTACCTTGCCCCCCCTGGCCGGAATGGATGCTATGCTGTCCCACTTTGTGCATGTGGAATGGGACCTCAACACCGCTGAACAGGTCCAGTGGCGCCTCGACGACGTGTCGGTGACGCTCCTGGCCTATCCGTTTCCTCACCGGTTTGGCTATCACATGTGGCGAGGGTTAGCGGTTGCTGACGCCCGGGATGTCGCAGTGCAAAAAGCTTATACGGTGGGACGTCGTGCACAGGCCCGCGATTATCTGGATCTCCATGCGGTGCTGACCCGGGGCATCTTGTCCCTGGATGATCTCATGCGGCTGGCCCGAGACACCTATCACGACGCCTTTTCCGCTCGTTTGTTTCTTCAACAGTTAACCTATACACACGATCTCTCGGACCGCGACAGCGCGCTGAGTCTATTGGTGACCCCGCAATCCTTTGAGACGATCACCCGTGATTTGGCGCAGCAGGTGCAGAACTGGGCCGCCCAACGATTACGCCCGTCCGCCCCCCCGACGCGAGGGCCTCGCTTATGATGTTGCCACTTCGCGTTCAACGCCTGTTCTATCGTTACCACGCGGATCGGTTGGACACCGAACGCCATGGGGCACTCATCATTCCCACGGTTTTGTCCGACGGAACCGTGGCCGATTGGGAGTGGCTATTCCAGGTGTACGGCTGGGAAACCATTACGGCCTGGGTGGCGGAGCCGGGACACGCTCCGATGCTCCCGCCGCCGATGGAGCGGTTTTGGACGTTGATCCTGTTGGGAACGGCCCAGGAAACCCCGCGCTGGGCGGGCGGCAATGGCCGGCGTGCCGTACCGGAAGACGCCTTGCCTGCGTGGTTCCCGGACGATTTGCGCTCGCACCGCAACCAGGGGACTGAACCTCCCCACGGCTAAAGCCGGGGGTTCTGAGGGGAACCGCCGCCACCTCTCCCCGGCTCTCGCCAGAGACGGGCGTCTCCGCTACAGCATCCGGGCCTCGACTTGAATTATCACTTGCCGTTGCCTAGGCCTCCCACCCACCCAAGACATGGGATGCATACCGCAGGAGCGCCCACCGGCGGTCGGCGGTGGGTACCGCCACCCCGCCATCCTCCTGGCTCCACGCGAGGGACAGCGCCGTGTGCACGAAGGTCCAGCCGAGCACCCGACCCACGTTGAGCCGCAGGCGCTCGGCCAGCGCCGCCGCCGTCGCCATGAGGTCTGACGGCGCTGGCGACCGCGTCCACCGATTCATCAAAAAGCAGGCGGGCTCGTAGGCCGGATCCCCAAAGACCCCCTTGGGGTCAATGGCACAAAAAACCCCACCGCCTGCCACCAAAATGTTTTCGTCATGCAAATCGCCGTGGAGCAAAGACGGGGCTCGGGTGGACTGGGCCAGCCCATGGGCCACGGCCACCAGCCGCTCCGCGAGGTGCCCTTCACCCTTCGGCAGGGCGGCTTGCCAGGCCTCCAACGCGTCCAGCTGATGATCCAGCACAGAAAATGGCGCGGCTCGTCCGAAGGGAGGGTCAGGGTTCGGCAGAACCGTATGGCGCGGCAGGGAACCAGCCACTTGGCAAAAGGCATCGATCGCCGTCTCTTCATTGGGCTCCTGAGAGAGCGCATACCCCGGCACGACCCGCCCAAGCCACAGCACTCCGTCGTCCGGGGCGCAAGCGATCAGCTGCACCAGGGCGGGACTGGTCAAGTGCGCAAGCGCCATCGCCTCGCGCCCGGTTCCGGGGTCAGAAGGGGGTCGGCACTTCAGGACCCCTGGGCGGCCGAAGGCATCGCGCACTGCCACCACGACGCTTTCCCGGCTCGTCGCCAGCGGGCCCAGCACCGTAAGATCCCAAGGCGCCGCCACCTTTGCCACACGCGCGGGCAAGTCCTCGGCCGCGCGGCGCCCGTCGACCCCATGCCGACGCTCCCACCCGGGCCCCACCGCCGCGACAGCCGGTCCCCACTCCATGTCCATCGACGTCCCTTCTTCGGATCATGACCCGTCAGGCGACTCATACGCATTGTGGCAGACGCGCGCCCATAGGAGATGGGGTGCTTGCTTGCGGAAGTTGTCACGCCAAGGCCCCAGAGGGAGGTGCGGGCGACGGGACGCGTGCTGCTGTCGAGCCTCGTGGCGGGACTGTCTACCCCCGTGGGGGCGTGGCTCATCCTGAACCGCCGACGGGTGTCGCCGGCCACCCTCTCCTTCACGCTCGCGCTCGCGTCGGGTGTCATGGTGACCGTGGTCGCCACAGAATTGGTCCCCACCGCCTTTAGACTGGCAGGCTGGCCGACCTTCGCGGCCGCCGCGGCGGCCGGCGCCCTCATGCTCGCGCTCCTGCGCGGGGCGGTGGCAGACTGGCAGGGCAGAGGGGCGGCGGCTCCTGCCCGCCTGCGCGTTGTGGGCTGGTTCCTCGCGGTCGCCATCGCGCTGCACGACATCCCCGAAGGCATGGCGATTGGAGCCGGCGACGCGGTGGGGCAGCGCCTCGGGGTGGTCATCGCGCTGGCGATTGCGTTGCACAACATCCCCGAGGGCATGAGCATCGCCGCGCCGTTGGCCATGGCCGGGGAGCCGCGGCGCCACATTTTGGTTGCTGTCGCTGCCATCGGGCTCGTGACGCCGCTTGGCACCCTTATGGCGCTCGCCATCGGGCGGCTGGGGCCTGAATGGTCGGCGACGGTGCTGGCGCTGGCGTCGGGCGCCATGCTGTACGTCGTCGGGCGGGATACCCTCCCCGAGGCATTTGCCGCCGAGCGCTTCGTCGCGCTGACCGGGATAACCGCCGGAGGCGCCCTGATGCTGGCACTCGCCACCGTGCATGGATTTTGAGCGCAGCGGCGTATCGCCCACCCTGATCGGCGCCACGCTACGGCCATGGCAAGTGCACAGGTCCCGTCCCGGCGCGCGCGCTGGCGGCTCGCGGCGGGAATGGGAGCGGCGCTCTGGATCGCATCGCTGGCGCTGGCCGCCCCGGGCCGTTCGGCCGCCAGGCCCCGGATTCCCGTGCTCGTGGTGGGCGGATCGGCGGCCGCGGGGTGGCACGACGCCGCCGGACCTGGCTACGTCTCGCGCGGCCTCACCCGCTACGCCGAGCGGGCGGGGCTCACGCTCGCCATCGCGAACCATGCCATTCCCGGCGCCCGCGTGGTGAACCGCGTGGCCCAGCGCGACCTCGCGGGGTGGATTCGCCGCCCCGCACTCCATCGCCTGGTGGTGCTGGCGTGGGGAACCTTGAACGACCTTCGCCATCACACGCCCGCCCCCGCCATGGCGCGCGCCCTGCACCGCCAAATCCAGTTCGCGCTGGCGGCCCACGCCGTCGTGCTGGTCGTTACTCCCGCGGTGACGCGGGCTTCCTTTGAAGAGGATCGACTGTCTGAACCGGCCGCCGTCCAACAGGAGTTGGCGGTGGCGAAAAGCTTTCATTCGCCAGATGTCTATGAGGTCAACGTCTTTGGGGCGATGCGGCACTATCTGGCGGCGCACCACCTGACCTACCGCCTCCTGATGGCGGGGCGGTGGCATCCCAACACCGCCGGGCACCGCCTGGCGGGCGCTCTCCTGGCCCACGCTCTTATCGAGCTGTGGGGTCCGCCCGCCAGCCCTCCTGCCGCGCTGGTTCCACCACCGCCCCGGCCGACGGCGCGGGCGGCGGCCCTCATCGGGTCAGACTGAGCCTGGCCCAGGGCGGAGCATGGCTTCCAACGCGCGTGCCGCCGCCTCGTCGGCCGCCACCACCAGCAGGGTGTCGTCCCCCGCGATGGTGCCCAACAGGCCGGGCACGGTCATCGCGTCCAGCACCGCGCCCACCGCGTGGGCATTTCCCGGCAAAACCTTCAGCACCACCAAGTTGCTGGCGCGGCCGAGCGACCGGTAGGCTTCCGCCAAGAGCCGTCCCAGCCGCACCTCTGGAGCCGGCCCCGCCGGCCCGGCCGACAGGTGGTAGCGATGGCCTCCGTCGGGCGTGGGCACCTTCACGAGGTTCAGATCGCGAATATCGCGCGACACGGTCGCCTGCGCCGCCGGAAACCCGGCGCGCGCCAGCGCGGCGGCCACCTCTTCCTGCGTGCCGAGTGCTTCACGCTCCACCAGCTCGCGCAGCAAACGCTGGCGCTCTTCTTTAACTTGCACGAACGGCCTCCCCCGGGCATTATACCGGGTCAGCCACCGCCGCTCGCAGCGCCGCCACCTGCCGCCCGATGCTCGTGGGCCCGGGCCCCATCACCCGGTCCCGCTCCGCCAGGCTTTGGGCCACCGCCTCGGGGGGGGCGGCCGGACTCTGTCGCCAGTCGCGCGACGACGCCACCTGCCCGTGGGCCTGGCGAAACGGCATGCCACCCTCCACCAGCCGGTCCGCCTCATCGGTGGCCAGCAGGTCGGTCGTGAGAGCGGCCCTAGTGCGGTCCGGACGAAACGAGAGGGCGCCCAAGAGGCCAGCGGCCGCCTGGATGGCGCTCCCTGTCGCATCGTGCGCCGCAAACAGATAGCCTTTGTCTTCCTGCAGATCGCGGTTGTACGCGAGCGGCAACCCCTTCAGCAGACTCAGGAGGCCCGTCAGGTGCGCCACCCCGCGGGCGGAGCGGCCCCGCAACAGCTCGGCCACGTCCGGATTCTTTTTGTGGGGCATCATGCTGGACCCGGTCGCCCACGCATCCGCCAGCTCCACGAACCCATATTCGGCCGTGCTCCACAGGACCACTTCCTCACCTAGGCGCGACAGGTGGGAGAGGGTGAGCGCCGCCGCAAACACAAACTCCGCCACAAAGTCCCGGTCAGACACTGCGTCGAGGCTGTTGAGATAGACGTTCTTCCACCCCAACTCCTGCGCCACGCGCATGGGGTCCACCTCCAGGGTGGACCCCGCCAGTGCGCCAGCCCCCAACGGCGAAACTTGGGCCCGCCTCGCTACCTCCCGAAAACGCTCGCGGTCGCGCTGCCACATGAAGCCGTAGGCCAGGAGATGGTGCCCCACCGTGATGGGCTGGGCTCGTTGCAGATGCGTGTAGCCAGGCATCGGGAGGGTGGCATGGGTTTCGGCGATCTCGGCCAACCGAAGGATCAGGCGCGCAAGGGCAGACGCCAGTTCGGTGGCCGCACCGGCGATATAGAGATGCAGGTCCAGGGCCACCTGGTCGTTCCGACTGCGGGCGGTGTGCAGCCGCCCGGCGACCGGCCCAAGACGATTGGACAATTCCTCCTCCACGGCGGTGTGGACATCCTCCGCCCCGGCGTCCCAGGGGGCACAGCCGGCGTCCACCTCCGCCAGCAGCGCCTGGAGACCGGCCGCCAACTGGTCCCGGTCCACGGGGGTGAGCAGCCCGACTGCGCCCAGCATGTCCACGTGCGCCAAACTGCCCACCAGATCGACGTGCGCCAGCCGCCAGTCCCAGGACACCGTTCCGGTAAAAGCCCGCGCGTCCGGGTCGGGCCCATCCGGCAGGCGGCCCGCCCACAGGTCAGGCATGCTGCACCGAGGTCACCTGCACGCCCAGCGCATCCAGCTCCACCGGCTCGATGGGGCAGACACGGGCGCGGGTCCGCAGTCCCAGGCCAAAGAGGGCCACAAACCCCTCGGCACTTTGGTGATCAAAGGTGTCACCCGTACTGTACGTGGCCAGATCCGTGCGATACAGGCTCAGATCCGCCTGCCGCCCGGCCACGGTCACGCGACCGTGAGCCAGCGTGAGCGTCACCTCACCGGTCACCGGCTGGTTTGCCTCGGTCATGAAGGCATCCAGCGCTTCGCGCGATGGGGTGTACCACAGCCCCTCGTACGCCAATCGAGCATACTCGCCGGCCAGGCTGGCCTTGAGGCGGGCCAAGTCGCGCGTCAGCACCAGCTGCTCAAGGGCCTGGTGGGCCGCAAGCAACGTCACCGCCGCCGGAGCTTCGTAAACTTCCCGCGATTTGATGCCCACGAGTCGATTCTCGATGCTGTCGATGCGGCCCACGCCCGCGCGGCCGGCAAGTTGGTTGAGCGTGGCCAGGAGCGCGGGCAGCGGCAGCGCCTCGCCGTTCAGCGCCACCGGCACCCCATGACGAAATCGGATCACAATGCTGGCGGAGGCCGGGCTCAGGTCGGGGTCAGCCGTCCACGCCCAGGCGTCGTCGGGAACCGGATTCATCGGGTCTTCCAGGACCCCACCCTCCACGCTGCGCCCCCAGAGGTTCACGTCCACGCTGTAGGGCGCGGCGGCGGTGACGGGGACGGCGATGCCGTGCGCCGCCGCATATTCGATCTCCTGATCGCGGGTGTAGGCCCACTCGCGCACCGGTGCCACCACGGTGAGGGACGGATCCAGCGCCGCCACCGCCACATCAAACCGAACCTGGTCGTTGCCCTTGCCGGTGCAGCCGTGCGCCACCGCCGTGGCCCCTTCCCGGTGCGCCACCGCCACCAACAGCTCCGCGATGAGGGGCCGCGACAGCGCCGACGCCAGCGGGTACACTCCTTCGTACAGCGCGTTGGCTTTCAGCGCGGGCACGATGAAACGCTCCGCAAAGTGCTCCCGGGCATCCACGGCATAGGCGCGGGGCACCCCAAGCTGCACCGCCTTCTCCTGAATGGCGGCCAGGTCCGCGTTCGATCCCACGTCCACCACCAGCGTTATGACTTCCCAGCCCAGATCCTGCAACCACTTGATCGCCACACTAGTGTCCAGTCCGCCCGAATACGCCAGAACAATCTTCTTGTTATTGCTGTCCGTCGTTTTCCCCACAGCGCCGTTGCCCCTTTCACCTCAGAACCCTGGTTCAGCTCGGTCGGGATGGTTCACCCGCTCCACCGCCTACCGGCATTCTACCGGCATTCCAGCAGAGAAAAGTCCGGCGTCAGCAAACTGGCCAGCAAAGCCTTCTCCGTGTGCATCCGGTTTTCCGCCTGATCCCACACAACCGATTGGGGGCCATCCAGCACGGCCGCCGCCACTTCCTCCCCGCGATGCGCCGGCAAACAGTGCATAAAGACGGCATCGGGGGCTGCCTCGCGCATAAGCGCAGGGGTGACCTGAAAGCCGGAAAACGCCTGGCGGCGCGCCGCCGCTTCTGCCTCTTGGCCCATCGATACCCACACGTCGGTGTACACTGCCCGCGCGCCGCCGACGGCCGTCTGGGGATCCTCGGTCAGCACGACACTGCCGCCAGCCTGGCGCGCGGCCGCCGACGCCCACGCCGTGAGGGCAACATCCGGCGCATAGCCCGGCGGCGTCGCCACGCGGAGGTTGAGGCCGACGAGCGCCGCGGCTTCCAGCCAGGCTGCCGCCATGTTGCTGCCATCGCCGACGTAGGCCACCGGGAGCCCCCCAAGGCTCCCAAACTGCTCGGACAGCGTCAGGAGGTCCGCCAGCGTCTGGCACGGGTGATACTGGTCGGACAGCGCGTTGATCACGGGGACGGCAGCGGCCTCCGCCAACTCCTCCAGCACACTCTGGTCCCCCGTGCGGAGCACGATGGCATCCACATAGCGCGACAGCACCCGGCCGGTGTCCGCCAGCGTCTCGGCGCGGGAGAGTTGCAGGGTGTTGGGGGCAAGCTCGAGAGGAAAGCCGCCCAATTGCTGCACCGCCACCGCAAACGACACCCGCGTGCGCGTGGAGGGCTTCTCGAAAATCAGGGCCACGGTCATGCCGGCCAGTGGCTCGACTCGTGTGGACCAGCGGCGCTGCTTCATCTGGTGCGCCAGGTGCACCAGCTGGAGCACCTCGCCGCCACTCACATCCGCCAGTCGTAGAAAGTCATGCCCCACCAAGTGGGGCTGAGCGGGAAGAACAGGGGCAGTAGCCACACCGACACCTCCTCACAGAATGTGAATATCTATGCACCAAGGAGAAACTTATGTCAAGCCCTCTCCGCCGCCGGGAGCTTTTTATTTTGTCGCCTGGCGGCGCACTGTGGCCATGGTGCGGGCGCGCGATATCCGAGAGTGCGTTATCGGAAGGTTTGGCACCGGCGGGCTGGGCAAATTCGGCCCAGGGGCGCCGCGCGCAGGCTCATGCGCCTGCCCGCCCCCGCCGGCCGAAACCCGCTTCGAGGTGGCGGGCCCAAAGCTCGGCCACGTGGTGCAGGCGCGCGGGCGCAGCTGCCTCGCGCCCCCGCCGAATTTGCCGCTCGCGCAGCGCCTGGTTCGTGAGCGCCTCCGCAACCGCGGCCGGGAACGCGTCCCCGCGCGCGGGGTCCACCATCAGCGCGGCCTGGCCCGACGCTTCGCGCGCGGCGGGGTGGTCCAGCGCCACCGCAGGCAGGCCTCCGGCGGCGGCCCACCCGAGCCAGTGCGGAAACCCCTCGCCGTCGGCCTGCACCAACACGTCGGCGCCGTGCAGCAGACCCGCGGCTTCGCGTAAAGACACGCGGGGCAGTAGCACCACGCCCTCTGCGAGGCCCAGATGATTCACCAAGGGAGCAATGCGCTCCCGATGCGGCAGGGCCCCCAGTAGCACTAGCTCCCCCTCGTTGTGAAGGACCTTGCGCACCAGGGGCAGGAGACGCGTCAGCCCTTGGCCGTGCTCCCAATCGGCGGCGGCCAACACCCGAGGCCGGGCCTCCAGGTGGTAGCGGCTGCTCACCTCCACCACCGCCCGCGTATCATCCCAATCGAACACCGGGTCAGGGACCGGGAACGGCACCACCACCACGTTGGCCGCCCACGCACCCCCGCGTCGGCGGAGTTCATCTTGGAGCTGCCGCGTGGGAACCACCACCCCCTGCCCGCGAAACGTGACCGGCCCAGCCGAAAGCCACGTCACAGCGGCGACTTCGTGCCGCCGCGCGCCCGCGAGGCTTGTGGAGACAACGGCCCGCCGGGGCCCGCTGACCGCAACGGCTGCCCTAATGGCCGCGGGTAGCAGCTCCGCCTGGACGCGGTCCGCTTCGGCGGGGTGGCGCGCGAGGCGCCAATCCACCCGCGTCACCGCACCGGGGAGCGGGGCGGCTCCCAGGGCGAGGCGGCCCCCCGGGTTAGCCAGATTGACGAGCTGTGCGTGGCGTCGGCAAAAAACAGCCAACGCTCATAGTAGACCCCTGCCGTCGCGGAGGCGGCGGCAAGGAGGGCGACGGGCGACGAGCCGCTGGCCATCAGGAGCGCGGCGGTCAGGGCGGCCGCCAGCACCAGTGGGCCGCGGGCGCGCTCACGCTCGGCCGTCATGAGCGGCCGCCACACCTGGGGCTGCGTCCGATACGGCGTCCGGCTGGTGCCACTGTCCGCGAGCCGGTACTGGCGGCCCGGCATGCCCATCGCCTGCCCCGACTCCACCCGCGCCCGCGCCCGCCGAAATACGCCCCACTGGGCCCACTTCAGCACCGCGAGGCCGAGAAGCGCCCCCACCAGCGCAATGGCCACGCCGGTTTCCGCCGCCCCGGTTGACGCGACCAGCAGGGCCCACGCCCATACGCCACCAGCCACGAGACCCGTGCCCATCATGGCCGCCACCGTCACCGGCGTCCGCCAGCTAAGCATGGCCGGTATGGTCGCGTAAATCATGGCAGTCACCCACATCGCCAGCAATCCCGCCAGGGCCGTCACGGTAAAGAGGGCGCGCTCCCAGCCCAGGCCGGCGGGGTGAGCCAACGCGGTCAGGACCGACAGGGCCGCCGCCGCCCCGAACGGCACCGTGGTGGCCACCTCGCGTGACAGCCAGGACGACGTGAGGCGCCGCAGGATCAACTTCGCGGCCGCCCGTCGATGCATGTGGAACGTGGACGCCAGCCCGCCCCCGCCAACCAGCAGCAGCCCGAGGAACGCCAAGAGACTGGGCGCCACGCCATGCAGAAAGGGCGCCCCTGCCACCCAGCTCAAAGTGGCGAGCACGAAAAACACCCCGCCCGCCAGTCCCTGAAGGCCAGTCATCAGGATGAGGGGACCCGTAGGCCGCATGTCAGTAATTCCCCGTCAGCAGGGTGTCCAGCTTGGCGTCGTCCACCGGGCTCAGCACGGGGCGGCGCGGCAGATAGTGCACGGCGGGATTGGCGCCGAGCTCCGGCAGCAGTTGAAATCCGCGTTGCTCCGCCACCAGGCGCGCCACCGCCGAGCTTGGGTCGTCGAGGTCGCCGTAAGTGCGAGCATGGGTGGGACAACTTTGCACGCACGCCGGCTGCCGATCCTCGGGAGCCAGCGCCTCATCTTCGATGCGGTCGATGCACAGCGTGCACTTTTTCACCACGCCCTCATGCTCGTCAAACTCGCGCACCCCATAGGGGCAGGCCCACATGCACAATTGGCACCCGATGCAGCGTTCGTAGTCCACCAGCACGACGCCGTTGTCTTCGCGCTTGAATGACGCGCCGGTGGGGCAGACCGGCACGCACGGCGCGTCATAGCAGTGCATGCACGCCTTGGGCAGATACAAGACGTCGGCATCGGGGTAGTGGCCGCCCTCCATGCCCACGATCCGGTTCCACCACATGCCATCGGGATCCCCGTACGGATCTCGGTCCGGCACCGGGCCGAACGATCCCCCGGTGTTGTGCTCCTTGCACGACACCTGGCAGCTCTTGCACCCCACACATTTATTGAGGTCGGTGACAATGGTCAGCTGCAGGGCGCACTCCTCCTTTCTTGATGTCTTTCTTCATGGCATCGGTGGCGTCGGGCTTCCGGCGCCGCCGCCTCGCCGCTCACGTTTCGGCAACCCAAGGTGATGCAGCAGGTCCGGCGCCCCGGTGGCATGCGGGTTGTCCGCGTGCGTGGTGTAGGCGAGGCGGAGTTGGCGCACGGCGCCCGGCCGCCGGGGCGGCACCGCAGCCACGGTGGGCCACACCTCGTGCACGTCCGACGGGTAGATCCGCACCCGCGTGTCGTACCAGCCCGCCTGACCCGTCACCGGATCGTTGTTGAAGAAGATCCCGGGCCCGCTGTGCGGCGCCACGTCCGGAATGATGTGATTCACCAGCACGGCGCGGGTGGCCTCGGGGGCGTCCGGATGGAGCCCCCACGCTCCCGGTCCCTTGGCGATCGCGTTCCAGGTCCAAATCGTGCTGGGCTCCACCGCCTCCGAGAGCCGGACGCGCGCCGTCATCCGGCCGAGGCGCGACTCGACCCACACCCACTGGCCATCCACGATCTGCAGCGATTCGGCCAGCGCGGGATTGATGAACACGGGGTTCTCATGCAGCAATTGGCGTAGCCAGGCGTTCATGGAGCCCCACGAGTGGTAGTGCGTCATGGGCCGCTGCGTCAAAACCCGCAGGGGAAACGCCTCAGCGCCGGGCAACTCATCTTCCAACGGGGCGTACCACGACGCCAGCGGGTCCATGTAGCGCACCAGCCGCGCCGCCAGATGCGGGTCGCTGGGCCGCTGACCTGGCCACAAGCCCTGGCCGGCCAGCCGAAACGTCTGCAGCGGCTCGGAATAGAGGTTCAAGACGATGGGGGCCGCCTCCCGGATGAACCCATGGCTGGCCGCCCACGCCAGATAAGCCTGGTTGGCCATGCGGAAGTAGCGAGCGCCGGGTGGCAGGTGAAGACGCCAAAAGGCTCGGTGCGCGGCGTACGCCTCAAGCTGGGCGGGATTGGGCTTTCCCACCAATTCGGCCTTCCCGCTGGCCCCGCGGAATCCGGCCAAAAGCCCAATCCCCGATCCGGGCTCGGTCTCCCACCCCTGGACGAAGTCCGCGTAGTTGCCGTAGAGAGGCTTGCCTTTATTGTCGACGAACCGGGGCAGGTTCAAGCGGTTCGCCATCTCAATGAGCACATCCGCGGTGGGCATGACGCCGGGCGGCGGCGGCACCACGGGCTGGCGAATCGAGTCGGCTGGCCCGTCCGGCTCGGAGATAGGACGATCCAGGAGGCTCGTGGCGTCCCAGCGCTCCAGATAGGTGGTGTCGGGCAGGACCAAGTCGGCAAACTGCACGGTTTCAGAATCATAGGCATCAAACACCACCACGTGGGGAATCCGATACTGGCCGGACTCATTCTGCGCCGTCAGCATCGCGCGGGTGTCGAGCGTGTTCCAGGTAGAGTTCCACGCCAGGTTGGCCATGTACACCATGAGCGTGTCAATCGGGTAGGGGTTGCCGTCGTGCGCGTTCCGAATCACGTTTTGGATCGCGCCGTGCACCGCCAGCGGATACTTCCACGAATAGCTTTCATCGATGCGGACCGGCCGATCGCCGTCGACCAGCAGGTCGTCCGGGGACGTCGGATAGCCCAGAAGCGGGCCGGACGCCGCGCGCTCGGGCTCATAGTCGCCGGGGTTGCGCGCCGGCTTGACGGGCGGCGGCACCGGCTTCGGGTATGGGCTTTTGTACAGAAATCCCCCGGGGCGGTCGATGGCCCCCAGGAGCATCATCATGGTGAAGAGACCGCGAATCGTCTGAAACCCGTTGGTGTGGGCCGCGAGCCCCCGCATGGCGTGGAACGCGACCGGTCGGCCCTGCGTGCTGTCAAAGTGCTGGCCGTACACGTCGGTCCAGGGAATCGGCAGAGCCACCGGGTGGTTGAAAGCCGCATCCGCCATCTCCAGCGCGAGGCGCACGACGGTGCGCCGCGGCACGTCGGTCACCCCCTCGGCCCAGCGGGGCGTCGCGGATTTCAGGCGGTCGACCAGAAGAGCCATGGCCGGTCGAACCCGCTCCCCCGCGATAATCGCCTCACCGTCGAGCGCCCCGTGGCCCGCTGCCTCCAAATAAGGCAGCGGGCGCCCGTCGGGGCCCAGCACCAGGGGCTGTCCCTCCGCGTCGCGCGCGAACAAGCCGTCACTCGGGGTGCCCGGTGCCACCCGGACCAGATGGGCCGCGTTGGTGTAGCGCGCCAAAAACTCGTGATCGATCAAGCCCTCCTGGACTAGGACATGCATGAACGCCATGAACAGCGCGCCATCGGTGCCGGGCCGCATCGGCACCCACTCGTCCGCGAGCGCACCGTAGCCGCTCTTGACGGGGTTCAGGACGACGAAGCGCCCGCCGCGGTCCTTCAGGGCGGCGATGGACAGCTTCAGGGGATTCGACGGATGATCCTCCGCTACACCAGCGAGCAGAAACCACCGCGACTGGTCCAAGTCGGGCCAGCCAAACTCCCACATGCTGCCTCCGACCGAGTACATACCGCCGGCGGCCATGTTGACCGAGCAGAACCCGCCGTGCGCCGCCCAGTTCGGGGTACCAAACTGCTGGGCCCAAAATCCATTGAACGCCTGCATCTGGTCCCGGCCGGTGAAGTACGCGAGTAGGCGGGGATCCGTCTCCCGAATGTGGCCCAGCCATCCGGCCAGCGTGCTGAGCGCGGTGTCCCAGTCCACCGGCTTGAGGCCACCCTGCCCCCGCGGAGCGTCGGGGTCGCGCATGAGCGGGGTGGTCAGGCGCGCGGGGCTGTACTGCGTCATGATGCCCGCGCCTCCCTTGGCGCACCACACCCCCTTGTTAACCGGGTGTTCCGCAATCCCCTTGATGAATCGCACGCGATTGTCTTCGACACGCACTTCCAAGCCACAGCGGCAGGCGCACATGTAGCAGGTTGTGTGCACCGTGCGACTGCTTGACACTCTCTGAATCGGCTCGGCCATCTCTTTGCGAAGCGCCATTGGCATCCTCCCGCGGCCCCAAGGGGCCACTTTTCACATGCCCGGTACGCTAAGGCAGGGCGCGGGGGTGCGGCGCACGCGATTGCTGCAGGCCGCGTGCGCCGATTGCGCGAGCCGGGGTTCCGCCGCCATGCAGCATTCCGGCGAGCTGACGGGCTATACTGAGCGCTTAGGCAGGCGTCGGCGCCGCCCCAAGATTGTGCATTGAATGGAGCATCGGCCATGAATCCCCAGAGCTGGGAAACGTTTCGGGCTGTTGCGGAGGCGAAGTCCATCTCGGCGGCCGCGCGCACGCTCAACCTGTCGCCCTCCGCAGTGAGCCAGCAGATTCAGCAGCTGGAGGACAGCTACCACTGTCGGCTGCTGGTGCGCCACACGCATGGGGTGCATCTCACGGCCGAGGGGGAAGTGCTGTACCGCTACGCCAAAAGGCTGTTGCGCACGTTGGCGGAGTCGCGCGAGCGCGTGGCCGAACTTTCGGATCCCGGGGCATCCCGGCTGCGCATCGGAGCCAGCCTCACGATTGCGGAGTACGTGCTGCCCGATGTGCTGGCGCAATTGTATCGGCCCGAACCGCGCGACCACGTGTCGGTCATGATGGCAAACTCCGAGGCGGTGCGCGACTTCGTGCTGAATCAAGCGGTCGACGTGGGCTTGGTGGAAGCGGAAGTCGAAAAGAGTCCGCTGGTGGCGGAGCGGTTCTACACGGATCGCCTGGCCGTTTATGTGGGCGCGAATCACCGGTGGACGCGTCGGCAGGACGTGGGACTCAACGAATTGATGCAGGAGCCCCTCATTCTGAGAGAGCCGGGGTCCGGCACTCGCCGCGCGCTGGAGCGCGCGCTGAGCAAGCACGAGCGGGGGGTGGAGGATTTATCGGTCCGCCTCGTGCTAGCAACGACCGAAGCGATCAAGGCGATGGTGCGGGCGGGATTTGGGGCCACGGTGCTGTCGCCGCTCACCATCCGTCCCGACGAGGCCGCCGGCTTGCACCCGGTCACGGTGAGGGACCTTGACCTCACCCGTCACTTCTACGCTGTGCATCTGCCCATCACGCTGCCGACTGGCGTGCGCCGGCTGATTCACCTGCTGACACGCCCCGCGACTGCGGTGGGCCCCCAATAAACAACCGCGCTCACCTCCGCGGCGCCGGGCTGTACGTCCAAGCACACCCACCCCAGCTCGGTCGTCCCCTGGCGCCGGCGCGAGGCTGCCATTGGGGCACCTCCTGACATTCATCCCCGTGGGCAGAGGTGTCCGGATCCTTCAACACGGCGCTGCTGCCTGGTGCGCCCTCCCCCCTAAGCGCAAGAAGCGGATCCGAGAGATATGCGCACCACGCATCCAGCGCCGCCGCATGAATCGATGCATGGGGCAAGCGGGCGTCGACCTCAGCGATTACGCGCGCTGGCCCGTCAAGGGAAGCGGGCCGTCCACCGAGACGGTGGGGGCGGTGGCCACCACGGTCTCCGGATACTTGAGTCCCGTTCCGGTGTTGAGCAGGAGCACTTTGTCGGTCGGCCGGATCCAGTTTGACTGTCTAAGCCGCATGGCGGCCGCCCAGGTGGCCGCGCCTTCGGGACACACAAAAAGGCCCTCGGACCGCCCCAGTTCTTGCTGCGCGGCCAAAATCTCGGAATCCGCCACCGCAACGGCACAGCCTTCCGTCTTGTACAGCGCATCCAACACCAGGAAGTCCCCGAGGGCTTTGGGGACGTTGATGCCAAACGCCAGCGTGTGAGCGCGGTCCCACGGGTCACTCACCATCCGCCGATCCTGCCAGGCCCGCACGATGGGCGCACAGCCCTCGGCCTGGACAGACACCAAGCGAGGCTGTCGCTCGCCGATCCACCCAAGCTCCCGCAACTCCGCGAGCGCTTTGAAGATGCCGATGAGCCCGACGCCGCCGCCCGTGGGATAGAGGATCACATCGGGAAATTCCCAGCCGAACTGCTCGGCAATTTCGTAGCCCATCGTCTTCTTGCCTTCAATGCGGTAGGGCTCCTTGAGCGTCGACACGTCGTACCAGCCGGCTTGCGCGACAGCCTGTGCCACCAATCGCCCGGCGTCGGTAATGAGCCCGTCCACCAGGTACAAGTCGGATCCGGTGATGTCGCACTCCTTGCGCGTGATCTCCGGAGCAAGGCGGGGCATCACGACCACGGAGCGCAGGCCCGCCCGCGCACCGTAAGCGGCCCACGCCGCCCCGGCGTTGCCGTTGGTGGGCAGCGCCAGCGTCCCGATGCCCAGCTCCTTCGCCCGAGACACCCCGACGGCGGCGCCACGCGCCTTGAACGTGCCCGTGGGCAGCAACCCTTCATCCTTCAGGTACAACTGGGGCATGCCGTGGCGCGCGCCGAGCCGGCTGAGGGGGACAATCGGCGTCATGCCCTCGCCAAACGACACTTCGTTCTCATCGCGCTGGACGGGCAGCAACTCACGATACCGCCACAGCGTCGGGGCGCGGTCGCGGATGTCATCGCGCGTGACACTCCCTCGGGCCCGCTCCAGATCATAGCGGACCAACAGCGGGGCACCACAGACGCACAATTGCTGAACCTGATCGGGGTCATATGTTTCGTGGCACCGGGGGCACTCCAGATGAGTCATGAAGCTTCTCGGCATCCTGAGCAAACTCCCTTCGTATGCGGCAGCCCACCACCGTGGCGCGGCTATCCACGCGGGTGCTGCGCCCATGAGGCGTGAGCCCCCGGCACGCCACCCGCTGACGGCCCGGTGGTTAGGCTGATTGTAGTACGTCACGGACTGGACCCATCGCTTGACCTCACGGATCGTGGGGCGTGGACAATCAATCAGCCGGCGCCGTCCGACAGCCGCCGTCGGCGGTCGGGTGAGTCGCCGCGTGCGGCCGTGCAGGCAAGGAGCCTGGTCGCATAGGCTAGCCCCGCCCTGCGGTGCGCCCAACATGATAAGATGGGCAGCGCCGCGAGTGAACACCAGCGGCGTTAGCTTGGGTGGGAACCTGCGAGGGGGGCAATGGCGGTGGCTTTGACATTCAGGCAGATGGTGGCTGATGCACGCCGAGACGTGGAGGGTGTCGGGCCGGCGGAGGCTCGCCGGAGAATTCAGGAGCACCCCAACATGCTGGTCATTGACGTGCAGGACCCCGACGACGCGAGGACGTGCGGCCTGATTCCCGGGGGCATTAACATCTCGCTGGGCATGTTGCCCATTCGCGCAGACCATGAGCTCCACGAGGCGCTTCGCGCGCCTCAGCTGCGCGATTTCAGTCGACCCATCCTCGTCACCTGCGGTGTCGGCGGCCAGGCAACGCTGGCGGCGCAGCTTTTGACGCGCATGGGCTACACAAACGTCATATTCCTCGAGGGTGGCACCGCCGCGTGGAAGGCGCAGGGGTTTGCCGTGGAGAGGCCCGCCTGATTCTGCAGGAAGCTCCCGAACGATCTCCCCAGGCAGGGCTCACCCTGCGCGGTCAGGCGCTCCCGCTTGGCGCGTGCGCCACCAGGCCACCAGCGCGGTGGCCGGCGCCAGCACGACCGTCCACGTCAAATCCACGGGGGTGAGAATGTGGAAGAGCCATATTTTCGCTTCCGCCACCGACCGCAGGGATAAGGCCCCTGCCACGATGGCCAGGCCCAGTCCTGCCACGAGATATTGTCTGCGGGGGTCATATTCCCCGACCGGTGGTCCCACGTTCCACGCCACCACATAGCTGTGGACCGCCAAATGGAGAATAATTGCTATGGTCCACGTTATAAGAATTAACATACCAACATCCTGAACGAAGAATGCCGGAATTTGTACAACACTAAAAATATAAATTATGGGCCATGTCATATCTGACAGCACGGCAGGGCCGAGAGTCGCCAACGCGCTGAACAGAATCACCATGAGGATCAGCCCCTGCAAGGAGATGGCCGCCACGGCGAGCGTCTCAGGCCTCAAACGGCCCGTTCGCCGCACATGGGGCAGCAGGGAAGCGGTGGTGCAGGGGTTGGCATAGAGAAACCAGGTGGCCAGCGAAGCTTGGGCCAACGATGACACGGGTGCACTCAGATCCGGGGCGGCGGCCACGGGAAAGCGCATATCGCCCGAGGACAGAGTCAGGATCAAGACGAACGAGGCGAGGAGTAGCGGAAACCAGAACTGGACGTTGCGCGCCACAACGGCCAAGGGCCGGATCGCTATCCAAACGGCCAGCCCACCAATCGTGACCTCGGTCACCCAACTCGGCGTCCCGGGATAGAAAAAGGTTTGCAGCAACTCTCCGTACAGATACAGGATGATGACATCCAGCGCTAGCATCAGGAGCATGGTGATCCACGTGAGGACCGGTCCCAGCCACGCGGACCAGGTCGCTTTCATCGCGGCCGGGTACGGACGATACGCCATGCGGCGCATCCATCCCGTCTGCAGGGCGGTGACCCCGACCGTCACCCCGGTCGCGACCAGCAGGGAGGCATAGGCTCCCGGCCCGGCCAGGCCCACCACGTATGCTGGCCACAGATACACGCTGCCCGCAACGACGGCCACCATGACCATCCAGAAGTACTGCCAGGATGATATCGGCTCTACGGGCTGGCTCACGAGGTCACACCCGGTGTGATCACATTGAACGACACCGTGAACGCCACGCTTGAGGGAAGGGTCGACCACGCATGGCCGGGAGCATGGCCGATCCACTGGGGATGCTCAAAGAGAAGCGTCCGCGCGTAACCAAAGGGGTCCACGTGTCGGGCGTTGGCTACGCGGACGGCAGCCTGGCAGTCTGCCAACAGCATCCGGGCGGTGGCCGTCTCGATAGCCCGAACATCGTTCGGCCGCCCGGCCATACCATACGGCGCCTGGGCCAGCGCCCCACTCATGACAACATGAGCATCCACCGACAACTGCCCGCCCACCCAGGCGACGTGAGTGGTGGCGTGTCCACGGACGCTCGTCATCGCGTAGCGTTCGGCACCTCGCGACAGGCTCAGCACCTCCCTCGTGACCCGGCTCGTGAGCGCGGCCCATCCCAGAGTCTGCTGCTGCGTGAAGATCACCGGCGGCCCCCGGCGGCCGTAGACAGCGATTTGGCCCAACGCTCCGCGTTGGGTGATGTAAGGAACCACCGGAGACATGCCGGGCGTATGAACGTCGTCCCACATGTGCCACAGCGGCTCACTTAGGCGAATGGCCTCGCACGGCGCACACGAAAATATGTGCTGCCACCTAAGCCGCGGCACCACTTCTTGAGGGGAAGCCTGCAGTAGACCCGCCAGGGCACTGGCACGGGCAACGGCGATATAAGCCACTTTGGATGTGATGCCCTGGCGATTGTAAGCATCCACCAAAGTGCTCGCCGCGTCGGCAGGCAGGTTGGATGACCACAACATGACCTGCAGTTGCCCCATGTATAGGTGACGATCCAACAGGCGCTGCGCGGCCTGCTCGGCGCCCGCCAAGCTGTCCGCCGTCACCGCCACCGCATACAGTTGCTGGGTCGATTTTAACTGGGACTGGCTGTTCACCGTCACCGTCGGATTGGGGAAGTAAAACGTCCAGTCCCAGTTGCCCGACCGATGCCACGCAACACTCAGCATCAGGGCGGTCGCACGGTCCGAGATGCCCAGCTGGTCCCAACAGCCGGCCAGTAGGGCCAAGCTCAGCAACAACACCGCAGTCGCCGCCAGGCGAGCCCGCAAGCGCACTACGGTTCCCCCCGGCGGCCACGCCCCCGCTGTGCGCGGTGCAGGTGGGGCGATGGGGATGAGACAGGAGCCGACGGAGAGACTCGCCATGTTTCTTCGCTCGGGCGCGCCTCGGTCCGTCGGCCCCGCATCGCGGTCCAAGGAGCGCGCCAAAGGCTGTCCGACCAGTCCGCCCCCCGAAAGGGAGCGCCGGGCGCGAAGTAGGGCACGCCAAACGACGTCATGTCCAGCAGCACCGCCAAAACGGCCACCGTCGTGAGAACCATCCCCAAGACGCCCAGCATCACCGCACCGAGCAGCAGCAAGAATCCGATGAGCCGCCACGCTCCGGTCAGCTCGTAGGTCGGCGTCGCAAACAGGGCTAGGGCGGTCAAGGTCATCAGGACGATAATCTGCGGATCGACGATGCCCGCGCGCACAACCGCCGTCCCCACGACGATTGCACCCACGGTGCCGATGGTGGTGCTGAGAAATTTGGGCAGACGGATCGCTGCCTCGCGCAGCACCTCAATGACCACGATCATCAGGACAATTTCCATCAGCGGCGAGAACGGAAGGCCGGAATGTCCACCCTGCATCATAATGAACAGGGACGTCGGCAGCAGATTGGGGTTGACCTCCGCCAAGGCCACATACAGGGCGGGCAGATACAGGCCGAGACCCCACGATATCAGACGGATGAGCCGCGTGAAGGCGGCGTCCGCCCAGGACGTGGAGTAGTCCATCGCCGTGCGGTAAAAGGCCACTAAGGGTGCGGGTGCCAGCAGTACGAACGGGTCTCCGTTGGTCAAGACCGCTGTTCCGCCCTGAAGAATGTGCCACGTCGCCACATCCACGCGCTCCGTCGCGCGGATCGTGGGGAAGATGGACCGCGGATGGTCCCGAATCAGGCCCGCGACCTGAGTGGACGTGGATATGCCCGCCACGTCGATCTGCTGGATCCGGCCAACCACGGTGTCCACCAGGGACGGGTTCGTTACGCCGACCAGGTGGGCCACGGCCACCGTGTTCTGAGCGGTACGCCCCACACGGAGATCGGTAAACCGCAGCGCCGCGCTGCCGAGAGCTTGCCGCAACTGGGCTTTTTGAACCGACAGCACTTCGATGAACGCCTGCTCGGGCCCACGGATCGCCAACTCGGTCTGGGGACGCGTCACGTCTCGCTGCACATACTGGGCCGTGTCCGCGACCCAGGCGTGGGCCAGCCCGGTCGCAAAAATGAGCGTAGACCCCTGGTTCAGCTCGTTCAGCAGGTCGGGCCACCGGGCTTCCGCCTTCACCCCGGCACTCGCCAGCGCGGTACGCGGCCACGAGGCCGCGGCGGCGGCGGTTTGTCCCAGAGGACGCACCACGGTCTCCGCCACTCGCTGGCTGTCCACAATGCCGTCGATGTAAGCCACCAGCACCTCGGTTTCCGATCCTTGTCCCCCGACGGCCACCAGACGCACATCCGCACTGCTGCCGATAGCGCGGGTCAGCCGCCGCCGCACCTCATCGATGTCGGTGGGAAAGGGGGCCGCGGCATCCAACAAGTCGTCAAGGTGGCGCGACAGGTCGCACAGGCGGCGATGGAGATCCGCCACATCGCGGGCGTCCATCGTCGCATGCGTCTTTCCGTCCGTCGCGCCGCCTCCTCCGTGTCTAGGTGGGCTGCCACACTGATGCCTGCCCGATGGAGATAGGATGTCCCGCCGAACGAATCTCCATCGCAAACGCGGTCGTGCCGTGCCGTGAATCCATCACCCGAAAGCGTCTTGAGCCACATTTTGCTAACGGCGCGCGCAGGTTCCGCTCTTGCTCGCCAGGCCGGCGGCGGCGGGCAGCAGGAACTGAACCAGCGCGCCGCGAACGTCCGGCGGGGGGGAGGGACCACGATGCTGGTAGCTAAGACGGCACCAAGAAGGTTGCGTGTATCCGAGAACTTGGCGCTGTCCTTCTTCTGGTTCGCGTCCAACGCGCAGTGGACCGCGCTGATCATCATCTTGGGACCCGCCGTGATTCGCCAATTTGTCGGCGACGCCCAGTCCGGCCTGGTGCTGTCGGGCCTCACCGCCGTGGGTGCGCTCATCGCCAGCGTGGTGCAGCCACTGGCAGGAGCCATCTCGGACCGGAAAGTGGGGAGCCTCGGGCGTCGGCGGCCTTACATGTTGGTGGGGGTGCCGCTCACGGCGCTGCTGCTGTGGTACATGGGCACCGCCCCTTCCATCCCGCTGTTTGCCGCCGCGTACTTTTTGCTGCAGGTGGTGGCCAACGTGGCGTCTGCCCCGTATCAGGCGCTCATCCCCGACCTTGTGGTGCCCGACCAGCGGGGCACCGCCTCTGGCTACATGGGGCTCATGACCCAGGCGGCCGTCATTGGCGGCGTGGTGATTGCCAGCGCCTTTTCTATCCGCACGGCGTTCGAGGCACTGGCGCTGCTGCAGGTGCTGGGACTCCTCGTGACCGTCGTGGGCGTCCGGGAAGTCCCCCAGCGCACGGCGGCCGCGCCGTTTCGCTGGCGGACGTTTCTGCAGAGCTTTTGGATCCCCCCCCGTGAGCACAGCGACTGGTGGTGGGTGTTCGGCACCCGCCTCATGGTGCTCCTGGGGTTTGGCACGCTGGAATACTACCTGAACTATTATCTGGTGTACGTGCAGCATCTGAAAAACCCCAACGGGCCGCTGGAGAGCATCCTCCTGCTGGTCACCATTGGGTCCCTGGTTTCCGTGCTGGTGGCAGGGTGGCTGTCGGATCGGCTCCAGCGGCGTAAGATGATGGTGCGGTGGGGCGGCCTGGTCATGGGGCTGTGCGCGCTGGGCTTCGTGTTTTCCCACGGCATGACCCAGATCCTGGTGCTGGCTGGCCTTTTCGGGGTGGGCTATGGCACCTACCTGTCGACGGATTGGGCGCTGGCCGTCGACGTGCTGCCCAAGGGGCGGGACGCCGCCAAAGACATGGGACTCTGGTCGATCTCGCAGACCCTGTCGCAGACCATCGCCACCCTGATTGCGGGCGCCATCCTGGCGGCTCTGGTGTCGAATGCGGGGCTGGCGGTGTCGTACCGGGTACTGTACCTGGTGGCGTTCGTGTACTTCCTGGTGGGATCGCTGCTGATCGCCAAGGTGAGGAGCGTGCGATAGTCTTTTCGGTCCCTCAAAAGGGCCCGTAACGTGCCGGCCCGCCCCGGGAAAACCTTTCCGCTAAGCGGTGACAGGCGGACAGACGTGACTGGTCCAGGCCGTCAGAATGCATCGAGCGGATCGGGTGCCCCACCTGACCTTCCAAGAAACGTTTTTTTGGAGCAGCAGCAGGACAGGACCCTCTCGCCCACCGGGGCGTATTGAGATACCTCCCTGAACGCCCCGGCCCGCTTCGCCCCGTTGGCGAAACACTTTTCGGCGACGCGCAGGCGGCCCACCATCCCGTTGGTCCCCTTTCTGCGCTTGAGCGTGCTGCGCCGTCTGGATGATGTGGGCGACGAGGCGCGCTGCGAGGACGTCCGGCACACCCTGCCGTGGGGCCGGTTCTGCCACATCCCGCTCCACGCCGCTGGTCACACTCCACAAAAAAGCTCGGCCCAGAGGGTGTCCACGCGCTGCATGACGTGCTGGCGCAGCAGGCGCAACGCCGGCACTTGATTCGCAAGCGCCGGCAGCGCCAGGACACGACGGTGGTGGAGAGTGACATCCACTACTTCACGGACAGCCGCCTCTTAGAAGATGGGGTGCGGAGCGTCGCCCGGACCGGCCGCCCCCCATCGGGCGGCGCAGCAGGGGCTCGGCGGCACCACGCATCTGCCGGCCCGGGTGGTCAGCGTCGTGGACCCGACGGCCCGGCCGATGTCAAGGGGAAGGTCAGCAAGCCGGTGGAGTTGGACGATAAAGGGGAGACGCCGGTTGGCAACCGACCCGACATCCGGTTGCTCGCCCCCGCCTTGGTCCGGCATCGGCGGCTGTGTCGGCGCGCCCCGCGCAACGGCGACGCTGCACCGGGCCTGTACATTCTGGCATTGGCGGCGGACGGTGCGTCGATAGGTCTCTATGAATGGGGCGTGAGGCGCTGACGCCCCGACCCCTGTCGGGGCGCGTCGTGTGTAGCCAAGCCTGTCCGTGGGGTCGTGGGTATCCTTTGGCCACCGGGGATCCTGCCGCAGGACCCCCACACATCGACACAGGCGGCCCATCCCGCCGTAGCCAGCGGCTGCGGCCACGGCGCCCGTGTCCTCACTCGCTCACCCCCATAGCCATAGCGGCGGGCAGCGGTGTGGCGCGCATGCCCACGGCGGCCGCCAGCAGTTCCGTCACGTCGGTCACCCGGAGCCGATCATCCACACCGAGTGCGGTGGCCGCGGCATGAAACATCGACACGTCTTTGGGGCAGGCCACCACGAAGTGGGTGATGCCCGGCAGAGCCAGCGCCTCCCGAATGCGCTGGTTCGCGGGACGCTCCACCATGCCCGACTCATCCATCCAAATGCGACCACCCCCTGCACCGCAACAAAAGCTTTGCTCGCCGTGGCGGGGCATCTCTCGGAGGTCTACGCCAAGCGCCATGAGGAGCTGGCGCGGAGCCTCGGTTATGTGGTTCCAGCGCCCGAGGTAGCACGGGTCATGATAGGTGGCGCGGACAGCGACCGGCCGCACGGGCAGGCGGCCCTCCTGAATCAGCTTTAGAAATGCTTCCGTGTAATGGAACACGGGCTTATCGAACCCGAACTTGCGGTATTCGTTCTTGAGGGCGTTCAGCGAGTGCGGGTCGGTGGTGAACACCCGCTGGAACGTGGCTTTCTCCAGGACCTTCAGGTTTTTCTGCGCCAGCGTTTCGAACAGGCCGTACTCGCCGATGCGAAGCGCATCGTTGCCGGAGTTCACCTCGCCCTCGTACAGGATGCCAAAGTCTACGCCGCCACGATTCAACAGCTCGCCGACCAGCGGGGTCATCTCGCGCGCACGAGGGTCTAGCGCGGCAAAGTCGCCTACGAACCAGAGCCAGTCCACCGGCTCCTTGCGCGCATCCTTGATAGGGAAGTCCAGTCCCTTCGCCCACTCCGGACGTTTGCGCGCCGGTTGGCCGAACGAGTTGCCCTGCCGCTCCCAGGCCACCAGCACCTTCTGCGCAGCCGGATCGACATCGCCGTCTTCCAGGAGCGCCGCGCGGAGCCCGGCAATCTTGGGCACGTGCTCGATGAACACCGGGCAGGCCTTCTGGCAGGCCCCGCATGTGGTGCAAGCCCACAGGGCCTCCCGGGACACCACTCCGCCGGCAAGCGGCGGGGCGTCGGCCGCCGGCCGGCCCCAGTCACTCACCAGCCGATCCCGCAGATCCAAAATGACCATCTTGGGCGAGAGCGGCTGCCCCGCCGCGTTGGCGGGACACACTTCCTGACAGCGCCCGCACTCTGTGCAGGTAAACAGATCCAGCACGTCTTTCCAGCGGAAGTCGTCGAACGAGCGGATGGCCATGGTCTCCTCGGGGGGCGTCTCGACCAGTTCCCCGATGGGGCGCAGATTGCGGAAAAAGATGTTGGGCACGGCCAGCATAATATGAAAGTGCTTGGAGTACGGGAGGTATGCGAGGAATCCAAACACCACCCCGATATCCATCAGGTAACCCACTGTGTAGCCCACCAAGGCCCCCGTCGGCGTGGTCCAGCCCAACGTCCGCCACAGGTGGTACAGCGCGTTGCCGAGAAACTGGCTTGGGAGCGACGGGTCCGCCACGTGGAAAAACGACGCAGCGACCACCGGGTAGAACGACTCATGGACCACGATGCCCACCACGATGATCGCAATGAGGACCAAAATCAGGTAGGCATCCCGCTCATCGGAGCCGTGGAAGCGGGCCGGCCGCAGCACGGCCCGATTGTACACGGCCATCAGCACGCCAATCAGGACCAGCGCGACCCACACATTGACCGCCAAGCTGAGCCACGGCCCGATGCCGAATCCCGGCGCAAATACCTGGCCGATGGTGCCCACGATGTCGAGGAACAGCACCACGAATCCGCTGAAGATAAAGTAGTGCAGGATGCCGGAAAAAGGGATGCGGACCATGCGGCGATGACCGAACACATGGGTTCCCACGGAGAGGAGCCGCTCGCCGATCCGATCCCACCGCACGACGGGCCGGGTCCGCCGCATGACGGTCCAGATCGCCCGGCCCCGCACCGCAAGAACCCCAACGCTGGCCAGAGCCAGGACGATGGTGGCGGCCATCAACACGGTCCGCAGCGTCATGCTAGTCCGCCTCCCCCAGACGCTCCGTCAGGAGCGGCATCAGTTCCAAGATGTCGCAGGTGGCTCCGTAGTGGGCCACCTCGAAGATCGGGGCCGCCGGGTCGCTGTTGATGGCGACGATAATCTCGCTGTCTTTCATCCCCTGCAGGTGCTCGGGCGCCCCGCTGATGCCGAGCGCCAAATACAGCTTGGGCTTGACGGTCTGCCCCGACTTGCCCACCTGCCGCGCCCGAGGCAGCCAGCCCGCATCCACCACCGGCCGCGAGCAGCTCACCACCGCACCCAAAGCCGCCGCCAGCTCATCCGCCAGCTCCAGGTTGTCCGGATCCTGGATACCGCGGCCCACACTTACGAGCACATCGGCCCGGGTAATGTCCACGTCTCCGGTTTCCGGCTCAATCGTCCGCACCAGCTCCATCGCGGACGCGGGCGCCACCGCTACGTCGCGCACCGGTGTCCCGCCCCCCGCCGCCCCATCCGCTGGCCAGGAGCCGGGCAAGACGGTCAGCACCGAACCCTCCGGCACCGCCACCTCCGCCACCAGTTTTCCGGCATACACCTGACTGGCGGCAGTGAACTCCCCGCCCTCGGCTGCCGTGAGGCTGGTCACGTAGGCCACCATGGGGCGGCCCTCGGCCGCTGCCGTGGCCGCGCCCAGGTCCATGCCCAGGGTGGTGTTGGCCAGCAGCACCAATCCGGCCGATGTGTCGCGCACCACCTGGCGCAGTCCGGCTTCCGCCAGAGTGGGCACGTAGGGGTCGGCGCCTGCCACCAACACGGCCTCATCGGCGCCCGATGCCGCCAGGGGCCCTCGGGCCGCCTCACCAAACCCCAGCGCCACAACCCGTGTCGAGCGCGCCTCGGCCAGTTGGCGCGCGCGCGTCAGCAACTCCGCGGTCGCGGGGCTCAGGGCCTCGTTTTGCAGCTCGGCCACGACGATAATCGGTCCCATGTCATCAGCTCCTTAAGTGCTGTTCGTCAAGCAAAGCCATCAGGGCGGCGGCCACCTGTTCCGCATCCCCTTCCCACATGATGGCATGCCCCTGCGCCTCGGGCCGCGAGAGCCGCCGCACGGCCAGCGTCGACTCTTCCGACGGCTCACTGGCCGACACCTCCTCCAGCGCCGCGGAGCGAGACACTTGGCGAATGCGGGCGATGGGCACGTAGCGCGGGGGCTTTTTCGCCGCCTGAACCCCCAGCACCAGGGGGGTGGCCGACCGAAACTCCGCCATGCGGCCGCCGGCGTACTCCTGCACAAAGCTCACCTGTCCGGAGCCCACCGCCACGTCGCGCACCACCGAGGCGTGCGGCCACCCCAGCATCCCGCCCAGCAGGCCGGCTATCTGCCCATCCAGGTCATCCACCGCCTGGACCCCCGTCATCACCAGGTCGTACCCGGCACCGGCCAGATAATCCGCCAGGATGCGCGCCCGCTGCCGACCGGCAAGCGTTCGGTCGTAGTCACCCACCAACTTGACGGCGCAGTCGGCCCCCTTGGCCAGCGCGGCGTACAGCATGTTGTCCACGTCGCCAGTGTCGAGGGCCACCGCCGACACATGCGCCCCAGAAGCCTCCTTTAGGAGCAGCGCCTCTTCGAGAGCTTGGTCGTCCCACTCACTGGGCACATAGCTCAGGTCGTCGACGGCCAGCGCACGACCCGACTCGTCCAGCTCCAACTCCTCCACCAGATCGGGGACGTCCTTTACCAGCACGGCAATGCGCACCACGAACCCTCCTCTTTCACCCTGGTCGCTCTCGGTTCCCCTCAGCTTCCCCCGCCGTGGCGACGGGTGGCCACCGCTGGGCAGCCAATTCCGCCACCTGCTGAACCAACTCCACGTCTTCCGCGGCAAACGCCTCACGCTCGGACGCCAACAGCACGAAAATAGCCAGCACGCCGCCGCGCGTCACCGGCACCGCCACCGCTGACTCCCCGACGGGATTGTCCAAGCGATGCCCGTGAAACAGGCGCAACACCGGTACGATCTGCACCACGCGATCCGCGGCGGCCGTGCCGACCAGCCCCTGATGCCATGGCACCGTGAGCGCCACGGGCGCCCCCTGGTGGGCAGCCAGCGCCAGCCGACTGCCCTGTGGTGCAGAAACATACAGGCTCGCACTGACCAGCGACGGCCGCGCCCGCCACAAAACCGCGCACACCCCCTGCAGGCGGCTGGGCCACGGAGCCGCCTCGACGTCCAGCACCACCCGGGCCGCCTCGGCCACATCACGGGCGGCGGTCTCGGGCCCGATGGCCAAGGCGGCGGCCAGTTCGCGGTCGGGCATCAGAACGTGATGACGACGTCCGCCTCCGCGGCCATCTCATTCAGTGCGGTCCCCCCCACCACGCCGGACACCTCGACAAGGTCGTCCAGGGTGCAGTCGTTCAGGTCCAAGCTCGGAGCACAGACGTAAAATTCTACCCCGGCCTCTCGCGCTTGGTCCATGAAAAACTGCAGCGTGGATCCCTGCCCGTACCCTTTGATGTAGAGAGATTCCGCCGCCCCACGCTTCAGGAGGCTGGTGGCGGTGATGGTGAACACCATCCGCGACTCCCCATCCATCAGCGCGGCCGTCGTCGCCAGAAAGAACGGCGACGCCGACCTCTCCGGGGCTTCGACGCCCGTGGTGAGAATGTAGAGAAACTTCTTGGTCTCGTCAGCCATTGACTGCCTCCGTCCTGTCGTTCACCGCTCCTGGTCCATCGTAGTTCATTTGGTCCGGCGGATGTGAAACCGAAACACGGGGCCGTCCTGCTGCGACAGCAGCAACTCGTGGCCGGTCGCGTTGGCAAACGCCTTGAAGTCGGCCATGGAACCTGGGTCCGTGCACTCTACCTCCACCACCTGACCCACTTCGACCCCCATGATCCCCTTCTTGGCCCTGACGACCGGCAGCGGGCAGGCCAGCCCCTTGGCATCGATGTGGGCCGCCACCTCTACACTTTGAATCGCGTCTTGCATCTCATCCATCGCGATCAGCTCCCTTCTTGTGACAACAGATCAAGCCACCGATACCGCCCCTTCGTCACGGACCCGCACGGGCGCCTCCCGCGGCGCGATGGGGCTCAAGGATCCCTGAGGGATCGATGGCGACCGCCTGGGCCCAGGCGCGGCCCACGTCGGCCGCCGTAACGCCCGGCACACTGACGGTCGCCCACGCGCGCTCCAACCGCGGGAGATAGGCGTCGGGCGACATCGGCGATCCCACGACCGCCCGGGCCACCCCCGCCAAGCCGTCGCCCGGCTCCACCAGGAAGTCGCCGGCCAACAGCAGGTCGTCAACCCTCCCCTCCCGCTCGCGCACGATGACCCGCACCAATCCCCCGGGCGCCTTGGCCAGGCCCTCGTACAGGCGCACGCCCTCACGGATCTTGACGCCTGCCTGGACCCACCCCTCGGTGGACCCGTACGCATACACGAACGCGGGGTCGAACAGGAGCTCCGCATAGTGGCGGGAAGCCGCCTCTTCCTCGGGCGTCAAGGATCCGCTGTGCACGGGCTCGCCGAGGCGCTCCCCGAACGCCTCCACCAAGAGGGCCACGGCCTCATCGCGCGGCGGCATGGCGCTCCCGAGCTGCGCGCGCATCGTGGTCATGTAGTCGCGGAGGCTGGTGAGCATTTTGCCGCGGAACTTCTCCGAGGGCAGCGCCAGCACCCTGGTCATGGTGTCGACGTCAAAGTCAAACATCAGGCTGCCCACAATGGCCAGGGCCCCCTCCAGCGTGACCGCCCCGGTTCCCCCGATCTTCTGGGCCCCCACCACGATGTCGTTGACGGGCCGATGCTCGGCCGCGATCCCCATGCGCCGGTAGGCATCCACCGGCGCGCCGAGGCACCGGGCGTACACCGACTGGACCGGCTCGCCGCCGCGGGGCTGGATGAGGTGCCAAAACACCTGGCCATGATCCAGCAGCACGGCGCCCCCGCCCACCATGCGTCGGGCCACCGGAATGTCGTGCGCGGCGCAGTAGTCCCGATTGACGTCCCGAGCGGCCACCTGATGGTAGCCCACACAGACATACGGGCCGTCCGGGCTGACCGTGATGAGGGTAGGTTCATCCCCCGCGCCCATGGTGTGGGCCACCCCATGATACACAGCCTGAGACATGGGGCGCGACACCGTGCCGAGATCCACATGCCTCATGACGCTCCTCCTCTCTCCGCCTCGCTCAGCCTTGGTGCCGCCGCGGTCACACGCCCGGCATCAGGGGCCGGGATCGGCGCAGCGCAGACATGTGAGGCCCTCCGCCTCAAGCCGGGCGCGATACGGATCGACGGCGTCGGGTCCGTGCTGGAGCCCGCTGGCTTCCCACGCCTCCCGACCCACGTCGGGGCGAAACGTGATCAACCACCCCTCGCCATAGGGATCCCGATTCACCAGCGCGGGATCCGCCAGCACGGCCGGATTGGCGTCCACCACCGTGCCCGCGAGCGGTGCGGGCACGGGGCCGACCCACTTCCCCGACTCCACCGTCGCCACGCTCTGTCCCGCACGCACCGGTTTGTGCGCCCGCACGCGCAGGTACAAGAGCTTACCCGCCCGCGTCTGCGCGGGGTCGGTCATCCCGAGCCGCACGGTGCCATCCGGCTGCTCCTCGAGCCATACGTCCTGGTCGACCCGGTACCAAAGATGGTCCGGCAGCTCACAGGCAAAGACGAAGGCCATGCCCTCCCCTCCTTTCGCAGCTCGTCCTAGCTCGTGCAGTGGATCCCGTCCCGCTCCAGCAGCTCGCGATAGCGTGCGAGCCCGTCCGGGCCCCCGGCCAGCGCCGCTCGGTCCACGTCCCACTGGGTGGGCTTCACGCGGATGAGCCACCCCTCGCCGTAGGGATCGCGGTTCACCGTGTCCGGAGACGCTTTGAGCGCCTCATTCACAGCCACCACCTCCCCCGCCACGGGGGTCGGGATGGAACCCACCCACTTGCCGGACTCCAGGGTTCCCGCACTCTTCCCCCGGGCCAGCGTTTTGCCCTGCCCACGCAGGCTGACCATCACGATCTTGCCGGCCAGGTGCTGGGCCACGTCGGTGAGGCCGGCTTCGATGACGCCGTCGGCATCGGGCCCCCGCACCCACACATGCTTCTCAGGCCAATACAGCAGGTCGGCGGGCAGCCGACATCCATTAATCTCGTGAACCTCGTGCCCGTTGGCACCGGCTTCGCTCATGACGCCCCACCTCTCGCATTCAGCTTGGACCCTCGCCGCTCCGCGGATCAGTCCACCAGCGCCATGGATTTGGCGAGCAGCTCCGCGATGTCCATCACCTGGAGTCGGCCCGCATTGCCCGTGGACTTCACGGCATCCTCAAACCGGGACACTTCGTAGGGACAGGTGACGGCCAACACGTCCGCCCCGTACTCGATGGCTTCCCGCACCCGCTTCTCGGAGAGGCGCATGCTGGTGAATTCTGTCGTGAAGCTGTCCATCCACATGCCGCCGCCCCCGCCGCCGCAGCAATAGGCGTTTTCCCGGCACCGGCCCATCTCGACCAACTGCAGGCCCGGAATGGCGCGCAAGAGCTGCCGGGGCGCCTCGTACTCCCCGTTGTGGCGGCCGAGGTAGCAGGGGTCATGGAAGGTGACGCGCCAGGGCAACTCGCGCCGAAACGTCATGTCGCCGATGCGGGGGGCCAGGAACTGCGTGTAGTGGCGCGTGGGCCACTCGCCGCCGAACTTGGGATACTCATGCCGCAGGGCGTTGTACGCATGCGGATCGGTGACCAGGATCTCGTGGAAGGTGTACTGGGACAGCGTTTTGACGTTGTGCTCCGCCAGCATCTCGAAGAGCCCCACCTCGCCCGCCATGCGCTGCGAGTCCCCGGAGCATTTTTCCTCCCGTCCCAGAATGCCAAAGTCCACGCCCAGCGTGTTCAGGATGCGGGCGAGCGCCACCGAGGCCTCCTGGCCGCGCGGATGGTAGGCGGGATAGCACTCCACGAACCACAGCACGTCCACCGGATCGGGATGCTGGCTCATGATGGCCACCGGAACCCCCGCTCGCTTCGCCCAATCGGCCCGCTTGCGGGCTGGCTCACCCAGGGGGTTGCCGTAGCGCGCCGTGTTTTCGAAGGCGGACAGCAACTCCTGCGGCGCCCGGCCGTCCGCCACCGCGTGTTCCCGCACGGCCGGCATGATCTGAATCATGTTGACCTCTTTGGGACATACCCGCAGGCAGTTGGCGCACGTGGTGCACAGCCACAAATCTGGGCTGTCGAGCAGCGGGGTGCCGAGTTGCGTGCGCCGGAACACCTTACGGGGGGAGAAGTCTCCGACGGCGTCGACGGGGCACACGGCCGTGCACTTGCCGCACTGATAACACCAACCCAGCGACTCGGCCCCAGGGATGGCCGTGACCTCGTCCAGCACGGATAAGTCATAGTCCGTAATGGGGCGCGGTTCAAACATGCGGCTCCATTGCGGGGCCAGCGCGATCCCGTCGACCACCGCCTCGCGCTCTACCGCCTGCGCTTTCTCAGCCACGGTCCATCGCCTCCCATCGGTTCACGCCTAACAACGCCCGCAGCACCACCGGAAACGGGGGAAACACCCGCGTGAACTCGTCGGTCAGTTTCCAGGCCGCAATGGTGAACATGTACACCGCATACACGGCCGCCAGCGCCACCAACGGCCGATGCTCGTCGGTCACGGCAGTGAGCTGGCGCGTATTCTCCAACACCGAGCCCAAAAACCGCACGTCCTGCCGGATCGCGCCATATACCGCCACCAGTCCCGCACCGCGGAGGCTTTCCATATCACCGGTGACCAGCGGCAGTGCCCCGGTCCCCTCCTCCCGCCGGTACACCCACCGCGCCCACCAGGGGAATTCCGGCGCATGAATGTTCAGCCAGTAGGTGGCCCAGTCCACCACCCACGCGGGCGCTAGGGGCCGCTCGCCCAGCAGGAGCACGAGCCCCTCCCCATCCCCCGCCGCCGCCAAGGCCCAGACGGACTCCAGCTCCGGCTGCCAGCGACGGCGATCCGCTGGGTCGACCCGGCGTGCCGCCGGTGCCAGCGCCCACCGGGCCGCCCACCCCATCTCCTCACGATGCGCGCGGGCGGTGCGGCGGTGCAGTGCGTCGTCGAGGGATGCCAGCGCCCGGGAGTCCAGCAGTGGCTCGGCCTTGTCCAAAAACTCCTGAACCGCCGCCCCATCCACCACCAGCCCGCTCACCGGGGTCATGCGGACGCTGTGGCAAGCCGCCGCAGCAGGCTGACCGCGCGCACTGCCGCCGCCCCTCCCATCGAGACCGTATCTTCCAGGTCTTTCGGACCCGCCGCCGCGCCCGCGACAAACACCCCCGGCACGGGCGTGCTGACCGTATCCAGCGGTTCGCCCCTCGTGGCCAAGAAGCCATGGGGCTCGCGGGGAATCTGAAAGATGCGGGCCATCTCGAGCGTTCCCGCCGACGGCTCCATGCCTACCGACAGCACCACCAAGTCCATCGGGATCTCCACGGGGCGGCCCATGGTGGTGTCCTCCCCCTTGATGAGGAGCTGGTCCCCCTTCTTGATCACCTCGGTGACGATGCCGCGAATGTAGTTGACCTTGTGCTCCTCCTGGGCCCGCCAGTAAAGCTGGTCCTCCCAGAACCCGTATGTCCGCATGTCGATGTAGAAGATGAACACTTTGGCGTCAGGCACGAGATGCTTGACCTCGATGGACTGCTTGGACGCAATCCCGCAGCACACCTTCGAACAATACGTGTTGCCAATGCGCCGGTCGCGCGATCCCACGCACTGAATGAACGCCACCGAGCGGGGCGGCGCCCCGCTGGAGGGGCGCACAAACTGGCCCGTCTGCATCATGCGCTCGGCGTCCACCAGTGTGATGACATCATCGTACTCGTAGTACCCATACATCTGGGTTTCGCGGCCGGGGTCAAAATGCTGAAAGCCCGTGGCCACCACCACCGCGCCGGCCGGCTCCACGGCCCGCGTGCCCTCATGCTCAAGCGTCACCTGAAAGTGCCCGGCCGCGCCTTCGCTCGCCACCACCCGCGTCGCGGTGCGCACGTCGATCCGGGGATGGCTCTCCACCGCTTCTTTGACTGCCGCCATCAGCTCGCGCGTGGGCGCAAGGTGCGGCGTCAGGGTCGCGTAGGACTCCCACGGCGTTCCCCCCAGCGTCGTCTTCGCCTCCACCAAGAGCACGGACGTCCCCAGATCCGCGATGCCCCGTGCCGCTTCCAGCCCGGCCGGTCCTCCCCCCACCACCAGCACGCGATCCCCCGTCGCCATCACTGCCTCCTTTGCCACCTCGCCCAAGCTCGCGCCGCCTAGAGCACGGCCTCCCACGTGAGATAGTCCATGGTGCCGGCCTCGATTTGCTTGACGTCCTCTTGAAATTCACTCCAGGCCCGCTCCGCATCGATGCCCATCTTGGCCAGGAGCGGTCGGTAGTCGGTAGAATGCCAGTGCAGCTGCGTCACGCGGAACGGGTGGGCGCCCATGGCCAGCGCCGCAAACTGCGACTCGGACATCACCGGCACCCCCACGTTGCGTTCGTGGGCCCGGGCGGCAAACTGGCTCTTGTCCAGCGACGTCACGCACCCCGTGTCGTGGGTCAGCACCACATCCGGATTGGCCTCTTGCTTCATGACCTCGATCTTGCGAAGCGTGGCGAACGACCGCGTGAAGTCCCGCTGCACCAAGATGTGCCGGAACCCGAAGCCGCAACAGTCGTACCAGGTGGAGTAGTCCGCCACCTGCGCGCCCAGCGCCTGCACCACGCCGGTCACCGCGGCGGTGCGCTGGCCGCCATAAATTTCTGGGTCATAGATGGCATCGCCCGACTGCAGCTTGTAGTAGTGGCAGGCGGGGTGCACTGTCGACACGATCGGACTCAGGTCATACACCACGCGCTCTTGAAGCCGGTCGCGCACCGCATACATCCACTCGCTGTAGTGCACAATTTCCTCCGGCATGACAAAGGGGCGGCCCAACCGCTCAATGATGCTCCGCACTTGGCGCCGAAGCGCATGGTCATGCACCAATTCGTGGCGGACTTCTTTGTAGTGGCCAAAGCTGGTGCCGCAGTGGATGAGCGGGAAGTACCCGGTTTCGTAGGCGGCGGCGAAGTTGCGCATCGCCACGGCCGCCTGTGCCGCCTGATTGGACGTGGCTGAGGCGTAGTAGTTCCAGGCGGTGCACGACGTTTGGTCGCGGGGATCGAAGTAGTCGTAGCCCAGCACGCGGTTCAGCCAAAAGATCGAGGTAGAGTAGCCCGGAATGTGTCCACACTGCCCGCAGCTTTTGTGGTGCCACGTCCGCTGGTACGGGATTTTCTTCGTCCGCCCGTACTTGGTGGGCGCTTCATGGTACGGCTCGGGCACGCGCTGCACGATCCACTCGCCCTCACGCTCAAGCTGCAACACCGCCTCGCGCACGTCCTCTTCCGGAGCCTCCCGGGGATCGGGGCGAAACGTTTTCTGGGTTTCCACGGAGGTTCCCCGCACCGGTACCGTCCGATCTGCCGTCCCGGTCGTCGACCTAGCCATGGTGGGATCCTCCCTTCGCGTCTTCGTCAGTCCGATACCACGGCGCCAATGCCGCTGTCCTCGAGGGCGTCGTCCATAATTTCCTCCATGATGTCGTGAAGCCCCTCGTCCAATTGCGCAATCATGTCGAGCGTGCCGGTCCACTTCCAGATGGCGTACAGCTCCCGCATGGTGTGCTCGTCCACGTCCCAGGAGAGGGCCGTGGTGTGCATGGTCTCGGGGGGCAGCGCGCGGCGCCACACGGCGAGATGGTCGGCGACGTCCTTTACCTGCGGACCCCAGTCGGGAAACGCGTCCTCCTGCAGCATGTCGGGCGAAACCTGAGTGCCCGTGGTCATGATTTTGTAGATAATGCGTGTATACCCCACCAGAGCGTCTTTGGTGGTGCGCAGTCCGTTGTTGACCGCCACCTCGCGCATGATGGTGACAAGGCCGCCCGGGTTGTTCCCACGGGGACAGCGCAGACAGGAGAAGCACTGCGAGCAGTTCCACACGTCATCGTTCATCTGCTCGTACACCAGGTCCACGTCCTCGCGGGCCAGGGCCTGGGCAATCTTGCGGGGGGAGAAATCGTAGAAGCGGGCGGACGGACAGGCCGCAACGCAGATCCCGCACTCGTAGCACCCATACAGATAGGTGTGAAAGCGCCCATCCTGCACAACCTCATGATAAAGGCGCATCTTTTGTTCCGCAGGCACATCCGCGTAACCCTTCTCCATTGGCTGCTCCCCCCATCTGTCAAACCGGGTGACGAACACGAACAGCGCCCGCCCGGGCCGCGGACTTACACGAACAGCTGGACCTTGGCGTCGCGGGCAAAGTCCAAGAACGTGGCCGCCCCCGCAACGTCGTCCACTTCGGGAATCAGGTCCTCGCGCTTTATCCCCATCACGTCCATCGTCATCTGGCAGGCCACCAGGCGGACGCCGGCCTCGTGAGCCGTGCCCACAAACTCCCGAATGGACATCACCTTCGCCTTGGCGAACTGAGTGCGCATCATCGTCGACACCATGCGCGTCCCGCCAGGGACCATGCCGGCCACCCTGGCCATCGACGGCATGCTCGGATTGCCCGCGATCGAGATATCCAGCGAATCGATCTTGTGGCGGTTGATGATGTCCAGCCCCCAGAACGTGAAAAACAGCATGGAATCCATGTCCATGGCCGCAGCCGCTGTCGCCAGGACAAACGGCGGATAGGCCATATCCAGGGACCCCTTGGAACAGATGATGGCTAGCCGATCCTGCTGCATATCCGGTCCTCCTCTCACCCTCCAGGTCACCGCGAACCAATACCCCCATGGGTATCACTACCGATTTACACCTTCCGCAGGGGCCGCGCAAGCCATTGGCGCAATATTTTTGCAAACCAACGGCCACCCCGGTCGGTCCACTGGGTCCCTCCGGCGCACCAACGGCTGGCCCATGCTACGATGAAGAGGCGAATCGCCGGATGAATTCCACAAAACAGGAGGGGGAATACCCATATGGGTATGAAGAGCCAATCCATCCTGCTATCGCGAGCGGGGGACCTGTTTCCGGGATTGGCAGACATACTGGCCCCAATCAACGAGGCCTTGCGGCGGATCAACATGGGTCAGGGGGAATTTTTGCCCTACGACCACCCCGTGGCGGGATATCAGGTGCACATGCGCGCCGAGCTCACCCCCCAGGGCCCGAACCGCCCCCCGCAGGTGGGGCACTGGCAGCTTGAGATCCAGCGGGACGATGTCCCACACGTACTCTATCTTCACGGCAAGACCGGCGCGGACGGCGAACTGGGCGAGTTGGTGTCCCCCGAGGGCGCGCCGCCGACTCCAGGGTCCTCCCCGTGAAGGGCGAGGACGAACTGCGCACCGCTTATTGGGAGGATGGCCGCAGCGACCCGCGCTTCCCCCTGTGGGTCATTTTTCGGCGTGTGGGGCAGGCGCCCTCCGCCCAAGGCGGATTGCCGTACGTGCGCCCGGACGGGCCGGACCTGCCGAGCGTGCTGAAGCGCCTGGAGCAGTGGCCCCGCCTGCCCGAGTTGGCACAGGACCTGGGGCTTTCCACCGACGACTGCCGCGCGGTGCTCTGGTATGCGACCTGGAAGGTCGAGCACAGCGCAGTGGAGCCGGCCTTAGTGGACTGGAACGCTCGCGTCGACGCGGCCTGGCGCTCCGAGGAAAGGGGGCCGGCGCGGCCCGAGTGAGGGCCTGGCCGGGAAGCGCCGGGCATGGCGTGGGCGAGCGATGGGTCGCCGCACGCTCGCGGACAGCGGGCTAGTCCAGCTCCGGAGGGTTGGCGCGGGGCGTCCAGCGCCCGAGGTCGCGGTCATGGAACTTCTGCATCACCATGGCAAAGGCTTGGGCCAAATCAATATCCAGCGCGTTGGCCATCGAGGCGAGAACAAACAGGAGGTCTCCCAGCTCCTCGCCCACGGACCCCACGGGCTCGTCCGGCTTCTTCGGCTTGGGGCCGTAGGTGTGGTTCACCTCGCGGGCCAACTCGCCCACTTCTTCCGCGAGGCGGGCCACCATGGCCAGCGGCGGAAAGTAGCCTTCCTCAAAGCGGCGAATCCATCGGTCCACGGTGCGCTGCACCTCGGCTACGGTGAGTTCCGAGCCCTCGCCCACGGAACGCCCCCTTTCGTCAATCCCGATGATACGGGTGCCCCCGGTCAAGGGCCGACACGCGATACAATTGCTCCGCCACCATGAGGATGACCAGCTCGTGCGGCCACGTCAATTGAGAGAGCGACCACGCGGCATCCGCTCGGGCCGTGATGCTGGGATCGAGGCCATCGGCCCCGCCCACCACCAACACCAGCGCCCGCGGCCCGGCGAGCAAGTCCCGAAGCCAGCGATGAAGTGCCCGGGTCGTAAACTCCCGCCCATGTTCGTCCAACACTACCAGGAAGTCCGTGGGCCGGACGTGCGCGAGGACCGCCGCGGCCTCCTGGCGCCGAGCCGCCGGGCCGGAGAGTTTTGTCGCCGGCACGGCGACCCAGGCCCAGGCCCACGGCGGCGGCGTGCGCACGCGGTAGGCCTCGACCGCCGGCGCCCATTCCCCGCCTGACGTCCGCCCGATGGTGATGACCCGCACGCTCCCACCTCCTGCCGCACCCTGCAGCCTTTAGCCCACCCGCTTGATCCTCCGCGAACAAAGGCGCACAATAAGGGCTCGTCGCCGTGCCCTCGTAGTTTTCCCCTCACCGTATCACGTCGCCCAGGCGTTGGCGGGTTGGCGAGCACCCGCAGACAGCTTAAGATGCGATTGTTAACTAACTTAGTCATCTGGAGGACCTATGCAGGACTGGTTGATGGGCTTTGTGCGCCCGCACTTGCGCGACGGAATCCTGGCGGTCATCGGGGCCGTGTTGGCGGCGGGGCTGAACTTGGTGCCGCCGGCGCTCTCCCGCATCTTGGTCAACAACGTCCTCATCGGCCATCAACTGCGATGGCTGTGGCCGATTATTGGAGCGTCCCTTGCGTTCGCTATTTTGTTCGGCGTGTTTGCGTTCATGCAGGCGTTTCTGTCGGAGCGGCTCGGCCAGGCGGTCCTAAAGCGGATGCGGGACACGCTCTACGACCACCTCACCGGATTGTCCTATTCGTTTCACGACTCGGTGCAGACCGGCCAGCTCATGAGCCGGCTCACATCCGACGTGCAGTGGGTGTCCATGTTCTTCTCCAGCTTCTTCACCCAGGGCACGCAGGTGCTGTTCACACTGGTGTTCGTGATTGCCGCGATTGCCATCCTGGACTGGCAGCTCGCGCTGATCCTCCTGGGCCTCATGCCCTTCTTGACCCTGATGGTTCTGCGCTTCGACCATCGCATCCTCCCCGCCTTCCGGGCCATTCGGCAGCAGTTTGCCGTGATGACCACGCAGTTGCAGGAAAACATCACCGGCGTACGCGTGGTGAAGGCGTTTGGCCAGGAGCCGCGCGAAGCGGATACCTTCAACGAGACGCTGGACGTGCTGTTCGAGCGCAACCTGGACACCGCGCGCCTGCAGAGCCGATTCTTCCCGCTGTTTGGCCTCATCGGAGGCGCCTACGGGGTCATCGTGTTTTTGTTCGGAGGCTGGCAGGCCATCCACCACATCATCTCCGTCGGCAGCTTGGTGGCGATGTCCTCGTATGTGGTCATGATGGTGGTGCCCCTGCAGAGCCTGGGGTCCGTGCTGAACCTGTATGCCCAGTTTGGCACGGCGGGCCAGCGCCTGTGGGAACTGATGCAGGAGAACGCCACGGTGGTGGCGCCGCCAAAGCCGCACCGGCCGCAGTCGGTGGCTGGAGCCATTGAGATGAACCAGGTGTCGTCCCTGTATCGGGATGCCGTGCGTCCCGCGCTCACGGACATTTCGTTCAAGGTGGAGCCCGGCCAGTCGCTGGCGCTCGTGGGCCCCACCGGCGCCGGCAAAACCAGCGTGATCGCGCTCATCCCGCGCCTGTACGACGTATCGAGTGGCTCCGTGACCGTGGACGGCGTGGACGTGAGGCAGTGGGATCCCGTATGGCTCCGCCGTCACATCGGCGTGGTGCCCCAGGAGACGTTTTTGTTTTCCGCCACGGTGCGCGAGAACATCGCCTACGGCCGCCCGGAGGCGACGGTCGACGAGGTGCGCCGCGCAGCCGAGATGGCGCAGGCGGGCGAGTTCATCGAAGACATGCCGCGCGGGTACGACACCATCATCGGAGAGCGCGGGATCGGGCTCTCGGGCGGCCAGCGCCAGCGTATTGCGATTGCGCGGGCGCTGCTGGTGGATCCGCCCATCATCATCCTGGATGATGCGACGGCCAGCGTCGACCTCGAGACCGAGGCGGCTATTCAACAGGCCACCCGGGCCCTCCTGTATGGCCGCACGGCCATTGTGGTGGCCCACCGCTTGTCGTCGCTGCAGGCGGCACACGAAATTTTGGTAATTGACGGCGGGCGCATCGTCCAGCGGGGGGTGCACCAGCAGCTGGTGAGCGTCCCGGGCATCTACCGGGACGTCCACGACGTTCAGTTCCGCGACCAGCGCCAGGTCCTGGGCGGCACCGCGTCGTAGCGGGCGGGGAAAGGGGAGAAAGGAGGAACCCAGGTGATTAACCGCATTGACCAGGAGGAAGAACCGGTTGAGCGCCCCTTTGACAGCCGGATGTTCCTTCGGCTCCTCGGGTATCTCCTGCCCTACAAGCGCCTGATCGCGTGGGCGATTGTGGGGCTGGCGTTTGGAACCCTGGCCACGCTGGCGATTCCGTACATGTTTGAGATTGCCATCAACCAGGACATTTTGCCGGGCCACTTCCAGGGCTTGCTGTCGCTGGCAGGCGTGATGGCCTTTATCTATGTCGTGCGCTACGTGAGCACCCGGATTCAAACCTGGGTCATCTCCAAAATGGGCCAGGAAGTGCTGCGCGACCTACGCAGCCAACTGTTCACGCACATCAACCAGCTGAACTTCACGTTCTTTGACCGCCTCCCGGCGGGGAAGATCATGACCCGGGTGACATCGGACGTGTCCAACTTGAACTCCTTGCTGAGCCAAGGATTGGTCAGCACGCTGAGCAATGCGCTCACCCTGGTGGGCACGGTGGCCGCCATGCTCATCCTCAAATGGAACCTGGCGCTGGTCTCGTTTATCGTGCTGCCGCTTTTAGTGACGCTGTCGACACGGTTCCGCCGCATGATCGTGGAGCGCTGGCGGCGGGTGCGCCGGCAAATCTCCATCGTCAATGCGACGTGGGCCGAGTCGCTCTACGGCGCGCGGGTCGTCTCATCGTTCGGTCGTGAGGACCACAACCGCGAGCACTTTCACGACATCTCCCAGGCCAATTTCGTCGCCCACGTGCGCGCCATGATGCTGTCGGCCATGTTTGGCCCGGCCATCACGTTTGCCGGCACCGTGGGCACGGGGCTGGTGTTCTGGTATGGCACGTCACTGTATGCGGCACACGCGGTCTCGCTGGGCCTCATCGTGGCGTTCCTCAACTACCTGGCCGGGTTCTGGCAGCCCATCTCCCAGCTCGGCAATTTTTACAACCAGTTGTTGGTGGCCATGGCGTCGGCCGAGCGCGTGTTCGAGTATCTGGACCAAGCGCCGCTGGTCACCAACCGCGATCGGGCTCGGACGGTCGACCGGCTCAGCGGCGACGTCGTGTTTGACCATGTGGTGTTCGAGTACGTCCCGGGCCGCCCCGTGCTGCGCGACGTGTCGTTTCACGTGCTAGCCGGCCAAACCATCGCGTTGGTCGGTGCGACCGGCGCCGGCAAAAGCAGCATCCTCTCGCTGCTGCCCCGGTTTTACGATGTGGTGGGCGGCGCGATCCGGTTGGACGGCATCGACATCCGCGATATTGAGTTGCGTTCGCTGCGCCGTCAGGTGGCACTGGTGCTGCAGGACACGTTTATCTTCGACGCCACCATCCGAGACAACATTCGCTATGGGCGGCCGGAGGCTCGAGACGCCGACGTGGAGGCAGCGGCTGAGGCTGCCTGTGCGCATCACTTCATCAGCGAACTGCCCCAAGGCTACGACACGCCGGTGAAAGAGCGCGGGTCCCGACTCTCCTTGGGGCAACGGCAATTGTTGGCGTTTGCCCGCGCGATTCTGGCCGACCCCGCCATTCTCATCCTGGACGAGGCCACGGCCAGTATCGACACCAGCACTGAGGTGCTGGTCCAGCAGGGCTTAAAGCGCCTCTTGGCAGGCCGCACGGCGTTCGTGGCAGCCCACCGGCTCTCGACGATTCGCGAGGCCGACCGGATTTTGGTCATCGATCAGGGTAAGCTGGCAGAGTCGGGCAGCCATGACGAACTGCTGGCGCAGAGGGGCCACTACTTCCGGTTCTTGAACGCGCAGTTCCAACTGGAGGCGAACGGCGGCTGGTTCGGCCAGCCGCAGGAGGTGGCCGCCGGCCAGGACGTCTGATCCCGGTGCGGTCAGGAGGGCCCTCCCAGCGGGGGGCCTCCTGCCTCTCCGTCAAAACGGCGTGGGCGGGGCCAGCGCGGCTTGCCGCTCGCCCAAGGCGGCCAGGACCGCCGCGAGCGCGGTCTCCAGACGAAGTCGCCGCGACGGCTCGTCTTCAAGCGGCCCCGGATGCGCCAGCGCCACCAGCGCGTCCACGTGGCCCGCCAGCCGCGCGTCACACGCCACCAGCAGGTCCAGCAGCCCATCGTTGGCTCTAAGGCGATGAAAGACCCGATCCTGGGAGGGCATCTCCTGCGCTCGCACGCGCGACGCTTCCGCCGAGCACTGGTCGGCCGCGCGCTTTAAGTCCTGCACGCGCGCCAGCTGGCTGCGGTCCGGCCACGGGTGCTCGCGGCTCGGTGTCGGCAAATCGCGGTGCGCCTCTGTGTACCAGTTGCGCCACTGGCTAGCCACCGCCTCCAGCGCATCGGCGGTGTGGTTGCGAATCACGTTGTCCCACTGGCGCAGGCTCTCCGCGGTCGCGTACGGGTTGGTATCCCGCGCCTCAGAGAGCCACTTGTCGAGAGCCACCGGCCAAGCATCGTGCCGCTCCATCTCAATCGGTCCTCCGTCAGCCGCGCGTCCCAGTGAGATCGGTCGGATTCACCAGCGGTGTGCCGCCAGAGATGGTGAAGCCGGTGTTGGTGACGATGTTGGGGGCGGTGAGGAGCCCCTTCTCAGCCATGAGCATGGCGATGTGGTACCGGACCGCCTGCTCCTCGTTCAACCCAAACGCGCGAAGTGAGATAAGCTGCTTCATCAGGGGGTCGGACGGGGCCACCAGCACTTTCACGTTGTTGAGGGTAATGCCGTATGTGCTGAGAAACTCCTGCAGATGGCCCGTCACGAGGTCCGAGATGTCGTGAATGTGTTCGTTGATCTCCTCCAAGGGCGTCACCTGACAAACCTGGTTGATAGCCTGCTCCAGCACCGGCGCCGCATAGGTGTTCACCTCGGGCGTCTTGATGAAGTGGCCCTCGTACGGCATGTGCTGCACCAGCTTTAGGGCGTCGTCCTTCGAGTCGACGTGAATGTAATAATCCACCTGGTAATGTAGCTGGGCCATCTCACGCGAGAGCGCCTGGCCCTCCGTGCGAATCACCAGCTTAGCCCGGCTCACGTAGATGGCTTCGTACTGCCAGGGAGACTGCCCACCGTAGAAAGACTGCTGGATGGCCCCGACAATCACTTTCTGCGGGGTATCCACCGGATACTGGCCGGTTTCGTACACGTTCAAGATGGCCCCGCGCGACTTCAGCACGCAGAAGTGATTCGACTCCACGGTCACCAGCGACCCATTCAAGATGTCGTTGCCGGGATGGTGATACAGCAAAACATCGGGACCCATGATCTCACGGCCGTCGTTGGCCAGTGTCGAAATCACGTTGCGGATTGCCATCGCGCATCCTCCTTCGATCGTTTGCCGAGGATTCCACACCTAGCGCTACGCTTGAGGACCGGCACTAGAATCAGGATACCGCATTCCCGGATGTTTCCGCCGGTACACGGCCGCTTATCGCAGTCATGCGTCGCGCGACCCACTGGGCTAGTCCGGGACGCTTTGGTCCGAGCCGGGCCCCAGCGTGGACGCGATCAGCGCCGCGATGTCACGCTCCGACTCGTGGGCGCTTTCCGCGAGCACGCGCACGACCCGCGCCCGCTGCTCGGCTGGGCGGTTTTGGCCAAGTTTCTGCTTGCCCTCGAGGTGCTCGACATCCACGGCAATGCCGACGATGGCCTGCCGCTGGGCCACGACGGTCGGGTGATGAAGCTGCTGCCGCAGCGGGGAATCCGGCTCGTGCCATGCCACCAGGCTCTCAAGCTGCTGGGCCAGCTCGTCATCGGTCAGCAGGCGAGCGCGGCCGGTGGCGTGGACAGCGGTGTAGTCCCATGTGGGCACGTCCAGTCCCGCCTCATACCAGCGAGGCGATATATAGCAGTGCGGCCCCGCAAACACCACCAGCACCGAGGCGCCCGGCAAGTGCCGCCAGTGCGGGTTGGCTCGCGCCACATGGCCCAGGAGCTGCGGCGCGGAGGCGTCGGGCCCCCAGACCCACGGGATGTGCGTGGCCAGCCACTCCCCGCCGGCCGCCTGGGACACCAGAAGTCCAAAATTGTGCCGGGCGATAAAGGCGCGCACCGCATCCGCGCTTGTCATCCGAAACGAAGGGGGATTGTACACGTCGCTTCGCCTCCCGCATCACGGTAGCATGCCGGCGCAATGAAGCGCGGCGGGGGCCTTCGACCCAGCCCTCCCCTCCGGTGAAGGAAAATAGTCGCCGATGCCGAATGCCAGCGCGATACAGTTGCCCAAGATGCCCCCACGAAAGCGAGATGTCGTCATGCCGACACCGGACCTCCTTCAAGAAGCCCAGAGCCTTGTTTCGCACCTCACCGAGCTACGCCGCACCATTCACCGCCACCCGGAGCTGGGGCTCGACACCGAAGAGACGGCGCGCCTCGTAGAGCGTGAGTTGGATACCCTGGGCATCGCCCACCGGCGATTTGCCGGCACGGGCGTGGCGGGCTATTTGGGACAGGGCCGCCCGGGCCTCGCCCTCATCCTGCGCGGGGACATGGATGGCCTTCCCCTGCAGGAGGACACGGGCCTTCCCTTCCAGAGCGAAATCCCCGGCCGGATGCACGCGTGCGGGCACGACGTCCACACCACCTGCGTCCTGGGTGCGGCCGCGCTGCTGAAGGCCCACGAAGCGGACCTGCCCCAGCCGGTGGTCCTCATGTTCCAGCCCGCCGAGGAAGGACCCGGCGGAGCCCTGCCGATGCTCCGCGACGGCCTCATGGCGGACCCACCGGTTGGCGCTGCCATCATGGTGCACTGTGACGTCGACCTCGCCGCCGGTGTCGTGGGCTTCAAGAGCGGGCCGGCGATGGCCAGCGTGGACGACTTCACGATGACGGTGCATGGCCAGGGGGGCCACGCGGCCCATCCAGAGCGGGGCGTGGACGCCCTGGTCGTGGCCAGTCAGATTGTGGTGCTGGCGCAAACACTGGTGAGCCGCATGACCAATCCCACGGAGCCAGCGGTCATCACGTTTGGCACCGTGCATGGCGGCTACCGGCAAAACATCCTGGCGGACCGCGTAGAGCTCACCGGGACGATCCGCACCTTCACCTCCAAGCGGCGCCAAGGCATGGAACAAGAACTTCGCCGCCTGGCCACCCTTGTGGCCGAGGCAGCCGGGGCGCACGTCGACATCGAGGTGCGGCACGGCTATCCGGCGGTGGTCTGCGACGACGCCATGACCGCGCTGGCGCTGGAAGCCGCCGGGTCCGTGCTGGGAGCGGACCGCGCGGTGGTCCTGCCCGACCCGTCCACCGGCGCGGAGGACTTCGCCTACGTGGCGGCGCTGGTGCCGGCCGCCCACTGCCATCTCGGCGTGCGGTCCCCCGACCTGGCTGAGGTCGGCGCCGGGCGTGGACTGCACTCCGCCCACTTCGTGCCCGACGAGGCCGCGCTGCCCACCGGCGCGGCGGTGCTGGCGGGCGTGGCTTTAAGAGCGACAACGACGGCGGTGGCGAAGCCAAGCCGCCCCATCCCCGCCGACTGGTAGCGGAGGACCGCGAGGCGGCAATGGCGTTGCTGGCCGCGTGGCCCTGCCCTCGTCGCGTGCACGGTGGCGCCCTGATCGCGGTCGGGCGCCACTAGACCGTCTGGGTCCCGGGCATGGCCGGACGCCGACGACGCGCAGTCGCGTGGGTGCCCTCCTCATGCGTGGAGGTTGGGGCCACTTGCTGGCCTCCCAACGACTGTTGCCGTCGGGAGCGGTTCGCTAGCCGCCCAGCACATCGGGGACCCGGCGGAGCACGTGGAGCAAAGTCTTGATCCCCACTTGCACGTCCGGGTCCTGAATCTCTCGCCACAGTCTCACCGCAGTCAGTTGGCGGTGATCGGCCTGTGCATGCGCGAGGCTGTCGGCGCCCACGTCGGCAAGTCGCACGGCGGTTTCGAGCAGGCCGGCGGACATCAATTGGTCCAGTGCACCGACAACCTCCACCCCGAATGCGGTCATCCGCTCCGCCAAGGCTGGACTGAGCGAGTCATGCAGCGACTTGGCCAGGTTGGCCAGGTCCTCCATCAGCGCCCACGTCCCATTGGCCCGCCATTCCGCAACCTGGCGAAGCCCAAAAGCCAACTCCTCGGTCATCGGGCCGGTGGCGGACCCGAGGGGATCCTGCGGGGCGTCGTCCGGCGGGGAGAGCTTCCGGGACCCCGGCGCAACCGCAGGCGAGGCCTCCCCGCCGATGCCGGCGCTTCCTCCCTGGCCCATCCAGTCGGCCAGGGCGACCGTCATGGACTCCACCCGCTTCGCTAGGGCCGGCGGCACGGTGTCTGGTAACATGCTCAGCACTTCCAACCATTCGTGGAGGGTTTCCTCTGATAGCTCGACGATAGCCACACGTCGCCTCCTCGCTACAAAATGCCGGCGGCGGAGAGCCAGTACGCCCCGTTAAACGCGACTTTATACAGGTGAAGCAACGAGCCAGCCGCGACGGGCTGCGGAGGGTGGTCGTAATCAAACGTGATGTACGTGGCCTTACCAAGCCCCGTTTCGATAAAGCAGAACACTTTCCCATCGTAGTTCTGTGAGCCGTGTCCGCCGTGGAGACGATGTACAATGTTGGCCGCCACAACATCGGCTTGGAAGTGGGCAGTGGAGCCCGCTTTGCTGATAGGCAGGTCCGTGGCGTCGCCCAGTACGTAAACATCTTCGGATCCTTTCATCAGCAGCGATCGACGATCGGTGGGCACCCAGTTTCCACTGTCCCCTATCCCAGACCGCCGAATCAGGTCCTGTCCCACATGCGGCGGCACGGCCACCAGGAGATCGTAAGACAGGGTTTCCCCTTCCAGACTTGTGACCGTGTGATTGGCGTAATCCACAACCTCCGGGTTGAAGAAGATGTGCGATTCGATGCCCCGAGCCTCAAATTCAGGCTTGACCCATTCCGCCACACCTTCGAGCGAGTGCGGACGTCCTATTGGGTAGGTGTACACAATCTGGCTGTGAGGCCCCAGGCCGCGGGCGTCCAACCAGTCTTGTAACATGAAAGTGAATTCCAGGGGGGCAACCGGACACTTGTGTGGAACCCCGACCACAATGACCACCCGTCCTCCGGTGAACCCGTGGAGTGCCTCACGCAGTTTGAGCGCTCCTTCTTCCGTATAAAAGTGATGCCCGCCCTCGATCAACCCCGCTATCTGTTCTGGATCCGGACGGCTGCCGGTCGCAATGACCAGGAAGTCGTAAGGAATCTCTTCTCCTCCCCCGGACATCACCACCATGCGCCCACTGATGTCCACGCGCTCCGCCTCACCGTGAACCAGTCGAATTCGGCGATCCAAAATCATGCGCTCTTGGCGTTTGATCTCGGACGGGAGGGCCAAGTCGAAGGCCAGATACAGGAACAGGGGCTGGTACACATGCTGGTCCGTGTCGGAGATGATCGTGATCTCCACCTCACCGGCGTCGATGTCCGGACGGAGACGACGCGCCATCTGGTTGGCGACGATGGTGCCTCCGGTTCCTCCTCCTAGAATCAGTACGCGTTTCATCATACCCCCCTCTTCTCAGTGCCTGCGGTGCGCAATATGCGAGTTTAGCCCTATCGAGCCTTCCGAACTTGAATCTTGAAGATCCCATCCTCCTCTACGCTGGACACCAGCTCATGGCCCGCCCGCGCCACCCACTCCGGAATGTCTTTGGCGGATCCCCGATCCGACGACCACACCTCCAGGACCGTGCCCACGGCCTCCTGGCGGATCCCCTTGATGAGCTCCATCAGTGGCCCCGGGCAGTACGAGTTCCTCGCGTCGATCGTTTTTGTGGTCACCGTCTGCACCCTCCTTCGCTCCGCCGCTCTCTGTGTCGGGGCCCTGCGGTCGACCCGGCGCGCGGTTCCCGCCCGGCGCCGGTTCTCCACCCGCCAGGGCCATGTCCCTAAACGTCCCGCATCACAGCGCGATGGTGGTCCCACTGCTGGCCTTGCCAAGAAATCCAGCGATGCCCATCATGTCATCGAAAACCGGGACCAAATCGGCCAGCGTCCACTGATAGAGATCTGCCACGAGGCTGCACGCGTACACGGTCACATCCCCAAGCGTCTTGGCTTGGCTCAGCAAGCTCAGGTAATCTTCCCCGCCCGCGTCTGCCAACTTGTGGCCAACCGGTCCTTTGCCCACTGTGGCCCGCACCCCCGGGTCCTGGTGAAATGCCGGCAGCGCCTCCATCGACACGAACACATTCACCGGCATGTCCAAACTGCCAGCGACCAAGGCCATCATGACGGCGGCGTGAATTTTGGCGTAATCCCCGGACAGAACGATGATGTTCATCTCAACTGTCTCCTCCTTCTGGTGTTCTCACGGTGTTGCTTCGACCGTCACGCCACCGGGCTGATCCTCCGGTAACGTCCAGCGACGAAAACCCTCAACGCGCCAATGACCGCCATTTGCTCCTGTGATGGCTCCATCTCCATCCCATGTCCATCCCTTCGGCCGTCGTGGTCCTCGCGGAGGAAACTGGTCCGGACGGAAGCCAATCGAAAGGGCCGCCGGGGACCGGGCGGGTGACGTCCGCTGTACCTGGGGCGGCCTCCACAGCCGCCATCGCATTGGATTTCATCGCACGCGGAAACTTGGACGCATAGCGAGTGACCGGAGCGTCTTGGGCTCCGATACAGCTCCATGAGTCTCTCGGGACAACCACCCGTGTACCCTCCAGGGTCGCCTCGGCGGCCTCCAACCCATGCGCCCGATGGACACCACTCTGCAACCGGCTCTGGCCCTTGCTTGCCTGCTGACGCACATTCGGTGGACCTGCTCCGAGTATAGGCCCCAGCCCCCGGCGAGCCACGCTCGTTGGGGGTATGATTTCGCGGCAATCGCCAGCGTGCCCGATGGCATCCGACCATGGCCCACGCTCAACTGCCGGTTTTGGAAGTGGACACCTGTCCCAAAAGGATTTGGCCCTTTCGGCCCCCCCAGAGGTCACTGGCCTGCGGCGATGGGACCCCTCGGCACCGCTCCGGACGGCCGACTGCGGGCAAACCTCACGCAACCCGGTCGTAGAGGATCCCTCCCCGCTCGACTACCGTAGGGATGAGATACCACGACATGACAGACTCGATGCGGATGGGAGGAGCAACATGGCATACGCTAGGCCGCATCGCACATGGCGATGGGCTCCCTGGGTGGAGCCCACGGTAACACTGGTCGTGTTTTCCGCTTTCGTTCTGTACGCGCTTGGGGTCGTGCTGTTTGAACGGTCGGGGCAGTACCAGAATTATGTGTCCCCGTTTTTCTCTCCGCCGTTGGGACAGTGGCTCGGAATCCCCGTTGCCCCAGCCGTGCTGGTGGCATGGATCCCGCTGCTGTTTCGTGGCACGTGCTACTACTACCGACGAGAATATTATCACGCTTTCGCGAGAGACCCCTTCACGTGCGGCGCCGCCGAACGCCCCCAGCGCACCTACACCGGAGAGCGCAAGTGGCCGTGGGTTCTGAACAATACGCACCGGTATTGGTGGTTTCTGGCCGCAGTCGTGTTGCTCTTTTTGTGGAAGGACACCATCGCGTCCTTCATCTTTGACGGTCACTTCGGAGTCGGGGTCGGGTCGCTGCTGATGCTGGCAAACGTGGTGCTGCTCACCGCCTACACGTTGTCGTGCCATGCCTTTCGACACATGGTGGTCGACCGGCCGGACTGTGCCGCGTGCCCTCGCAGGGTCGGCGCGGCTGAGCCGCCCGCGCGGGCGCCGTGGTGGCGACGCATTTCTGGGTGGCACCGTCATCACGGCAGCTATGCGTGGGCCTCCATGTTGAGCGTTTGGGCCACGGACATCTACATTCGCTTGCTGATGGCACACACCATCGTGGATGTGAGGTTACTGAAATGAGCAAGAAGCAAGGGCACGCCTGGGAAACCGTGACGCACGACGTGTTGGTGGTCGGCGCTGGCGGAGCGGGACTCAGGGCCGCCGTCGCCATCCGCGAAGCCGGCCTGTCCGTCGGCGTGGTCAGCAAGAGCCTGATGGGCAAGGCTCACACAGTAATGGCGGAGGGGGGGATTGCCGCCGCCATGGGGCACGTGGACGCCCGCGACAGCGCGGAGGTCCATTTCCGGGACACCATGAAGAGCGGTCACCTCATCAACAATGCACGGATGGTCGAGCTGCTGACGACGGAGGCCCCGGAGCGGGTGCTGGAGTTGGAGGCCTGGGGGGCAGTGTTCGACCGCACCCCCAAGGGCGAGATCATGCAGCGGGCGTTTGGGGCCCACACCTATCGCCGGCTCTGCCACGTGGGGGACCACACCGGTAAAGAGTTGCTGCGGACGCTGCAGAATCGGGTGACCCACCTGGGAGTGGCATTCTACCCCGAAGTCATTGTCACGCGGCTGTTTCAAGAACAGGGACACATGGCCGGCGCCCTCGCCTATCAGCGCATCGACGGCCGGTTTGTGCTGTTTCAGGCACCCGCCATCGTCTTGGCGACGGGCGGGTGGGGCCGATTGTATGCCGTGAGTTCTAACTCGTGGGAAAACACGGGAGACGGGACCGCCCTGGCTCTGTCCGTGGGTGCTGAGCTGATGGATATGGAGATGGTGCAATTCCATCCCACCGGCATGGTCTGGCCACCGGGGGTCCGGGGGCTCCTGGTCACAGAAGGCGTGCGGGGGGAAGGGGGAATTCTCGTCAACGCCGAGGGCGAGCGCTTCATGGCCCGGTACGACGCCGAGCGCATGGAACTGTCCTCGCGCGATGTCGTGGCGCGAGCCATCTACCGTGAAGTCCAGGCCGGGCGGGGCACCCCCCACGGTGGAGCGTGGCTGGACATCACGAGCCGCGGCGCAGCCTTCATCAACCGCAAGTTGCCGAACATGCGAGCGCAATTTCAGGAGCTTGCCGACGTGGATATCACGCGCCAGCCCATGGAAGTCGCGCCGACCTGCCACTACATGATGGGAGGCATTCGGGTGGAGCCGGACACCTGCGCCACGCCGGTGCCCGGCCTGTTTGCAGCGGGGGAGGTGGCTGCCGGGCTGCATGGGGCCAATCGGCTGGGCGGCAATTCCTTGGCGGACCTCTTGGTATTTGGCAGGCGAGCCGGTGAATCCGCTGCGCGCTTCGCAGCAGAAACTGCGCGGCGGCCGACCATCTCCGGCAGCGAGGTTGTCGCCGAAATCGGCCGCGTCCTTGAACCCTCGGAGCGCGCGAGCGGGGTCAGCCCCTATGCGTTGCTTGGTGACCTCCAGAGGGTGATGAGCGAACACGTCGGCATCGTCCGGAATCGCCTGGGCCTCCAGCAGGCATTGGATCGCATCTTGGCTTTGCGGGAACGAGCGAGACGGCTCGGGGCTGCCGGCGGTACCGTGTACAATCCCGGGTGGAACTTGTCGCTCGACCTGGATGCCTTGCTTCTGCTGGGTGAAGCCATTGCTCGCAGCGCCCTGAAGCGGACCGAAAGCCGGGGGGCCCACTACCGGGCCGATTTCCCCGAAGAAGATCCCGCTTGGGGAGAGGTCAACGTCGTCGTCGCCCGGGACGACGAAGGCACTCTGCAGTTGCGAACGGTGCCTGTGGCCCGACCGGAGCCGCAGCGGGCACCCTAGACGAAAGAATCGACTAGGAGGGCAAAGTCATGGCGATGCGGCACTCGGAGGGCCTGCCTGACGGTGAACCGGAACGGGTCCTGTACGTTTTCCGCGGCGATGCTCAGCACGGGGAGGAGGTGGCGTATCGCGTGCCGGTCGTCCCCGGCATGGTCGTGCTGGACGCCTTGCACTACATCCAAGCCCACGACGCACCCGACCTGGCGCTGCGCTGGAACTGCAAGGCCGCCCACTGTGGGTCGTGCTCCGGGGAGATCAACGGGCAGCCGCGACTGTTTTGCAAAACCCGCCTCGACGCCTATGGATCCGAAGAGATCCATGTCGGGCCGTTGCGCACCTTCCCGATCATACGGGATCTCGTGACCGACGTGTCGTGGAACTACGAGCGGGCCCGGCAATTGGAGCCCGCCTTTCACCCGGCGGAGCCACCACCTTTTCGTTTGCAGCAGTGGGAAGTTGACCGTGTCGAAGAGTTCCACCGATGCATCGAATGCTTCCTCTGTCAGGACGCCTGCCACGTCTTGCGGGAGCACGGCCTGTTTGGCGAGTATTGGGGTCCGCAGCTGATGGTGAGAATTGCCGAATTGGAACTGCATCCCAAAGACACCGAGGAGCGGATCGATCTGCTCCATGGCGCTGCGGGGCTGGGGTTTTGCAACGTGACCCACTGCTGCTCGGATGTATGTCCTGAAGCGATCGAGATCACTCACAACGCGATCATTCCCCTGAAAGAACGGGTCGCCGATCAGCACTACGACCCCCTTAGGCGATGGCTGCAGAAGTTGACGCGGCCGAGCGACCACACCGCCCATCCCCCCGGCACCGTTCCGGACGGCGGCAACACTCACCCGCAGCGCTGACGGCGCGCACGCGGCCGCGTTCGGCTGTAGGCACCCTTCCACCGACAGGCGGGTCCTAGCCAAGCCCCTGGGGCTACGAAGGCAGAGTCAGACTCCTTGAGTCCAAAGATCGGTTCGTGACTCTCGAGGGAAGGATGGAGTGGGATGGTGGACAGGGACAACCGCCCAATCTTCAACGGGATTGCGGCAGAATATGATTGGCGGAGTGTTGGCCTTTCTTGGGGCGGACTGTGGGCATGGCACCGGGTGGCTTGCACGTGGCTGCCGATTGCACCCGGCGAGCGCGTGCTGGACGTCGGATGCGGCACGGGTGTGGTTCTTCGTCGCTGTGCCGAACGCGTGGGAGGGCATGGCTCCTTTGTGGGAGTGGACCCGTCGGCCGCCATGCTGGCGATCGCGAAGCGGCGGTCTCACGCCGACAGCGACGCCGACATTCAGTGGATCGAAGCCGATGGGCAGGAGTTGCCGCTTGCAGACTCGACATTCGACTGGGTCACCGCTCAGTTTTCGCTACGCAACATGCCCGAATGGCCGCGCGCTTTGAACGAGTTCGTCCGGGTGCTGAAGCCGGGTGGCCATCTGGTCATTCTCGACCTGGTTCGCCCGCGCTCGGTCTTCGGACGGCTCGGCCTCTTTTATCTCCGAGCCGCGACGGCGCTCCCGGGTCTTACAGCCTACCGTGCCATCTACACGTCTCTGATGGCCTTCGTGCACGGGGATGAGCTTGTCGCGCGGATCGAGACCAACTTGTCGGCGCGAATTGTTAAGCGCTGGGTTGGCGGGTTAGTGATTCTCGTCGTCGCATCAAAAGCCGGCGTCTCAGCGTAGTGCGCCGTCGGACCGCTGCGACACGGCCGAAGCCCTCCGTGCGGCTCGGGCGCCTCCAGCCAAGTGTCCACGCGCACGGCCACGCTTGAGTAAACTCCTGGGGTCAGGCGTTCTGGGTCTGGGCCATGCCCAAAGGGTTCTGCGGGAGCGGGAGTGCAACTTCCTTCCCCCGTTTCTTCCCCCGTTTCTTCCCACCGTTTCTTCCACAACACGGCGCCTGACGACTCCCCGCTCATCGCCGGGGAGACATACCGCGCCCGCCTGCCACGCCAGCAGTTCACCGGAAGGCCCCCAACTCCCCCTGATGCTGTTGGCGGAGCATGGGAGGTCCGTCGTCCCGTTGCCCGCAGATCCGCGCCCCTTTTCAGACGGCCCACAGTCCCCGCCCAAACGCAATCCTTATACCCTCCCCCGAGATGGCACTTGGACCTTGCCCCGGAGGCACTTTGACCCGTAGCAGGATCCGTTGGACATCACGGCCAGCACCACACATCCATGGAACACAAGTCCGGGGGCACCATACATCGGCGCCTTTGACCCTAGCCACTACAGTGGACCCATGGCATCCTGATGGTGGAGTCCGACCCACATTGAACAGCAAAGGATGTGGAGCAGTTGTTTGTTGATTATCTCGCCGTGATGCTAGTCAACCTAGGAGCAGGGCTTGCACTGGGGGCGCACTACCTCTACATGAAGCCCGACAAGCAGTTCCGCAAGAGTTGGGCTGCCGGCTTCTTCGCGGTTGGTTTGGTGGGCCTCCTCACCTCGGTCCCGATGACCCTCGATTGGCCCTTGCCCGGCGGCTACAACGTGGCCTATGGCGAGCCCGCCCTGTTGCTCAGCGCGCTGTTCCTGGCTGCCGCCATGACCCTGGTCTTTGAGTGGGAGCCCCTGATTCCCGCAATCTACGGGTTCTTTGCCGCCATCTACGCGGTGGTCATCGGCTTTCGCATCTACAACCTGCACTTGAGTTCCGATCCGTTCGCCGCCTTCATGGGCTACCTGCTCACGGGTATCGGCGGCATGCTGGTTCTTCCGACCCTGCAATGGCACGACAACCGCACGCTCCGGGTGCTAACCGCCATTATCCTAGGGCTGGCCGCGCTGCTGTGGCTGTTCATCGGCTACCAGGCCGGCTGGGGCCACGTCGCCGACTTTGCCAAGTACCTCCCCGCGAGCATGCACAAGTAGCCGCGCTCGTGGTGCTCCGCACACGCCCCGCCCTCGCGCGGGGCGTGTGCCTTTCCACTCGTATTTACCCTCTTATATTATCACTCAGTGGTATCGTCAGCGTGACCCTTCACAACATATAGTCGTTTTAACCACACACCAACATTGTGTTATCACATGATGGCGATGCGGCGGCGGTTCTGGCTGACACTGGGCCGCACCGGAGCCCGCGCTTCCGTGTCCACCCGCGGTGAATGTTCTCGCGGTCCACCGGCAGTGCGAGGCTCCGATCTCTGCTACGCCACGGACCCTTCGGGCACTACTAAAGGCACAGGGCGGAAGCTGCCCGCTCGGTCGATGGGGAAGGAGATGGACTGCATGGCCAAACAATCACAGGAGCGACCAGGAAAGGTTGATCACGAACCGCTGGCGGTGTACCCGGCTGGGTCCGCGATTCGGGACACCCCGCCCGGCGACGTACTGGCGGTCAGGGTGGTACGCATTCTGGCCGGGATCCTGATGGTGCTGCTGAGCTTCCGGTTCGTGCTCGCGCTTTTGGGCGCCAACCCATACAACGGATTCGTGCACACCATTTATGCGGCCACGTGGCCGCTTGTTGCGCCGTTTTACGGCATGTTTGGGTACCCGTCCACGTATCCGCCGCGATTTGAGCTGTACACGCTGTTTGCCATGGCAGTGTACGCGCTGGTGGCATGGGGCCTCATGGCCGTGGTGCGGATCCGGCGCGCCGAAGACCCCTAGAGCGCATATCCGCACCGCGAGGGCGCCAGGCTGAGCGGCCGACGCATGACGCGCCCAGCGGCGCAATGGGGCTTGCGGAGTCGCGGACCAGCACCCGCAGTGTATGACATTTTCCCCACGGCTCAAGCCGGGGGTCTTACGCTGAAGCCCGCTCCCTTTGCACACGGCCTGGGGAAAGGGTACTCCGACCTCCGAAGGATAAGGCCGCGCGCACGTATGCCATCCACGACGCTCTCATTAGCGATTGGGGGATTCAGGTGCTTGAGCGCGTGCTGGACTCCGAGGCCAAGCGCCTGGGCGCGGACATCCGGCGGCTGAAGCCCGGTGAAAATGTTGAAGTCTGATGGCCAAGAGAGACAACGCGTGGTGCGCCTTGCCGCTGTGAGAGAGTCTCGCATTCTCCGGGTGGGTCTGTCGATCACCGTCATACGCCCAAAAGAGGACTCTCCTGGCCGCCTGTGGTCCCCACCTCGTCCCAACCTGTCGGTGGTTGCGCTTAAGCCGCCGGAGCCCGGGCAGCCAGCGCCCTCCAGGAACTTACCCCCCTCATCCGGCCAGACTTGCGCGTCGTCGGGCAAGGCGTCGGGATCTCGCGACGAGCGGTCCTCGCCCCGCTTGTGGTGGGGCCCCGATGGAACATCACGGAAACGGTGCCCCAGCGAGACCGCCTGCCCGCACGTTGCGCATACGGAACACCTGCGCCGATGCGGATCCCCGGCGATGCCGCTCCTCGGGGACGACCCGATGCGGGCCGTCGGGTGCGCGAGCGGGCTGTCGTCCTCACAGAGCCGGAAGATTAGCGGCTGGGCGCACGGACAGCTTGACGTGGACGGACAGGACTTCACTGCCGCGTCCCACCACCACCGACACCGATGTACCGATCGCGGTCTCCTCCAGCACCCTCACCATGGTCCGCAGGTCTTTCACTGGCCGACCAGCCATCTGTAGCACCAGGTCGCCCGGCCGAATGCCGGCGTGGGCTGCCGGACTCGCGGGATACACCCCGATGACCAAGAGCCCCCCGCCCCGGCTGACCCGATTGGCAACCTGAATCCCCACCCAGGGACGGCGCACGTATCCATACCGCAGGATTTCGTGCAGCACATAGCGCACGGTATCTGAAGGAATCGAGAATCCAATGCCTTCAATACCGGTTCGCGCAATTTTGCTGGAGTTGATGCCGATGACCTGGTCCTGCTGATTCACCAGCGGTCCGCCGCTGTTGCCCGGGTTGATGGCCGCGTCCGTCTGAATCAGGTGATAGGACCAGCCGTCGCGATACAAGGTGCGGTCGGGCGCCGACACGATGCCTGCAGTGACGGAGTGGCTCAAGCCAAGCGCCTGCCCAATGGCCACCACCAGCTCACCCGGCTCCACTTGGCTCGACTGGGCGAGTGGCAGGTACGGGAGGTGATGGTCCGCAATCTGCAGCACCGCCAAGTCCGTGGCCGGGTCTACCCCCATGAGCCGTGCCCGATAGCGCTCTCCGCCGCGCGTGACCACCACCACCGCCGCCGCCCCGGCCACCACGTGGTAGTTGGTGACAATGTCCCCTTCGGCGTTCACCGCCACACCCGACCCCAGCCCTTTCGTCGCCAGCCGGCCACCCTCCCGTTGCTCGTTCAGCACGGCGACGACAGCCGGGTCCGCTCGCCGCACAATCTGCACCACAGGCCAGCTGGCACTCGACAGCCGGGGCTTAGGTCCGCCAGCGGCCGGGCGCACCCACCACAAGAGCCCTCCCGCCAACAGACCCCCAATGGCCCCGAACAGCAGGGATTCCCAACGGTGGCGCAATGCGCGACCCCCTCTACCCAAAAAGGGTATGGGACGAGACCGCCGGTAGAAGGGCTGAGAGCGGAAAGTCAACCGGGGAAGCGGAAGCTTGAGCGTACGCCGCGGGAACCGTTCTCTGCGGTTGGTCATCGGGTGATCAAATTTCCCAGGCTGGCAGGGATGGAAATGCGAAACTTTGGTGGGCAATCCAGCGAACACCCTGCGATTTGGCGGAAAGCCGCTCGCCATAGATGGCCTTTGTCCTGGACATGCTTGCCGGGAGAAGAACTGGAAGAGGCACGTATCGTGAAGCATCTTCGTTGGGGGGGTGGAGGAGGGTGGGCTGGCTCTTTCGGTCGCCCTCGCATTGGCGGCGCGGGCGGGAGGGCTGGGGGTCAGTGCGACGCATACGCCCGCACCATCCCAGCGACCGTGATGGCTTCCAGCCGACAGGTCCGCCAACTGCCCTCGGGGTCGCGGTGGACCTTTGACCGCGTGCTGGCCTCACGCAGGCCAGCGGGTTTGTCGACCACGCAACCGCGGCCAGCACCCCCGAATCGCCCACGGATCACCGGTTCCTGTCACGCGCAGAGGCTGCAGCGCTTTGGCGCCAATCCTGCGACCGTGCACCATCTGGTGCCGTACGTGAGCCATCGCGGGTTCGCCGTTCCCCTCCCCGGCCCCATCGTGGCGGTCCGGGGCACCGGGGCTCAGGTGAATCAGCTGTTCGCGACCCACCTCACACGCTTCTCAAGCAAATAGGCGGGAAGCGTCGTCGCCCCGCGCGGCGCGTGACTCAACGCGTCGGAGCCCTGACGACCTCGGGGGTCCGGCCAGCACCTCTGCACAAGCTCTCGCGGGCCCATCGTCCTTCAACGACACCACGCTCACCGATAGTGGAGGCCAGCTCATGGCGGTCTTCTCACTGTCGCCGGCGCAGAGAGCGCAGATGGCGCTCGCCGTCGGCGACGGGACCCACAGCACCACAGTCGTGTTGCTGTCCGCCTCGGAGGGCCAGCTTCCCGGCACCACGTGTCTCTGGACTGTCACCACGGTGCTCCAGGCCAACCACCTCGTGAGCCAGGTCGGGCGTGGCCAACTTGAGGTGGACACCGCCGGAAATGTATCCAGCATCTACCCGCCAGACGTGAACCGAACTGCCCACCCCAACCGTGTCGGTGGCCTGCACAGAACAGAACGCCTGCACCAACGCTTCGTGTCCTGGCATCATACCGGACATTGCAGAAGAATTGAAGAAGAACATCGCTTGATCTGCAGATGATGGAGGCGGCCTCCCCTGGCGCAAACATCCAGCTGGTTGAGGCCGGCAACATCCGGAGCTCCCACCCCTTGATGGACCCCGCCATGACGCGGCCCACCGTGTTCAGCATCAACTACGGCGTCGGCTACTTGGTGACCCCGCCGGTTGAGCCCGGCACTCAGCAGTCCCGGGACATGATTGCCGCGATGGCTAACGCTGAAGGCATGACCGTGATGACAGCGCCCGGCGACCGTGGCGCCTTTTGGCGCGCAGTTCAGCGACATGGCGCCGCACCCCAGCTATCCCACCAGTAGCAACAACAACGTAAGTGCACCGGGCAGCTCGAAGGGGGCGGCCCCTCGGCGCGGAAATCCCCCGTGTGAGGCTGCTCTCCTTCCTCGAGAGGGAGAACATGGCCTCGGGCGGGTACAGTTCAGGTGGAACTGGCGCCGTTCTACCAGATGGGATTCGTGCCACCTGGCATGGGTCGCGGCCATCCCGAGGTCCCGCTGCCGACTTCAGTCGTTACGCCCGGCTACGGCGCGCCCCTGGGCGGCGTGGCCTACCCCGTGGGCGGCACGAGTGGGGCAGCGCCTCTGTGTGCTGGCTACCTGGCTGCCTGGCCAACGCGCTGGGCATGGAGCTCAGCAGCATCAACCACGGCACGTATCCGCTCTCCCGGGTCAATCCCGCCATCCTGGAACCCGTGGCATTGGCAACAACGGCGATATTCCGTCCCTCCACGGTACAACCCCGCCACCGGGCTGGGGACTCGAACGTCGATCGCCTGACACCTCACCTCCTGCAACTCACTGGCCAGGGCGGACCTGGAGGGACCGGCCCGACTCACGGTCGCGTGTCGAACCGTCTCGGACCCCAGTGGCCCGTGCAATGCCACGGGCGCTGGGGTGGCCGGGGCTCTCGATGGACGGATGGATTCCCAAACGGTTCACAGTCAACCGCCGTGCCCCGTACGAGAACAGCCCGTCATAATTCCGCCCTGCATGGCAGGTTCCTACAGGAATCGGGTACACTGATCAGGTAAGTGAACCGGTGGGAGACCTTTCTCAAGCGAGACCGAAATGCCTCCGGCCCTGGCGCGACGGCGCATGCATGCATGCGCCCTCAGGGAGGCGGTTGGGTGTCCACAGCCCCCTGGCAACGGGTGCAGCAGGTCGGCGACCTTCTTCACGAACCGACCAAGGGAGAGAAAGGAGCAGGCGCATGCGCATCGTCCATCGCCAGCGCCACGAGGACCACGCCCGGTTGCCGCACGACCCACGGTCCATCCAGGACCTCCCGCGAGTACTCCCCACCGCATTCGCGCCGTCCCTGGCGGTCCGCGATCCTTACCTGTCTTGGCTGTGGCTCGGCGTGGCGCTCGCCGGTCCAGCCATCGGATTGGTCTTCCCACAGATCGTGGCCCCTGACATTGTCGTCCATCGCGTGTTCGCGTTTCGACTCTTGAGTGTGGCGGCAGGCGTCGTCGCGGGAGGGTGGGCCCTAGCGGTGGCGTGGCTCACCCTGCACCGCGCCAACCGAAAACTGGCTGCACTGGCGCTGCAAGACCCTTTGACCGGACTGGCTAACCTGCGGCGGTTTCACGCGGGACTTACTGCGGTGCTGAACCAAGCAGCCCCGTCGAGCCTGCTCATCGGAGACCTGGACCACTTCAAACGTATCAACGACCAGTATGGGCACCTACAGGGCGACCACGTCTTGGTGACCGTGGCCGCTACCCTATCACGCAGCATTCGCGAGAACGATCTGGTAGCGCGAATTGGCGGCGAGGAGTTTGCCGTCCTGTTGCCGGGAGCGGACCTGGCGGTCGCCACGGGGATTGCCGAGCGCATGCGGCGGGCGGTAGAGTCCTTGGCCTGCGGGGTCACCATTAGTCTGGGCATCGCGCTATATCCCGACCACGCGACGGATCCCACTTCCCTGGTTAAGGCCGCCGACGATGCGACGTATCGCGCCAAGAGCTTAGGTCGCAACCAGGTGGCGGTCTGGCAGGTGCAGTCGCCCAGCGGAACCTGATCCTCTCCCGGCGCACACGGGCAGGGACACGATGTCCTTCACGCCCCAGAAGAGCACACGCCCGCCGTAGACGCAGGGGGCGGTCTCCTCATTGACATTGCCGTTGAGCCCCGCGAAACAGTGGGGACACCAGCATCTCGCGCCATGCCGCCCAGCCACCAGGCAACCGGACTCGGAGAGAATCCTCGTGTGGAGGCTGAGCGCGGTGTACCGCTGAAGGGGCACCCTGTCGTCCGGCCAATGCGGAACGGCCTGCGACCTTCGTCGCCGCTACACCGGCGCCGAATCCCTCAGCAAACGGTGATGAGGCTGACCGACGATAGCGTCGCCGCGACTTTGGCTTCCCGAGGCCTTCAAGCGTCCCCTGCTCCCTGGGTCCATCTCGAACGTGAGGGGCGGGTTGCCAATTTCGGGACGTCCTCTGGCAGCGACACGGTCGCGCCGACGCGGCAGGAAAGGCCGGGCGCCAGTGAACGCGGTCGACACACGGAAAGACGGGCCCGCTGAGGGCGCGATCGTCCAGCGGGAACGGACCCGCGTACCGCCACGCGACGGAGAGAGGGCACTACGTCAACCGCCAGAAAGGTAGCCAACCACTCTTGGAGCCTAGTGGCCAACCCCCATTACGACGGACACGTGGCCAACATCAAGAAGCTCCTGTTTGAGGTGGAAACGATCCACCGGCCATTGCCAAGCACCGGCTGCCTCGCTTTGGGTGTGGTGGAAAGCGCCCCGACCCCGCAAACAGTGTTACGACCCCCACGTCGGCGCAGGTCCGCGCGCGGATGCACGCACGCCAGGTCTCTGCGGCCGAGCACATGCCGGTGCTCGGGTTGCCCGCCAACACGAGCCGCAGCGCAACCCGGACAGTTCCGCCCGCAGGGCCGGGCTCATCCTGCGAGTCCTACGACAGCGCCTGCCCAAAATCGGCGATGATGTCTCCCGCATCTTCAATGCCAACCGATATCCGCACAACGCTTGGGTCGATGCCCACAGCCGCCTTCTCTTCGGCGGAGAGTTCGCGGTGCGAGGCGACGGCGGGATGTGAGACCGTGGTGGAGACGTCTCCGAGGCTCGGCACGAACCGCACAAGCTGAAGAGCCTGGACCATGCGCTGCACGGCACCGAAGCCTCCCTTCACGGACATGGACACGATCGACCCGAACCCGCGGGTCAGGAGGCGCTGCGCCAGTTCATGGTCGGGGTGGGACGGCAGACCTGGGTAGTACACTTGGCGCACCGACGCCATGTCCTCCAGAGCGTGCGCAAGTTGGAGCGCGTTGGAGCTGGACCGATCCATGCGGAGAGCCAGCGTTCGCGCACCGCGCAGGGCCAGCCAGGCCGCAAACGGATCCGGCGTGAACCCGGCCGAATCGACGATGCGGTCCACGGACGCGATCCGCTCGCGGGATCCGGCCACCACACCGAGAATGAGGTCGCTGTGGCCTCCGAGGAACTTGGTCACGGAATGAACGACCAGGTCGGCACCCCAGGCGGACGGGCGCGCGTGAAAGGGGGTGGCAAAGGTGTTGTCCACCAGCACGGGCACCCCGTGGTCATGGGCCATCGCGATGAGCTCCTTCAAGGGGCTGACGCGACCCAGGGGATTGGAGATGCTTTCCGCGACCAAGATCGCCCGCGGCCCGCTGAGCGCCGCATCCATCGCCGCCAAGTCGTGGGTGTCGACCCATTCCATGCGGTAGCCGAACGGAGTGAGCAGTTTGCGCGCGATGCCCACCGTACCCCCATAAATCTCGCGGGCCAGCAAGATGCGCGACGGCTGAGGGGCCAGCGCCAGAATGGCGGCAAAGAGGCCGGCGGTGCCGGATGCGGTGACCACCGCGGCTTCGGTCTCCTCCAAGGCTGCGACCAACTGGGCAAGCCCCTCGAAGTTGGGATTGCCCCCCCGCGTGTAGGAGTACCCCGGGCGCTCGCCGCCCAGCAGGGCATCTACTTCATCGATGTCGCGAAATGAGTACACCGACGTCTGAAAGATGGGAGGGGATACGGCGTTGGCAGGGGTCGCGGTTTCCGAAGGGCTCGCGGCCCTCGTGTAGAAGTCCATGGCGGCCTCCTTGTGCGCCCATTTGCACTGAGTTGAGTCTCTGGGCCCAATATCCGAGACCTGGGCCCCACCGTCAACAATTGCGGGCGATACCCGGGGAGACCGAGCATCTCGGTCCGTTGGCCAGGCTGACTCGCCAGGAATCGCCACCGATCGCTCGGTGCCGCTCCCCACCCGTCGCTCGCCGGCGGCGCGACCGTGGTGCCGCCCCAGGGAACGGCCGGCAGGATTGGCCTCGCCCCCCACGCGCACGAGCGGCCGAACCCTTGCCATCCCACACCCATACGCCGGGCCAACGAGGCTGGCACCCATTCGCGCTCAAGGCTCGCGAGGCGCCGGCCGTCGACGGCCGCTACGGCGCGTGGCGCGCTCGCTTCAGAGCCTGGCGAAGGTCCTGCAGGAGATCGTCCGGGTCCTCGAGCCCGATCGACAGGCGGATCAGGTGTGAGTGAATACCCGCCAGCCGGCTTTCCTCTGGGGTCAGGGAGCGGTGGGTCAGCGTAGACGGCTGCTCGACCAGAGAGGTCGTGTCCCCCAGGCTGACCGCCCGCGAAAAAAGCTCCAGGTTGTCCATGAACGCTTCCGGTGACACATCCGTCGCCAACTCGATCGCCATCATCCCGCCGGCCTGGCCCCCCCGAAAGTGACCGTGCACCCACCGATGCTGTGGATGGCTGACCAGGCCGGGATAGATCACCCGTCCGTACGAAGCCATATCGGCTAGCCCTTCGGCGACCGCCAGTCCGTGGCGGCTGTGGGCTTCCATCCGGAGCGGCAGCGTGGCCAATCCTCGCCAGAGCATGTACGACGCAAATGGACTGGCGACGCTGCCCATCTGGCTGACAAGCGCCTTGACAGGGGCCAGCGCCTCCGCAGATCCGGAGACGGTCCCGGCCAGGGTGTCCCCATGGCCATTCATGTACTTGGTCGCCGAGTTCACCACCAACGTTGCGCCATCAACAAGCGGCTGATACAGATATCCGGTTGCGAATGTGTTGTCAACGATGAGCGATATTCCCCGCTCCTGGCACAAAGACCCGATCGCATCCAACGGAGGAACCACCATTCCTGGATTGGCTATCGTTTCCACGATTATAGCCCTGGTTTTATCTGATACATGTCGTTTTATTTCGTCTATAGAGGTCATGTCTACAAAGGTGAATGTGAGCCCGTAAGCGTCTCCCAACCCATGGCGCACCGCGTACGTGCCCCCATACTGCACGGGACTCATCAGCACCTCATCACCCGTCCTCACCAGGGACAGTAGCGCCGCGGAGATGGCAGCCATGCCCGATGCGAGGACAAGGCTGGCGGCCGCCCCTTCCCACACGGACACCACCCGGCTCGCGGCGTCGGTGGTGGGATTGCCGCCTCGCGTGTAAACGTAGCCGGGATGGTCGCCTCGCGCAACTTGGGATCCATCTTGGTACTGCGCGAAGCGAAAACTGGAGGTGAGGTAGAGCGGCGGAGTGAGCGATTCTCCGAAAGTGCTGGGGCCGTGGTCATGCGCGTGGAGCGCAGACGTTTGTCGTCGGGGCATAAACATCCCTGCCTTCCCATAACAGTTGAGCCGCCATGCCCTCTCCGGTCGCACTTCAAGATTCAAACGTCCCACAGCCAGGCGCTGTCTGCGACCTTGAGCGAGCCACCTCCACATAGTGACACACTTGCACGGGACGTCGGCCAGCGGCAGACCTGAAAGTTGTTGCCGCAAAGCACGAAGCCAATCCGTCCTGGAAACACATTCGACCGCAGGCCTGCCCCGAACAGCGGCAGCGGGCGAACGACCAATAGCCAGAATTGACTTGACAGTCCGTGGGGGCGGGTCCATGGTAGGAGTGAGTGGCGACGGCGGCCATGGGCTCGCGTTCCCGATTGGCAACCGCGCCACACGTTGGAGGTTGATTGTGCGAGGAAGTGCAGGCGGCTTTCAGATTCAGTAACACTCCGTACACACGCTGCCTGTTCTTATGGGGCCCAAGGTCCGCGACAACGTGAGTCCCTAATACGGTCCCGACCCGTGCGGTGCAGATGTCTAGACAATTTCGAGCCCAGTCTCGCGAAGCAGGGCAGGGCGACTACATTTCTCCGATCCCGCGCCTCACAGGACCTGATGCCCGGCCAAGTAGGAGCCCCGGGAGGGTAAACGGATCGATGGCTGAGCCGAAGATTGCTCCGGGCTGTCCGCCCGGTCCTCGCGCGGCAGAGCGACGACCAAGCGCGCCAACGTGCGGGCCGCAAGGTGCAACGCTCGGCGGGGCCGTCTGGGGGCAGCGGCGACGGCCGGCCGCGACTCACGCCGAGGCGACCATCATGGCTTCCACCGCATTCACCTTTTTTCGGATGGATCGTCTGGGGTCGGGGAACTTTGCCGCCCCGCCCGCTATTGGCCTGGGTACACCGTGCCGGTCGCCGATAGGCCGACTGGGGCGAGGCGGCATTCTTCGACAGTTCAGGCACACGGCGGACCTAGCCCATCCCTTCACCAGATCGCACCCTCGGCCCCAGTCCGCGCTATTGAGGTCTCAAGTTCTTCAGTCCCGGTCAACGGCTTTGAGAGCCGTTTCTTACGATTGATGTAGAAGGAGGAACCTTGCAGTGGCCAGTGTTCGAAAGGTTGCCACACCCGCCCCCTCCGGGCTGCGACACGTGATGAGCAAGTATGACTTGACAATGGCCAGCTTCGGCGGGGTTATCGGGTCCGGGTGGCTCTTCGGGGCGATGTACAGCGCGCAGTATGCCGGACCCGCCGCGACACTTTCCTGGATCATTGGAGGAATCTTGATATTCATCTTGGCGCTGCCCTTCACCGAAATGGTGTCCGCCATTCCGGAGGCGGGTGGCATCAACCGGTATCCTCAGCTCAGTCATGGCAGCCTCGTGTCTTCGGGCGTATCTTGGGCCAACTGGATCGCCTACGCCATGACGGCGCCAATCGAAGCAGAAGCCGTAACCCAGTACGCCGCTGGATACGTCCCGGCACTGTACTCGAACGGCGTGCTGACCCCGTTCGGCCTGGTGGTCGCTGCGCTTCTCGTGTTGGTGTTCTTTATCATCAATTACTATGGCGTGAAGCTGTTTGCCAGGGTTAACACCACGATAACAACGATCAAGGTAATCATTCCGTCCATCACGATGATTATATTGCTTATCGCCGGCTTGACAGGTGGCGGTGGAAGGAACTTCAGCAACCCAGCCTCCGGAGGATTCATGCCCTTTGGGATGCATGGTGTCCTCGTCGCCATCTCCATCGGAGGAATTCTCTTCGCCTACACCGGCTTCCGGCAGTCATTGGACCTGGCGGCTGAGGGCAAGAATCCCAAACACGATGTGCCGCGGGCCATTATCACCGTGGTTCTGTCCGCCATCGTGATTTACACCTTGCTGCAGATGGCCTTCATCGTGGCGCTGAGCCAGCCGGATCTAGTCAAAGGCTGGGCACACGTCAGTTTCTCCTCGCCGTTTGCGCAACTGGCATCCGCTCTGAATCTTGGCGTGCTGGCGGCTCTCTTGTATGGAGATGCGGTGCTGTCCCCGGGCGGAACGGGCCTGGTGTACACGGCCACGACAGCCCGCGTGCTGTACGCGATCCCCAAGAACGGTTACGGCCCGAAGGCCCTTTTGAAACTGAACACCCGCGGTGTGCCAAAGAACGGCATGCTGGTCGCCCTCGTCGTGGGGTTGCTGGCACTGCTGCCCTTCCCGTCTTGGGGCGCCATGGTCGGCATCTTGTCGTCGGCGGCCGCGTTTACGTTCTCCATGGGCGGGATCTCTCTGGGCGGCCTTCGCAAGGTGGCGCCGGACCTCCCGCGCCCCTTCTCTCTCGGGAGCCATGCCGGGTGGGTGGGGCCCACCGCCTTCGGCATTGGCGCCCTGCTTCTCTTCTGGAGTGGCTGGCCGCTGGTGCCCCAGGTGCTGGGGGTCGTTGCGGTGGGGCTCATCATCTACCTGTTCTATCGGCGTGCGAACAACCTCCCGGCCCGAGACCTGCGGGCCGGGGCTTGGATGATCGGCTTCATGGTGTTCGAAGCCCTGATGAGCTTCCTCGGATCGTTCGGATCCGGGCAGAACATCATTCCATTCCCGTTCGACACCATCATCGTGTTCGTGGGTGCCGTCGCCATTTACTTCTGGGGTGTGGCGTCGTCCTATCGAACGCAAGCCCTGGACGACTACCTGGCCGGTGTTGACGTGGACTACGCGGAGCTGCCAAGCGGTTAGGAATCGGGGACGGTTCCCCTGACGCGCTGCAACAGACGGCAGAGGACGAACAAGACGCCCGCCGACGCCAGGCGAAGGAACTTCGCCCTCACGCCGGCGGGCGGTGCTTATCGGACGCGGCCGCCCCGCCCGACGCCCGTGAGCCGTCGCGGGCGTGGGCCGCCTCATCGGCGCCCAAGAGTGCCCGCAGACCGTCGCTTAGGCCACGCCAAGCGTTTCTAAAGCGACCCACCCTGGCCCGGTCTAAGCACAAAATCCTCGTTTGGATGCCGATCCGGCAAGAGGTGCGGGGATGGCGGCACCATCCCTAGCGCCATCTCGGCTGCGAATTCCCCGATGGCCGGGCCCCGCTTGATGCCGAATCCATTGTCCCCACAGGCCACCCACACCCGGTCGCAGACCGGCCCGATGAGGGGTCGGCGATCGGGCGTGGCGCCGCAGAGGCCCGCCCAGGATCGGCGAAGGCGCGCTTCTGCCCCGTGCGACGAGAGACCCATCACCCCATCCGCGACGGCCTGCTCAAACTCAGGGTCTCCGGTGGTTCGATAGTCATCAGGATCATGCTCCCACAGTTGGGTCCCATCACCGACCAACATATTGCGCGGCCCATCCGGCACGAGATACATATCGGTGGCCAGATTCCGCACGATGGGCAGATGGTATCCTCCAGGAACTTCCAAGGAAGCCAGCTGGGTTCGGTAGGGGCGCAGCGGGAGATCCATGCCGCTCGTCTGCAGCAGCTTTCGCGTCCACGTTCCCGCCGCCAGTAGCACTCTCGCTGCATGGATCGTATCGCTGGGACCCTGGAGCTGCACTTCCCCGTCTTCGATCCGCAGAGACGCCACGTGGTACGATAACTTTGCAGCCAGGCCAGCCTGCTTGGCCATTTCCAAGACGGCAAAGGCGTACGCCGTGGGATTAACGTGCCAATCATGCGGGGTCCACACGCCAAAGACTGGGTTCTCCACTCGGTCTAACTCAGGAAAGTGACGTCGGATCTCATCGGCAGACCACACCTCGACAGGGATCCCGCGATCCCTGAGGCTCGCTTCGTGTTCTTCCATTTGTCCCCGGCAGCTCGGAAGGCACAGCGAGAGCATCCCGTACTGACGAATCATGGTCTGGTCGCCACTGGCAGACTGGGCTTCGCGAAACAGCGCCCGGCTGCGCCGCACCCACCGCTGGTCGTCCGGGGTCGCCACCATGTCCGACACGATCGCCCCCGACTTGGCACTGCTCTCGCTGGCCACCGCCGGACGAGCTTCGACCAGCAACACAGCGCCCTGGTCCGCCCTCACCGCCGCCAGCGCTGCCGCAACACCCCAGACACCGCCTCCGACAATGACTAAGTCGTACGTGCCGCACCACCTCCCGCCCTCAGGCGCTCCCCGCCGTCTTTCCGATGCGAGCGCGATCACCAGGGTCCATTGGAGATTGAGCACATCCCACATTGTCCTTGGGCCAGTGAGTCCGGCCTCAGCATAGCATCGCCGCGAACCGGAGACGCCGCTTCGGCACGAAGACATCGTCGCCGAGACGCACCGCGCCACCGCGTCGGCGCCCACGATTTGCCCCGGTCGCTTGGGTGGGCCATTCCGTGCGATGGACCCGGTATCCGCGGGCGAGTCTTCCGCGGAACACCACGGCGTCCGGTACAATGGTGGCGGTGCGCGATCATGGCCGCCGCCTTTTGTTTATGTGCCTTGGTGTTCCCGACAACCTTCCGCCGCGCCGTCAGGGATCGTGGAGGATACGCTGGAGGCGGGTCTGCGGCCGAGGGAGATGAAGGGCGGGCCCTGCCGCCGCGGATCCTTCCCGGTTCGCGTGGGCTTCCCGAGCCCGCGCCAGGAGACTCCTTGCTGGCGCCCGGCCCCGACGAGAGCGGGCACTTGCGCCCGCGCCAGAGAACGGCGGTGAAACGGTGAGGACCGCGTGGTTGGGGCTTCTGGCTGCCTCAGGACTCGAAGCCTTTTTTCTGCTTGTAATGGCGGCGTATGCTCCCCTGTATGTGGTGGAGCGTCTGCACGGGTCGTACTTCGTGGCCAGTCAGTCGGTCGCCTGGCCGTACCTCGCCACCTTTCTCGGCTCAAACCTCTGGGGGGCCCAATCTCGGCGCCTTGGCCTGGAGCGATTGGCCATCATCGGCCTGGTGGGATACTTTGGCCTGGGTCTGGTGGCGCTCTTGGCTCGCACGGCGTGGACGCTGGTCGCGGGACTCGGACTTTTGACCTGCTTGTCCTCTGCACTCGCGCCAGCGGCGATGGCGGCCATGACGCGCGCCGGTGGAGCCATGGGCAATCGCCTCGCACTGCGGGTGCGCTGGCAAAGCGCGGGCTGGATCGTGTCGGGCGTCTCGGCGGGGTACCTTTATGGGCTGGGGCGCTACGGTTGGCCGATGACCCTGGCCCTGTCGGGCACCCTTGCGCTCCTATTGGCCGCCGTGCTGGCGTCCCGGCGCGAGCGTGGCGATACCGCGCCGCGGCCGCCGCGCTCGCCCTCGTCCGCAAGCACCTGGCGCAGCCTCATGCCGCTGTTGGTGGTCGTCGTGCCCGTGTTTCTTGTGACGGCCGGCAATGAGGGGTTTTTTGCTTCCTTCTCTTTGTATCTGCGCTTCATTCGGCTCCCCATTGCGTGGGTGGGCTGGTCAGCCGCGCTCAGCACGGGGGTGGGAGCAATCTCGGTGGGCTGGGTCGGCCGGTTCGCCGACCGCACGGGGGGCAGGTCCGTGCTGGGCTACGTCCTGATCGGGTACGCCGTCATGTATGGTGCGATCGCGGTATCTCAGTCGGCGGTGGTGGCGGTGCTGGCGTTCTCCCTGCCTCTCTACCCGTACCTGATGGTTGGCAGCCAGCGTGCCGCAGCGGAGAGGGTCGCCCTGCACCACCACGGCGCGGCGATGGGACTGGTCAACGGCTTGGCCGGGCTGGCGACAGCCGTCGGGATCAGCATCATGGGCTTGGGCGATACGCGTTTTGGACCCGCCTTCGAGCCCTGGGGGGCCACGGTCCTCAGCCTTCTGGCGCTTGCCGCTCTGGCGCTATTCGCCGTCCTGGGGCCGCGGGCCGAAGACCCGTTACGCGGCGCGGGCTAGCGGCCGGGATCCCCTCGCTCGCCCTCCGAGCCGTCTCCAGCCCGACCCTTCGATGCCTAGCGCGGCCGAAGCTCTTCATGGCCCGTCCGATAGCGCCGCAGGCGGTCCGCCTCGGGCGCCACGCCAATCCCCGGGCCTGCTGGCACCACGAGCGTTCCGCGATCCGTCAGCCGAAACGGCGGATCGATGAGGTCTTCCGCAAAATAGCGCGCGGACGCCGAGGTGTCGCCCGGTAACACGAAGTTCGCCAGCGTGGTTAGCTGCAGATTGCTCGCCCGCCCGATCCCGGACTCCAACATCCCTCCACACCACACGGGGATGCCGTGCGCCGCGGCGATGTCGTGAATGCCGCGGGCCTCATCGAACCCCCCCACCCGGCCGAGCTTGATGTTGATGACGCGGCAGGCGCCCACCTCAATGGCTTTGCGGGCGTCCTCGCGCGTGCGAATCGATTCGTCAAGGCATATCGGGGTTCGAATGGCGCGCTGCAGCTTCGCATGGTCGATGAGGTCGTCCTCGGCCAGCGGCTGCTCCACCATCATGAGATCCAGCTGATCGAGTTCCTTGAGCCGGGGGATCTGGTCCAGGGTGTACGCAGAATTCGCGTCGGCCATCACCGGGGCATCGGGCAAGGCTTCCCGGACAGCCGCCAGCGGGGCGATGTCCATCCCCGGCCGAATCTTGATCTTGAGCCGCCGGTAGCCCTGAGCCCAAAAGTCACGGGCCAGCGCCACCAAATCGGCCGTGGTCGGCTGAATTCCAATCGACACCCCGACCGGAATATCCGTGCGGGATCCGCCCAGCAACTGATGGAGGGGTTTTCCCGCCCGCCGGGCAAACCAGTCCCACACGGCCATCTCCAGCGCCGCCTTCGCCATCCGATTTCCCCGAAATGGCCGGAGGCGGCGACCCACATCCTCGGGCCGGGCGATCGGGGCGGCAAAGAGCCGCGGCGCTAAGAGGTCCACAATCAGGTGGTGAACCGTCTGGTTGGTTTCCTCGCTGTAGAGTGGCTCGTCGGTGGCGACCGTCTCCGCGTAGCCGACAATGCCGTCTGCGTGTACCCCAACCAGATAGAACCTGCGCTCCGACTCCGTCCCATACGACGTCTCGAAGGGGGTCTTCAGCGGCAGCCTCACCTGGTCCAAGGTGATGCGCTCGAGCGTCAGGGCGTCCCGCGGGTCGTCCATGTGATCCTACCCCTCTCGCGAACCGTTCGAATCCGCTTCGGGCCGCAACAGGTAACAGGGATTGTCCGACCACTCGAAACCCGCCACCATCCAGCCGTCGGCGATGGCTGCTTGAAACTGCCGGCGCACGGCCAAGAGCGTCGCCCGTGCCTCGGCCGGGTCTTCCCGCAGCAGCGCCTCGATGTCGCGCGGCACCCCAATCCGCTGCTCACCGCGCCCCCACAAGCGCGGCGGCCCGTCTCCGTCCGCCGGCCACTCCACAAACAGGCGGTCGGTCGGATAGCCTTGGGTTAGCGGCGAGTCGAGGATCCCATAATAATCTTCCCAGTAGGCCACCACGCGGGCGTTCAGGTGTTGAAGGTTGAACCGGGCATTCCGCGCACGGAGCGGGTCGAAGGTCCACCCGATGTGGGAATAGCCTTCGCGCCGGGCCCAGTCGCGCTGACGTTCCTTCAGTCGCCTTCCGATCCCGCGGCTCTGCCACGCACTCAGCACACCAGTCAGGTCCGAATGCAGATACCACCCCCGCCGGTCCCGAGCCGGCATGGCCACCGCCAGCCCCACCCATTCATCCGGAGCGTCAGCCGGAGCCGCTACCCACACCGCTCCGCCGTGATCGGCCCAGACGCGCAGGACCGATGCCGGCGTGGGATTCGGATTCTGCCAGATGCGTTGTTCCAATGACGGCACGCGGCGAAGATCCTCGTTCCGCAGAATTTCCCGGATGGCAATCGCGGGCGCTGGGTCCACTGCTGCCCCTCCCTTCAGGAGCGTTTCACCACGCGCCGACGCATGCGGCGCGGGGCAGTGCTCGCTTCACGCTGAGGCGTGCTCACAATCTTCTGCCGCCGGCCCACCCACGTCAACCGGACGGAGATGACCAAAGCCCGGCGCGACGCCGCCCACATAAATCCATCGGTCGATCCCCCGATCGCGCCGGAAGCAGCCACCCACGGCCGCCGGCGCCGCGTCGGCTGGGGAACGTCATCGGCCCCCGTCCGGGGCGCCCGAGGCGCCCTGGGATGGCCTCGTGCGCTCGCGCCATGCGCCGATGGGCCATAGGGTCGAGCCCGCATAGCGCAGCGTCGGCATGCGCCCATCGCCGACCTCCCAGCGGACCAACTCCCCCTCGGACCCAAATCCGCTGGTCTCGACGATGCGGAGCGTGTCGCCATCCACAAACTCCAACACCTGCGGGGCGGCGAGCGGATCCCACGATCCCGGGTTCGCCGCCACCATCCCGTCCCCCACCGCCGCCAGCAGCACCTCCCCCCACAGGTTGGCGTAGTGCCCCGCCCAGCGCCGCGCGTCCTGAGTCGGCGGCGCGGCGGACGCGTGCTTCTGGAAGTAGGTGATGGCGCTGTAGATGCCCGTGACCATGCTGGCAGCGGGCCCGTCGGCGTTCGTGAGCGCCACCACCACGAGGCCGCTGTCAGGGTCGGCGGCGCTCAGGGTGACAAAGCCGGGAAAGCCACCCGAATGGCCAAACAGGCGCCGCTCCTCCGTGGGCTGGAGCACCATCCCGAGGCCGTAGTCCGTGCGCTCAGGGGTACCCGGCGTCTTGGCCGTCCAGGCGGTTCGCTGCATCTCTTTCTTGGACTCATCCGACAGCAACTCGCCCGAACCCACCATGTGCGCGGTGAAGTAGCAGGCGAGGTCCGCCGCCGTGGAGCAGAACCCCGTCGCGGGCGACATGGCGTGGGTGCTGACGTGCGGCAGCGGCTGGCGGCGCTGGCTTTCGCGCCGGGTGTAGCCGGTAGCCAGGTTCATGCCCGGCCCATAGTCGGGGGCTGTATCGAGGAGGCCCAAGGGCTGCACGATGCGCTCCATGACAAACTGGTTGTACGGCTGACCGGCCACAGCCTCAATCACCAGCCCCAAGAGCGTATACCCGTAGTTGGAGTATTTGAGCCGCGTGTTGTTCTCCACCACGAGGTCCGTATCCTCCATCTCGGCCTGAAACCGCTCCCTGTCGGGAAAGGCTCGCTCCAGTTGCCAGTAGTCCGTGTCGCGGCCGTCGCGGATCACACCCGCTCCGTGCGACAGCAGTTGCCGCAGGGTCACATGCTGCCACCGCCGATCGCGGTGGCCAAGGAGCCACGGCACATGCTGCGCGACCGGATCATCCAGGCGTAGCCGCCCCTCTTCCACCAGCAGCATCACCGCCGTGGCCGTGAACGTCTTGGAATGCGACGCCACGCGAAACTGGTGAGCCGGGGTGAGCGGCACCGCGTGCTCCACATCCGCCCAGCCATACGCCTCGTTCAGCAGCAGCGATCCGCGATGCGAGACGGCCACCGCCATCCCCGGCAGCTCCGCACTCGCAAACCGCGCCGGCAGCCACGCCTTCACAAACGCTACCGACTGCTCCAAGGCGCTCAGGCTCATGCTCCTGCTCATATCGTGCTCCTTCACCGATGGGTTTGGGGTCTCGTTGGCCGAGATGCCGCTACACGCGCTCAACCAGGATCACAATGCCCTGACCCACGCCGATGCACATGGTTGCCAGGCCGCGCTGGACCCTCGGTGCTTCATAGCGTACAGCAGCGTCGTCAAAATACGTGCCCCGCTCGCCCTCAGCGGGTGACCCCGCGCAACAGCGCCTCCGTTCACATTCAGGCGGGCGCGGCCGAAAATCAGTTCCCGCAGCACGGCGAGACCCTCTGTCCCACTCTGTCTTGCTCCTCGCTCGCCGGCCGTGTTCCGCGCCATGGTCGCCCGCGCCCCCATTCAGGTGTCCTTGCCTGCCGGTGCGTCTTGCTCGGCCGCCTGCAGCAGATGCACCCCCAGCACACGCCGCGCCCCGAGCAGCGCAAGCCATTCAAAGGGCCCGCGCGACTGATTGACCCCCAGGCGGACCGCCCGGGTGACCAGGTCACGATCGAGCCGCGGGCCAAATCGCCGCGCTTCGTCCGCCCGCGTCGCCACGACCCGGCTGAAAACATGGCCGTAGGCATCTTCCACGGGCTCAGCGCAAAGCGGCGCAAAGATCGCGGCGGCCTCCTGCACCAGCGCAGGATCGAAGCCGAGGACCGGTCTTCCCCAGCGCACCGACAGTGCCGCTTGGTGCTGCCGGGTGCCGTTCGCCACCACCCACGTCTCGGGTTCGACCGCGCGCGGGGGGGTGGGGCCCGGATCGGGATCCGCCACCCGCCGCAGGAGGCCCGGCTCGGGCGGCTCCGACGCCAGGCGGCCCGCGAGTCCCAATGCTCGCCAGGCCGCCTGGAAGGTGAGCGGGCCCTTGACCAAGCCACCGGAGAGCGAGCCGGGCAACGTGCCGGCCTTCGCCTCCGCCGCCGCAACCGACGGCGTCCCATGGTCGGAGAACCCCCGGCCACTCTTTCGACCCAGCCACCCCTTCTCCCGCATCATGACCTGAAAAGGACGTGGGCGGTAGCGGTCCTCGCCAACCATCTGCGCATAGACGGCCTCGGTCGCGGCCAGATTCACGTCGATGCCCACAAGGTCCATGAGCCGAAACGGCCCCCTGGGGACTCCGGCCCCTTCCATCACGCGGTCCACCGCCTCGGGGGAGGTGACCTGCTCTTCCACGATGCACAGCGCTTCCGGGTAAAATGCCGCATCAGGCGGTTGACAAGAAACCCTGGCCGGTCCGGGCCGGGAACCGCCGTTTTCCCCAGCCGCGCCGTGAGTGGAAAGGTGGCGCGGGTCCAAGCCGCCCCCGTCGCGAGGGAGTCGATCACCTGTTGGTCGCGAGCCGCGTCTCGGGCGGCCAGCGACGGCCCCTGTCAACCAACAGGCGCGGCTTCCCGTGCAGGTTTTCCGGCGCGACCTCAATCGCCCAGGCGGGAGGGCTGACCACGGCGTCATATCCCGTGGCCGCCTCATAGAGAGCCGCCGTGCCGGCCGTGGCCCACCTCCCGCGTCTAAGCGGCCCACCTCGCGTTTTGGCCGCACACGGCCGCCTCCCCCACGGGGTCGACCAACGACACATGCCGCGCCCCATGGTGCCGGCTCCCACCACCGCGGCCGTCTGTTGATTCGCCGCGCTAGCGGCCGGTAAAACGCGCGGGCCGCTTCTCCAGAAAGGCTTGAAGCCCCTCGCGATGGTCTTGGGTGGCGGCGGCAGCCGCCTGCAGCCAGGATTCGTACTGCAGCGCGTCCTGCAGGATCCGCAGGCCTCCCCGCCGCATCCCGCGCTTGATGAGCTCCACGGCTTTGGGCGGTTGCGCCGCCAACTGGGCCGCCCACCCGGTCGCAGCCTCCAGCACCGCGTCATCGGCCACCAGCCTGTTCACCAAGCCCCAGGCGAATGCCGTCTCGCCATCCACCGGCGCTCCGGTGAGCGCCATCTCCAGTGCCCGGGCGGGCCCCACCAGGAGCGGCAGGAGATGCGTCGACCCCGAGTCGGGCACGAGGCCCACCCCCACGAACGCCTGCACAAACCGGGTGCGGGGGCCGGCCACGCGAAGGTCGCACGCCAGCGCGAGGCTCATGCCGGCACCCGCGGCCACCCCGTTCACGGCCGCCAGCGTGGGCTTGGCCATGCCGTACAGCCGCTCGATGATGGGATGATACCGCGTGCGCAGATGATCCCCGACCATGGCCGCCCCGTCGTTGGCCTCGTGTTCCTTCAAGTCCTGACCGGCGGAGAATCCCCGGCCCGCCCCGGTGATGACCAGCGCACCTACCGACCCGTCGCGCTCCGCCTGCTTGACGCCGTCGCCAAGCTCGTCAAGCATCTGGTTCGTGAATGCGTTCAGGGCGTCCGGCCGATTAAGCGTCAACAGCCCCACCCGGGTCTCGGGGTTCACGCTCCAAGTCACCGTCTCGTAGGGATTCATGCGCGTGGTCATCATGCTCTCTGCTCCTCTCACGGCGCCGACTCCGGCCAGACGCGACGGCCGGTGCCAGGATTGCCTGCATCACCACACCCAGCCGGTACGCCGCCTGCTCCACCAGGATCACCGCCCGCCGCTCCGACTGCCGCTGGGTTTGAATCTGATCCAGCAGCGGGTACAGCCCCGCCGGACCCGTCCGATAGAGCTCCTGATACCCCCGCAACAGCTGACCCACCAAAATCCACGTCGGCCGCTGGTTCTTTCGAGCGGTATCCGCCGCCCACGCCGCGATGCCCCCATACACGGTGGGACCCACGGTGGGTATCGCCGTCAAAATCCAATCGGCCGTCTCGACCGCCGCCGACAGCTTCAGGTAGTGGACCAGGTAGGCGGCGGCCGGGCGGGCATCGACACCCAGGGCCGCCAGGGCCGGCCCCAGCTCCCCGCTGTAATGCCCTACCGGGCGCCCGCGCCACTCCTCGAGCCGCGTCACCCAGTCTCGGGCGCGCAGCCCGGCGACCGGCACCGTGCTGGGTTCGACCACCAGATGGGTCACCGGTGCGGGCAGCGGCCACCGGGTTAGCCCGTTGCCTGGCTCCACCCCGAGGCCCTCATACAGCCCCCGCCCAAAGTCCGTTTGGCGAACGCCGCCCAAGGCCAGCAGCACGCGGCGGGGCTTGGTTTCCCACACGCGCCGCAACGCCGCCGCGAGGCCCTGAGTTCCGTGCTCGCGAATCGCCGTCCGATCCAGAATGGCCGTGCCGTCTGCCAAGGCGCCATAGCGAATCGGCTCGCCCCCGCGGACCGGCACGGAGTGCACCCGCCCTCCCACCTGGCGGACCATGGCCTCCACCGTGCCGGGCTCACCCAGCATCAAAGGCGCGCCCAGCACGTCCCATCCGGAGCGTTCAAGACCCCGCGCCGCCGCATCATGGACCGCGCCCGCACCCATATGGGGTCCCAGGCCGCCGGGCACCAGGAGCACTCGCCCCATGGGAGGTCCCCCCTGCATCGCCGCTGCGCTCATTATACCGGTAGGCCAGCGGGTCCGCCGGCGCGGGCCGCATGACCCAGCATGATAGGATGGAGACATGATGAGCACGTGGACCCCGAGTCGGTGGCGGGACTACCCGGCCGCACAGCAGCCGTCGTGGCCCGATGAGGACCGGCTGGCTTCGGTACTCTCGCAGTTGGCCGACAAGCCGCCGCTGGTGTTTTTAGGCGAGGCGCGCTCGCTCCAGGAGGGCCTGGCGCGCGTCGCGAGCGGCCAGGCTTTCCTGCTGCAGGCTGGCGACTGCGCCGAGTCCTTTAAAGAATTTACCGCCGCCAACATCGGGGATCGGCTGAAGGTCATTCTCCAAATGTCCGCCATCCTCACGTACGGCACCGGGGTGCCGGTCATTAAGGTCGGGCGCATCGCCGGCCAGTTCGCCAAGCCGCGCTCCGAAGACACGGAGGTGGTCGGCGGGGTCACGCTGCCGTCGTTTCGGGGACACATCGTCCACGACGACGCCCCCACGCCGGAAGCGCGGATCCCGGACCCTACGCGCATGATCGCAGCCTACAATCAGTCGGCCGCCACGCTGAATCTGCTCCGGGCCTTCACCCGCGGCGGCTACGCCGACCTTCATCAGGTGCACGTCTGGAACCAGGAATTCGTGGCTTCCACCCCCGGGGGCCGGAGGTACGAGCAATTGGCGTCAGACATCGATCGGGCGATCCGCTTCATGGAGGCGTGCGGGGTGCGAGACGTGCAGGCGCTGAAGGAAACCGAGTTTTGGACCTCTCACGAGGCGTTGCTCCTGGGATACGAGGAGGCGCTCACTCGCCGCGATCCCCTCACGGGGGACTGGTTTGCCACCTCTGCTCACCTCCTGTGGGTAGGGGAGCGCACCCGGCAACTCGGGGGCGCGCACCTGGCGTACCTGTCCGGCATCCAGAACCCGCTGGGGGTCAAGCTGGGCCCGTCGGCCACTGCGGAGGAAGTGCTGGCCATCTGCGACCAGCTGGACCCCGACCGGGTGCCGGGCCGACTAGTCCTCATTGCCCGGATGGGGGCCTCTGAGGTGGCCGAGCGGCTACCCCCGCTGCTGGCGGCGGTCCGGGACTCGGGCCATCCGGTAGTGTGGGCGTCGGATCCGATGCACGGCAACACGTTCGTCAATGCGGACGGGCACAAGACGCGCCGCTTTGAAGACGTGGTGGCCGAGGTCGGGGGATTCTTCCACGCCTGTCTTGAGGAGCGCGTATGGCCTGGGGGAATCCATCTGGAGCTCACCGGCGACAACGTGACGGAATGCTTGGGGGGCACGGATGAAATCACCGACGAGCATCTTGGGCTGCGCTACACAACCACCTGCGACCCGCGCCTAAACGGTCGACAGTCGGTGGACCTGGCTTTTCGCGTAGCGGAACTGCTCGGGCGCTAGCGTACGGACCGGAGACCGGTTCCCAGGACGGACCCGCGCGCCAGCCTCGCCGGCTGGGGGAGCGGCGGCCGCCCGCACCGGCCCGTCAGCACGGCGCCGCACATCACACGAGCCAACCGCCTTTGGCCCTGGGTGTATTCGGGTGACGGGTCGGCCCGGTCACGCGCAGCCGTCGGCCCAGCGCAGCACCCGGAGTGCGCGCAGCGTGTTCCACTGGCTGGGAGCACCCATGCGCTCGCCGAGGTCCACGGGCATGGTGCCGACGTAGCTCACGTCGAGCGGCCAGCGCCCGCCCGCACCGCGCCGGGCGCACAGCAGAGCCACTCCTTCATCCACCCGCGGGTCCGGATCGGCCCTCGCCTGGGCCAGGTAGTCCAGCGCTCGGAGCACATCGTAGTGCCACCACGTGGGAAACGCGAAGCACCGCCAGTCCGCCCCGCTTGTGCGGTCCCGCACGATCGGCTCGCCGGTCGACCGTCGCCGGCCGAGGTGCCGCTCAAGGAGCTATTCCTCTCCAAGGAGTCGGGCCGCCCTGGTATCGCGTCTGCCGCTCGATAGCTCGTACTGAAGCAACGCTTCCAGCACGCAGATCGTGGTGTTGAACGACGACCGCGCCGACTCGGGCGCGTCACAGTTCCATCCCCCCATCCGGCAGTTGCTCCGACAGCAGTCTGTCAACCAGGGGCGATACGTCCTGGCGGAAATACGCGCCCGCCGCCGCCGCGCCAGGTCACACGGTCACACACCCGCGCCACCGACAGCTGCGCGGAAGCGCTCGCGGGATCGAGGCCGAGGGTCGCCAAAAGCCAGAGCACATGCATCGTGGAGTCCCACCCATGGTTCTAGGCGGCGCCCCATCCCTCGGTCGCCACACAGACTCGCTCGGCGGCCACCGCGCCTGGGGGCGCCCCTGTCAGATCGCGCATGACCTGCCAGCGGATGGCCGGGGCGCCCTCCAGGAGCCAGTCCACCACCGTCACCGAGAAGTCTCCTTCCCGCTGGCCCTTCATCGGCTCTGGGCCAAGCCGCGGACGGCCATCACCAGCCGCTCGACGTCCGACGCGTCGTTATAGACGTGGAAAGCGGCACGCACCGCCCCTTCGCGGGCGGCGCACACGATGTGCTGCTCGGCCAGCCGGTCCACGGCGGCGCGGGCGTCCCAGCCGTCTACGCGAAACACCGCCAGCGACAAGCGCTCGGCGTCGTTCGTCGGCGTCACTAATTGCACCCCCGACACGCCACCGAGCCCCTCAAGCGCCAACCCCGCCAAACGCTGCACCCGGTCGGTGATGGCATCCCATCCCAACGCGTCGAAAAACATCAGCAGGTCCGCCAGCGCCCCGAGCCCCTCGGTGTTGACGTGGGCCAGCTGGAAGCGCCCAGCGCGGTCCCGGTATCGGAGGGACGTGCGGCCCTGGGCCAGATCCGCCAGCGCGCCCGGCTCATCCATGTCCAGCGCCACGGACGCATACCCCACCATGGCGGGCGTGAGCCGCTGCGCCACGTCCGGCCGGACGTACAGAAGCCCCAGGCCCCTCGGGCCCAGCAGGTGCTTGAACGAGGCACCCATGTAGAAATCCACGTGCGTCAGCGGAGGGCGCATCAGGCCCAGCGCCTGGATGCCGTCCACGGATAGGAGGATGCCCCGCTGATGCAGGAAGCGCCCCAGGGCGTCCAGGTCCACCCGGTATCCGGTTTGGTACATCACGTGGGATAGTGCCACCAGGCGCGTCCGGTCGGTCACCTGGGCGGCGACGGCTTCCAACGGCAGCCGGCCCGCCTCCGGTCCGGCCGCCCTCACCACGACGCCTCGGTCGCGGAGCCGCAGCCAGGGCAATACGTTTGACGGAAAGTCGCCGGCGTTCACCACGACCTCGTCGCCCGCCTGCCAGTCCACCGATCCTGCCACCACGTTGATGGCCTGGGTGGTGTTGGTCCAAAAAGAAAGGCTTGCGCTGTCGACACCCAGATACTGAGCGAGGCCCGCGCTGGCCCGCGAGGCGGCGTCGCCTCCAATGAGGTGCTGGCGATCCAGCACCGCCTGCTGATACGTCTCCAGAAGAAAATCGGGCATGGGTCCGATCGCCGCACAGTTGAGATAGGTCGTTTCCCGCAGCAGGGGAAACCGGTCGCGCACAGCGCTCCAGGCTTGGTCGCCGTGTTGGTCCAGCACCGGCGGCATGCCGATCCTCCTCCTCTCGTCAGAGTGCCGCCGTTGCCACGTCCTCGCGGCCGGCAAACTGGCTCTCGTACAAGTCGTGGTAAAAGCCCCCCCGCGCCAGGAGCCCTTCGTGCGTGCCCTGCTCGACCATGCGGCCGTGGTCCATGACCAGAATGAGGTCCGCCTCGCGAATCGTCGAGAGGCGATGGGCAATGACAAAGCTCGTGCGCCCCCGCATGAGGTTCGCCATGGCATGCTGAATGGCCACCTCGGTGCGGGTGTCCACGCTGCTCGTCGCCTCGTCGAGAATGAGGATCGGGGGATCCGCCACAAACGCGCGCGCGATGGTCAGAAGCTGCCGCTGCCCGGCGGAGATGTTGGACGCCTCCTCGTTCAGGACCGTATCATATCCGTCCGGCAGCGTGCGAATGAAGTGATCCGCGTGCGCCGCCTGGGCGGCGGCGACAATGTCCTCGGGCGTGGCACCGATCCGCCCGTAGCCGATGTTGTCGCGGATCGTGCCGTGGAACAGCCACGTGTCTTGCAGCACCATGCCGAACAGCTCCCGCAGGCGGTGGCGGCGCAGGGTCGACACATTGTGCCCGTCCACCGTGATCTGCCCGTGCTGGACGTCGTAGAAGCGCATCAGCAGGTTGACCAGGGTGGTTTTGCCCGCCCCCGTCGGCCCCACAATGGCCACCATGGCCCCGGCGGGCACGGCGATGCTGAGATGGTCGATGAGCGGCTCGGCTGGCTGGTAGCGAAAGCTCACGTCCGTAAAGGCCACCGTGCCGCGGGGCGAGGACACGTCGGCGGCGGGCACGGGGTCCGGCGGCTCCTCCGGCTCATCGAGGATCTCAAACACGCGCTCGGACGACGCCAGCGCCGACTGAATGACATTGGAGATGCTCGACAGCTGCGTGATGGGCTGGGTGAACTGGCGGGCATATTGGATAAACGCCTGGATATCCCCGATGGGAATGGCACCGCGCGTGACCAGCACCCCCCCGATCACGGCCACCAGCACGTAGCCCAGATTGCCGATGACGTTCATGAGCGGCATGATGATGCCCGTGACAAACTGTGCCTTCCAGGTCGACTCATACAGTCGGCTATTGATGGCCTCAAACTGCTGGACGGAGCGGCGTTCATGGCCAAACGCCTTCACAATCAGATGGCCGGTGTACATCTCCTCGACGTGGCCGTTAAGCTCCCCGAGTTGCCGCTGGCGAGCCAGGAAGTACCGCTGGGAGCGGGCGGCGATGCCCTTCGTCACGATGAACGACAGCGGCAGCGTGGCCGCGATGACCAGCGTCAGCAGCGGGCTGATGGTCAGCATCATGATGACGACCCCGATAAACGTGACCACCGCGGTGATGGCCTGCGTCAAGCTTTGCTGGAGCGTGCTGCTGATGTTGTCGAAGTCGTTCACAAACCGGCTCAGCACCTCGCCGTGGGGGTGCGTGTCGAAGAAGGCGACCGGCAGCCGGGGCAGCTTCTCGGCCACCTGCTGCCGAATGGTGAACACCGTGCGCTGCGCCACACCCGCCATGACGTACTGCTGGACCCAGTTGAACGCGGCACTGAACACATAGAGAAGCGCCAGGTCCGCCAGGAGGTGCACGATGTCCGGGAAGTTTACTCCGCCCCCCGGGACCCCGTGCAGTTTCTGAACGACGCCGACGAACAGGTCGGTGGTGATGTTGCCCAGAAGCTTCGGGCTCAGCACACTGAAGACGGTCGACAGAATGGCGGCCGCCACCACCACGGTCAGCAGGGGCCATGACGGCTTGAAGTAGGCCAACAGCCGCACGAACGTCCCGCGGGCGTTCTTGGGTTTCTCCACCGGCATGACCAGCCCCATGGCCCCGCCGCCCCCAAAGCCCCCCGGCCCGGGGCCTCCTGGCCCCGCTTGGCGGTTGTTCACGCTCATGCCGATTCCTCCGGGGACAGCTGCGACGACACAATCTCCCGGTACACGGCGCAGGACTGCATCAGGTCGGGGTGCCGGCCCGAGCCGGCCACGCGCCCGTCGTCGAGGACGATGATCTGGTCGGCGTCCCGCACCGTGCTGACCCGCTGCGCCACGATGATGACGGTGGCGCCGTGCACCTCGCTGTGCAGTGCCTGGCGCAGCTGCGCGTCGGTCCGATAGTCCAGCGCCGAAAAACAGTCGTCAAAGAGATAGATGGACGCTCGCCGCGCCAGCGCGCGCGCAATCGCCAGTCGCTGCTTCTGGCCACCCGACAGGTTGGCGCCGCCCTGATTGATAATGGTGTCAAACCCATCCGGCAGCCGGTCGATGAACTCCGTGGCTTGCGCGGTGGCTGCCGCGCGGCGAACCGCGTGGTCGTCGGCCGCCAGATCCCCGTAGCGTATGTTGTCGGCCACGCTGCCCGAGAACAAGACCGCGCGGGCGGGGACGTAACCCATCTCGGCCCGCAGGGCCTCCTGCGTCCACTGCCGAACATCGTGGCCGCCTACGAGCACCCGGCCTGCGGTCGTGTCGTAGAACCGAGGGATGAGGTTCACGAGCGTGGACTTGCCGGCGCCCGTTCCTCCGATGATAGCGGTGGTTTCACCCGCCCGCGCCGTAAACGTGATATCCGACAGCGCCGGCTCTTCGGCCCCGGGATAAAAGAACGTCACATGGTCGAACGTGACCTGCCCGCGCTCGGTGTCGCGCGGGCCGCCGGCGCCGCTCGGTGGGTCGGTGATGTCCGTGTCCATGGCCAAGACCTCGTTGATGCGCAGGGCCGAGGCTTGACCGCGAGGGATCATGAACACCATCATGGACACCATCATGACAGCAAACATGATCTGCATGACGTACTGGATGAACGCCATCAGCTGACCGATTTGCAGGGTGCCCGCGTTGATCTCCAAGCCCCCGAACCACATCACGCCCACGACGGACAGGTTCATCACCAGCATGACGGCGGGCATCGCGATGGCCATCAGCTGAAACACCGCCACCGAGGTGCCGGTCAGGTCCTGGTTCGCGCCGCGGAATCGCTCCACTTCGTAGTCGGCGCGATTGAACGCCCGAATCACGCGGACACCGGTCAAGCTTTCGCGCATCACCCGGTTCAGCCGATCCACTTTCGTCTGGATGGCGCGGAACAGCGACAGCCCACGGCCCATGACCAGCACGATGATAGACGCCATCAGCGGCAGGGACACCACCACGATCCAGGTGAGCCTCGCATCCGTGTAGATCGCCAGCATAATCCCACCGATGGCTGTCAGTGGCGCCATCACCATCATCCGAAGAATCATGCCCACCAGCTGCTGCACCTGCATTACGTCGTTGGTGGTGCGAACAATGAGGGAGCTGGTGCCCACGTGGTCAAACTCGCGCAGCGTAAAGGCCCCAACATGCCGAAAGAGGCGGCCGCGAATGCGCTGGCCAAACCCCGCCATGGCGTGTGCGGTGTAGAGGCTGGCCAACACCGCCGCCACGCCGCCCACCACCGTCACCACCAGCATCACGGCACCCACCCGCACGATGTAGCCGACGTGCCCGGTGATCACGCCGTGGTCAACGATGTTGGCCATCAGGGTCGGCAGGTACAGCGTGGACATGGTCTGTAGGAACGTCAGCAGGAGCGCCCACACCACGAGCCAGCGGTCCGGACGCAGAAAGCGCCAAAGTTTCAGCATGGCAACACCCCCAACGCAGCCCGATGCGTTATCTACTTATGATACCTGATATTTCACGCCACGCTAACGGACTGGTAGACTTCGGGGCAAGTGGCGCCACCCTGGGCGCCGACACCCGACCGTCGCCAGGGGGAGGCCAACCAACCCGACGCTCCTTCTTCCAAAGAATCCAAGCCGACGCCGTACACGGGGTGCGCTATAATGAACCGTAGCAGCTGGAGGGATGGGCGGTGGCCTTCACCGTTGCGGATTTCCATGATTTAGTTATTCTGCTGGACAAAAATCCAGACTGGCAGCGGGAGCTTCGTCGTCTGACCCTTAGCGACGAAGTGCTTGCTTTGCCAGAGCAGTTCCATGCCCTAGCGGCTGCGGAAGCTCTCGTCGACGAACGGTTGGCCTCCATGCTGGCGGCGCAGGAGCGTAATCACCAGCAATACGTGGCGAACGCGGCCGCCTCGGAGGCCCGCTTCGCCGAGCTCCGTGCAGCGGACGAGCGCTTGGCCGAGCAGATTGCGGCCGCCACGGCCCGCGCCGATGCCCAGTTCGCCGCCGCTCAAGCGCGTGCCGATGCCCAGTTCGCCGCCGCTCAAGCGCGTGCCGATGCCCAGTTTGCCGAGCTTCGTGCAGCGGACCAGCGCCTGGCCGAGCAAATTGCGGCCGCCACGGCCCGCGCCGATGCCCAGTTCGCCGCCGCTCAAGCGCGTGCCGATGCCCAGTTTGCCGAACTTCGCGCAGCGGACGAGCACTTGGCCGGGCGCATAGACGCCTTGACTTCGGACCTGCACCAATTTCAGCGGCAAACCGAAAATCGACTGGCCAACTTAGACGGCGCCTCGTTGGAACAGCAGTTTGCCCGGCGCGCCCCCGCCCATCTTGGCAACATCGGGCTGCGGCGTACGCGCGTCATCCCAACAGCAGATTGGGTTGCCAACATCGAGGACGCCGTCGACGCCGGACTCTTGGACGAGAACGAGGCCAAGGACGTCCGCAGCCTGGACGCGGTAGTCCACGCACGCGACGCCGCGGGCGACGTGTGGCTAGCCGTCGAGCTGTCGGTTACCGTCGATGTGCATGATGTAGATCGGGCGATCCGGCGCGCCGTCCTCTTGAGCCGGGCGTTGGGACGGAGTCGGCCCATGGTCGCCGGGGAACGTCTGACCGAAGGAGCGAAGAAGCGGCTGGACTCGACTCCCGACAGCCTCTACGTTCGATGGCCAGCGTCCAACTGATGGCATTGGGCTCAGGGACCACCCTTTAATAACTGAGGCGGCTCGAACCTTCCGGGGATATTTGATATCTTAGCCAAGGATTTGAGCTCCCGGGGTCGGCAAGGAGCCGCCAGACCGATGGCAACGGGGGCTCCCAGCGTGCACCAGC
>JAKARZ010000083.1 GCA_021828405.1 Bacillota bacterium
CCGTCAAAGCGGGCAGCGTCCAGATCGGGGGTGATTTCCAGTTCGTAGCGCTTGGGCAGCACAGTGCGCGGCAGCCGGCCAGGTGTGGCAACCGGGCTGGAGTCGGATGGGGTCATAGTCAGCCTCCCTTGAAAAATACCTCGGGCATACTACCGGCAGACGAGCGTACGAACGCGACCACAACTCCTAGATTCGGTCGCTGGGTCTCCAGCGGGCCGCTAGAGCCCTTTTTCATCACTGCCACGGGCCGGCACGGCCATGGGCGTCTCCTTTAGCAAACCTGAGCGGGGCACCGCGGGCGCACGGCCGCTTCCCGCGGCCCGGGCCGGGTGGCTTGGGGAAGCGGGCCGCGGTCCTCGAATCAGTATGACGCACCATGTTGGTGAGGGCGAATTGGTCTCGGGATCAGTCTCTTGGTGGCGCGGACTGTCCGTGGGTCCGTCGGCGGATGGACCGATGAGGGCGGACGGGCTAGGATCCGGTAGACAGAGGAGGTGGAGCATGCGCATCCTTCTGGACCAGGATGTGACCCGGGTGCTCACCATGGCCGACGCGGTCGCGGCCATGCGCGGGGTCCTTCGGGCCCGGGCCGACGGGCACTTGGTGAGTCCGCCGCGCGACGGCTTCACGGCCGGGGTGGTGGGCCTCCGCTGGACGCCCGGCGCGCTCCACGGTCAGGTGGGACTTCGTCTCTACATGACCGGAGTGTCCCGGGGAGACCAGCTCACCGCGCTGTGGCGTGCCGACGGGACGCTCCGGGCGCTCGCCATCGGGCCGACCTTGGGGCACCTTAGGACGGGGGCCATCGGGGGCGTGGCTCCCGATGTGATGGCCCAACCCGATGCCCGGGTGCTGGGCATCATCGGGTTTGGTGCCCAGGGGTGGATGCAGCTGGAGGTGGCCCGCCGTGCGGCCCATTGAGCGCGTGGGGGTGTACCGTCGCGACGCCAGCCGACTGGCCGCCGATGCGGCGAAAGCCTCCGAGCGATTCGGCCTCCCCGTGGAGCCGGCACCCAACGCCGAACACGTCGCGCGGACCGCCGACATCCTCGTGACGGCGACCCGCGCCGACGCGCCGGGCGTGCACGTGAACGCCCGGGGGCCGAAGGCCTGGGACGCGCATGAGATCGGCCTGGATCTGACGAGACGTGCGGCGCTGGTTGCCTCGGACGTGCCTGAACAGTATCAGGGGGAGCGGGACTTTCTGCTGTATGGCACACCGTACACCGACGGGATCCGCGACCTGGCTGCGGTGACCCTGTTTCTGTCCCACGGCCTGCCTGGGACCGAGGTGGCGCTGTTGGCGCGGGCGGCCGAGGCGGCGGAGGCAAGGGGGGTGGGTGCGGTCGTGGCTGACGAGACATGGTAACGCCCACGCTGCGGGCCGCCACGGCGGAAGACCTGCCGTTCTTGTGGGATGTGTTATATGAAGCCATCTTTGTGCCGCCGGGGCAGACGCCCCCGCCCGTGAGCGTGCTGCGGGATCCGCGAGTGAGCCACTACCTGGCCGGGTTTCCGGCGCACCCCGGCGACCGCGGGCTGGTGGCCGAGACGCCGACGGGGCCGGTGGGAGCAGCGTGGCATCGGCGCCTGCCGGCGTCTAATCCCGGCTACGGCTTTGTGGGACCCGAGGTGCCGGAGGTGACCATTGCACTCATGCCGTCCTATCGGGGGCAGGGCATCGGGACGCGGCTGTTGCGGCAACTTTTGGCGGACGCCGAGGCCGCGGGTCACCCGGGACTGTCGCTGTCGGTGCACGCCAAGAATCCCGCTCGACGGTTGTACCAGCGCCTGGGTTTCGTCCGCGTGGCAAGCCGCGTGGCGGCTGACGAGGCTTGGACCATGTGGTGCGTTCTGGGAGCGGGCGACCGCCGTGGCTGAGCCACGCCGTCCGGCCGTGTGGATAGCGCTGGTGCGCGGGCTCAACGTCGGCCGTCGCTGGGTCAAAATGCCGGAACTTCGGTCCTTGGTGCTGGCCTGTGGCTTTGTCGACGTGGCGACGTATATCCAGACCGGCAACCTATTGGTGGCGGCGGACGCATCGGGCGAAGAGGTCCGCGTGCGGCTCGAGCGGGCGCTGGCCCAGCGGCTTGCCGAACCCGTCCCGGTGGCCGTCGTCGCACCGGCCACCATGGCCCGGGTGGCAGAGGCAGCGCCCGTCGCACCGCTGGGCGAGGCGGTTTACGTGGCCTTTTGGGTGGAATCTCCCGACCCCGACCGCCTGGCCGCGCTGCCCTCGCGGGTGCCGGCGACGTCGGACCGCCTGACCGTGGGGTCTGACGCCGTATACATTGGGTACCGCCAAGGGGTGCGTGGGTCGCCGCTCAGCAACGCATGGCTGGAGCGCCAGCTCAAAGTGCCGATAACCTCGCGCAACGGGACGACGGTGTCCCGACTGGCCGCATTGGCCCGCACGTGGACGCCAAGCGGCCCGGGCCATCCGAACGAGAGGAGCGTTGATGGCCATGTCAACGATGGTCTGGTTTGAAACGCATTCAACGACCGAGGACAACGAACAACACGTCGCCACGGGGTGGCATCCCGGGCAGTTGTCGGACATTGGGCGGCGCCAGACTGTTGACTTGGGCCAGCGCATCCGGGCCCGCAGCATCGGGCGCATCTATGCCTCCGACCTGGGGCGCGCTGTAGAGACCGCTCGGCTGGCGGCACCGACCTTGCCGCTTTTCTTGGACTGGCGGCTCCGTGAATGCCACTACGGCGACTGGAACGGCGTGGAGGCAGCCCGGGTGCACGCGCACCGCGGACAGTTCTTGCACCAGCCCTACCCTGGGGGTGAAAGCTGGCGCCAGGCGGTGCAACGGGTGGGCTGGTTTGTGGAGGACCTTCGCCGCCTGGCCCCGACCGAACCGGTCTTAATTGTGGGCCACGTGGCCACGCGACTGGGGTTGGCCGTGCATCTCGGCGGACGATCCTTAGAGGACCTGCTGGACGGCCCGTTGGATTGGCAGCCCGGATGGTCCTGGCAATTGAAGTGCGAGGCAGATTTTCCGTCTGCAACGCAGGGTGCTGGACTCTAGCAGGTGCTCGGCGAAGGTCTGATAGCTTTGTCCGAGGTTTGGCGCCATGGTAAAGTAGTACAGTACGGTTGGGGGAGGAGATGTTCTCATGCCGGCAATTAAGATATCCAGCAAGCGGCAACTGACACTGCCAAGCGAATTGGCCAAGCAGGCGGGCATCGGTCCGCATGACCACGTCTGGGTGACGCTCGTGGGGGATGAAATTCGCTTGCGCAAGGTGCCGGACGACCCCGTCGCTTACTTTGCTGGCATCCTCTCGCGGTCATTTGCCAACCCGGACGACGCGGATCGGTGGCTTAGGGAGGAGCGTGATGCGTGGCACTCGACCTGACCGGCTGGACCTCGCGCTCAGTCCTATTGGACACGAACGCCGTTATATATTTCCTGACGAATTTCGATCGCTACGCCGCCGTGCTGCAGCCGCTTTTCCAAGCGGCGGCCTCGGGGCAGCTTGCGCTCGTCGTGTCCGTCATCACGGAAGCGGAAGTTCGCGTCCGGCCGGAGGCAACAGGAGACCAGGCGGCGTTGGCGGCTATTGATGAATTTTTTCAGCGATTTCCCGGGCTCACGGTGTTGTCGGTGGATCGCGCGGTGGCGAGGCGGGCCGCCCAGATCCGCGCCGAGCAGCGCTTGCGACTGCCCGATGCGCTAATCGTGGCAACTGCTCAGCTGGCGCCATGCGTGGCGATTGTCGGAAATGACCTGGCCTGGCGCGGGAAGACGGAGCCATGCGAGTTCACCGCGTTGGGCCCTCTGGTGTGATCAACGAGCCTGCACCGGTCGCGAGCGTCCACAGACCGACCCACCTGCACCCGGGAGCCGAAGAGGTCCCCTAGCCGTGCTACGAGGTTTTCCGTTCACCACGAACGCTTCTGTCACGTCCGTCGCAGGGCAGGACCGGCTCCGTCCGGTCCTGTAGACCTGCGGTGATGGAGACCATCTCTGCGTCAGGTCGCCGTCCATCGTCCGCCGACGCATCCGAGGCGGGCCAGCGGCGATCAGAGTAGACGGTTCCGCTATGCTGTCATGGCAGGGGTGGTTCGAGCCATTTCGGATCGCAAGGGGGGATCGCGATGCGGACGGTGATTGCCAATGTGACCGTGCTGGATGGGTCGGGGGCGCCCTCCAGGGCCTCGGATGTGTGGCTGGATGGCGGGCGGATTGACTACCTGGCCACCCCCGGCCGTTCCCACGGCCGGGCCACAGTGGTGGCCGGCGACGAGTTGGTGTTGGCCCCTGGCTTTATCGATGTGCATTCCCACGCCGACCGCTCGCCGTTCGCGAACGAGCCCGACACCACCAAACTGCTGCAGGGCATCACCACGGAAGTGGTGGGCAACTGCGGCTCGAGCCCTCTGGACGACGACGCAGACCCCACCACCTATCTGACGGCGCTGGACCGGGCGCAGCCGGTGACCAACCTGGCGCCGCTCTTGGGCCACGGGAGTCTCAGGCGGCGGGTGCTGGGCATGGCGGGGCGGGCTCCCGATTCCCAGGAGGCCCGCACCATGCACGCATGGCTCGAGCAGGCGCTGGATGCCGGGGTGTTTGGCCTGTCGTCGGGGCTGTTCTATGCGCCGGGTTCCTATGCCGACGCCGAGGAGTTGGCGACGCTTCTGGAGGGGTTTAGAGGCCGCCCGCTGGTTTACGCTAGTCACATTCGCAATGAAGGCAACCGCCTCGTGGAGGCCGTGGACGAGTTCCTAGCCGTCGGTCGGCGGACCCACGTGGCGCTCGAGCTGTCCCACCACAAGGCGGCTGGGCTACCCAATTGGGGTCGCACCGCTGACACGCTGCGGCACATCGCGGCGGCTCGGTCGGATGGGGTGGTGGTGGCGCTAGACGCCTATCCCTATACCGCCTCCAGCACCTCCGTGTCCGCCAACCTGCCGGGCTGGGTGTTGGAGGGCGGCGTCGACGCGGCCTTGGCGCGCCTGGCGGACCCCGCCACGCGGGACCTCATTCGACAGGAGTGCGAGGATCCTGCCCCCGACAGCGCGTGGGAAAGCATGGTGGCGGCCACCGGCTACGACCACATGGTGGTGGCCTGGAACCCGGCTGACGGGACGGGGCAGGGCCAGACCCTGGCCCAGTACGCCCGCGAGCGGCACCTGTCGCCCTTCGACGGCCTGGTTCATCTACTGCAGGAGAGCCGGCTGGCCGCCACCATGGTGGCGCACAGCATGGATGAGGGGGACTTGGTGCGTGTGCTGCAGGACCGCGAGTGCTGGATCGGGACCGACGGGGTGCTGGGATCGCGCTCCGCCCGTCCGCACCCCCGGCTGACGGGTACGTTTCCGCGCGTGTGGCGCGAGTTTGTGGTGAAGCGGGCGCTGCTGGCGCCCGAAGAAGCGATTCGGCGCATGACGGGCGGGCCCGCCGCCTACTTCTCGATTCCTGAGCGTGGTCGCGTGGCACCGGGGTGCGTGGCCGACCTGGTCCTGATGGATCCCGACCGGCTGGCGGACACCTCGACGTTCGACCAGCCGTGGACCCCGCCCGAAGGTGTCGTAGGCGTGTGGATGGCCGGCCGCCGAGTGGTGGCGGACGGCCAGTATCTGGGCACCGCGATGGGTCGGCGCCTCACGCCCGGTTCGGATCGCTAGCCGAGAACCGACCGTCCGCCGGAGTCCCTCGTACGGATAGAGCGGGACTGCAAGGAGGGTGGCTGTGCCCGTGACGGTGGGAATCCGGAAACTTAAGGCGCATTTGAGCGCTGATGGCGGGCGCGCGCGGTTCGATGAATCCACGTCACTGGCCCGAGCGGTAATGGAGAACCGTGACGAAGGACGGGGGTCTCTACCTCGACAGCAGCGCGCTGGTCAAGCCGTATGTGGAAGAAACCGGCTCGCAGGACGT
>JAKARZ010000027.1 GCA_021828405.1 Bacillota bacterium
CGATCTCCGCGATGCCGATTCAGCAACCGCAACTGGTCGGACTGGCGGGATTCGAACCCACGACCTCTACCACCCCAAGGTAGCGCGCTACCTACTGCGCCACAGCCCGATGTCAGGACCGAGTATAGCGCATGCCGCAGCACATTGGCAACAGCTCGCACCTGCCTTGCCGCGGGTGTGAATTTTCGGACGGCAGCGGCGCACGTCGTTGACACCGAGTTGCTGAGCGACGTAAGGTAATCGTGATTCTTACTATTAAGAGTCCTGGCGAGCGCGGAAGGGCGCTGGCGCTCTCCTGAAGATTTCCTGCAGGAACTTCGGCACTGGTGGCGAATGAATACGGCCGGTGTCGTGACGCGGGAGGATGTAGATTCTGCGGCGGCTGCCGGAAACGCGGCGCTGCGGGGACCTTGGGTCCCAAGGTCATTGCATCCGTGCCTCGATCTCCTTGAGGTCGGACCGAGGGTTGTTTCGACGAGAATCGAGTCGTGCATCCGACCCGGTACCGGCCCTTGCGGGTGGAGCACTCCGGATGACGTTTGAGGTCCCAGCTACGGTCGTACGACCGCATCACCGTTCAAGGAGGAGTTGAGGACATTATGAAATTCCGTTCAGTCGGATGGATGGGCGCGGCGCTAGCATCCGTTTCGCTGGTAGCGGCGGGTTGCGGCGCGTCAACGGCGCAGGCGCCCACCAGCGTCACCTCCATTACACTGCCCGGCGGAGTGCAGGTCGAACCCAACTGGTGGTTCCCCATCAGCCCCGCCTCTGTGTGCAGCACGATCAACGCAGACACCAACGGACTGATGTATCGTCCGTTGCTGTTCATCTCGAAAACCGACGGAATCGACTACAGCCGGTCCATCGCGAGCGGCGTCTCCGTGAGCAATAACGGCCAGACGTACACCATTACGGTGAACCCCAAGTGGAAGTGGTCCAACGGCCTGCCGGTCACTGCGCAGGATGTGGCGCTCGGGTACAACATCCTGATGGCCGCGAGCCAGAGCAACGCGGTGTGGAACCAGTGCGGCATGGGCATCGGCGGCGTCCCGCAGGACATCAAGAGCGGCAAGGTGACCGGGACGGACACGTTTGTCGTCACGACCACCAAGCCGGTGAACCCCACTTGGTTCGAGCACAACGCGCTGGCCCAGCTGATTCCGATTCCCCAGGTGTGGAACCACTCCAGCAACATGAGCACCGAGCTGAAGTTCATTCAGCAGTACGGCAACTCGCCCTCCAACGCTCTTTTCAATGTGGTGGACGGCCCCTACAAGTTCGGCGGGTTCAAGAACGACTCGTACTGGAAGCTCGTCGCCAACAAGAACTACACCGGGCCCACCAAGGCCACGATCACGAGCATCACGTTTGAGTACTTCACTTCGAGCGCCGCTCAGTTCGCGGCCATGCGGCGGCACGAATTCCCCGAGGCCGGCCTGCCCAACTCGTACTACAACGCCCGTGGGCAGTTGGCGCCGTACTACACGGTGCAGGCGGGCGTGCCGTCGTGGTGCTTCAACTACATGCAGCCCAACTTCAGCACCCAGGCGGCTGGCATCGGCGGCCTGTTCAACCAGCTCTACTTCCGTCAGGCCCTCCAGATGGGCGTGGACCAAGTGGCCATGATCAAGGACCTGCAGAACGGGTCGGGTTCGGTGATCCACGGGGTGATCCCGGCGACGCCGAAGAACGTGTACTATGACCCGGCTACGAAGAACTACGGCTACAACCCGGCGGCGGGCAAGGCGCTCTTGGAGAAGAACGGCTGGACGCCCAACGCCCAAGGGATCATGACCCGCACCGTCAACGGCAAGACCCAGACGCTGTCGTTCCCGTTCATCGTGATCAGCGGAGCTACCACGGTTGACAACGAAGCGCAACTGATGAAGCAGGACTGGGCCGAGGAAGGCATTGACGTGACGATTCAGACGGTGCCCTTCAACCAGGCCATTGCCGACGCCTCGCAGTCGTCACCGCAGGTGTCCAAGTGGGCGCTTATTTGGTGGGGCGGCGGCTGGTGCTACGAGCCCGACTACTACCCAACCGGTGGTGGTTTGTTCAACCCCGGCTCGGCGGCCAACTACGGTGGGCTGAACAACCCGACCCTCACAGCCGCCATCAACGCGACGTACGCGGTTTCGAGTTCGTCGCAGACGCTCAAGAACATGGACGCGTACCAGGTGATCGCGTCTCAGCAACTGCCGGTCATCTTCGCACCCGAGGACTACGGGTTCGTCGTGCGCAACAAGACCCTAAAGGGCTTGGTGTCCGCGTACAATCCCGTGACCACGACCGAGTGGTACAACCACTGGACTGACTAGTGGACTGACTAGTGGGCTGACTAGCGTTGCTTCGGTTCCGAGAGGCCCGGTGGGCTTCGTCCCACCGGGCCTCTCCTAAAGTTTTGGCCCCGTTCGCGACGTGGCGACGGTGCGACTTCTGGTGTTGTCAGTCTTGCGGCGCCCCTCAATGTGCCAAGGATATGACGAAACGATAGCAAGATAGCAAGGGAGGCGAAATGTCATGGCTGTGCCACCCACTGAACTCAGCGCCCCCGTGGCGGAGGCCGCGCTGGTTCCGGAGACCGGTCCCCGCGGCAACCGCCAATGGCAAATTTTTTGGTCGAGCCCGCTCGCCTGGGTTGGGCTTGTCCTGACCGCCTTCATGGTGCTGTTCTCGTTTGTGGGCCCGCTCGTGTACCACACCAGCCCGTACACCGTCCATCTGTCCCAAATCCTGCAGCCGCCGTCGGCCCGGTTTCCCCTAGGCACCAACTCGCTCGGCCGCGATGAGCTCGCCCGCCTGATGCTCGGCGGCCAACTGACGCTGATCATCGGCTTTATCGCCGCTCTGTTGTCGATGGTGTTTGGGACCATCTACGGCCTTGCCAGCGCATTGGCGGGCGGAGCGACCGACGTCGTCCTGATGCGCATCATCGATGTGCTGCTGGCCATCCCGGGCCTGTTTCTGCTGCTCCTCCTGGACTCGATGTTTACCCCCAATGCCGTTCTCCTCACGGCCATCTTCGCCGGGACCGCGTGGTTCGGCGTCACGCGACTCGTGCGCTCCGAGGCGCTGAGCGTCCGGACCCGCGACTACGTCGAGGCCGCCCGCAGCATGGGCGCCGGTACGTGGCGCATCATGCTGCGCCACCTGTTGCCGAATGTCATGGGCGTCGTACTCGTCACCACCACCTTCCAGGTGGCCGGTGCCATTCTGGGCATTGCCACGCTGAGCTTCTTGGGCCTGGGACTCCCGCCGCCAACGCCCAACTGGGGCGCGGAGCTGTCCACGGCCATGCAGTCGATGTTCCAGGGAGCATGGTGGGTCATCTATCCGCCGGGCCTCTGCATCGTGTTTATCGAGTTGGGGGTCAACTTCCTGGGCGACGCCGTTCGGCAAGCCTTTGACCCGCGGCTCCTGGGCAACTGATCGCGCGAAAGGAGTGAGGCCATGGGCCGCTATGTTCTGCAACGCATCATCCAGGCCATCCCGACCGTGATTGGGCTGACCATCGTGAGCTTCATGCTGGTGCACATCACACCGGGGGGACCGGCCTATGCCATGCTGGGGCCGAAAGCCACCCCGGCCCGCGTCGCGGCCGTCAACCGCGCGCTCGGCTTGAACCTGCCGCTCTGGGACCAGTACGGCATCTGGGCCTGGCAGCTCCTGCACCTGAACCTGGGTGTCTCGTATTTCTACCTGATGCCGGTCACGACCCTGATCGAGCAGACGCTGCCCGTGACGCTCGCGATCGTGGGCATTAGCTACGTGCTGGCGCATGGCATCGCCGTGGTGCTGGGCAGCCTGCAGGCTTACTTCAAGAACGGCTGGTTCGACCACAGCACCACCGCCATCAACTACTTCCTGTATTCGATGCCCGGCTTCTGGCTGGCCATCCTGCTGCTCGTGTGGTTTTCGGTGGACCTCCCGCTGTTTCCCACCGGCAACCTCTGCAACCCCAACACCGCGTGCACCCTCGGCACCTGGGCCTACCACATGGTGCTCCCGGTCGCTTCCCTCACCATAGGCACAGTGGCCGGCTGGGCGCGGTACATGCGCACGTCCATGACCGACACGCTGGTCCAGGACTACATTCGGACGGCCCGGGCCAAGGGTCTCTCGGAAATGCGGGTGCTGTTCAAGCACGCGTGGCGCAACTCCGTGCTGCCGCTGATCACGCTTCTGGGCTACTTCTTCCCCACCATCTTCAGTGGCGCCCTGGTCGTCGAGGAGATTTTCAACATCCCAGGCATGGGCCTCCTGACCTTCAACGCGGCCATCAAGCGGGACTACCCCATCGTCATGGCGGCGGTCCTCATCGGAGGGATCCTGGTGGTCATCGGCAACCTGGTTGCCGACCTGCTGTACGGGCTGGTCGACCCCCGCATCTCCTACGGCTAGGGAGTTCCGTTCCGCAAGGAGTCGACCCCGGACGCTCCGGGGTCGACCTCTGTTCGGCCCAGCTCCTCGCTCATTCCTTAGATGATGATGCAGATGAGCCCGCCCGACCCTTCGTTGATGATGCGCTGCAGCGTTTCCTGGAGCTTCTCCTGGGTGTTCTCGGGCATGCGGAACAGCTTTTGCTGGATTCCTTCCCGCACCAGGTCATGCAGCGGCTTGCCAAACAGGTTGGTGTCCCAGAGGCGGCTGGGATCGTCCTCAAACTGCTCCATCAGGTAACGCACCAGCTCATCCGCCTGGCGCTCCGTGCCAATGATCGGCGTAATCTCGGTCTCGATGTCCGCACGGATGAGATGGACGGACGGAGCGGTGGCGCGGAGCCGCACGCCGAACTGGTTTCCACGGCGGATGAGCTCGGGCTCCGCCAGGTCCAGCTCCTCCAGCCGCGGCGCCACCATGCCGTATCCGCCGATCCGCACCTCCGCCATGGCATCCGAGACTTTGTCCCACTCGGACTTGGCTGCCACAAACTGGCCCCACAGCTTCATCACATCGGAGCGGTCCGCCACATGCCGGTCGGCCATTTCCCCCAGCACACGATAGAACAAGTCATCTTCCGCCATCACCTGAATCACCGCGCGGCCGGTGCCCAGCTCCAGCGCATCGAGTCGCACCCCCCCCACGGATTCGTGGGCGCGGAGCTCGGCTACGGCTCCCTCAATGTCCCGCACCCGGGTGACCGCCACCCGGGCGTCCTCCATCGCGCGCGCAAATTGCTGCGCGAGCCAGTGGCTGTCGGGCAAGGCGGCCGCCCAACCGGTCAGCGCGACCGACAGGTCGCTCACCGGGAACTCGTACAGCACCTGCTCCAGCAGATGCACCACGTCCGCCTGCTGCAGTTCCTGACAGTTCAGCGGCACCACCGGCACGTCATAGTCCTCGGCCATCGCCTGGGCCAGTTCCCGGGTCAGGTCGTCGGTGGGGGTCTCAGAGTTCAGCACGACACCGAACGGCTTGCCCAGCTCCTTGAGCTCGGCGACCACGCGCTCCTCCGCAGCCACGAACTGGTCGCGGGCAATCTCCCCAAACGACCCGTCGGTGGTGACCACCACTCCGATGGTGGAGTGCTCGGCAATCACCTTCCGGGTCCCGATTTCGGCCGCCTGCTCGAATGGCATGGGGTCCTCCGACCACGGTGTGAGCACCATCCGCGGCTCCTCCTGCTCGCTGTATCCGAGAGCCGCCCCCACCGAATAGCCCACACAATCCACGAGGCGCGCCCGGAAAGTCGCCTGTTCGTTGAGTTGAATCTCGACGCCATCGTCCGGGATAAACTTTGGTTCCGTCGTCATGATGGTCCGCCCCGCCCCGCTCTGCGGCAGGGAATCGACCGCCCGCTCGCGCTCGTTCGGGTCCGCGATCGCGGGCAGCACCATCCGCTCCATGAACCGCTTGATAAACGTGGACTTGCCGGTGCGGACCGGGCCGACTACCCCGATGTAGACGTCTCCGCCGGTGCGTTCCGCCAGGTCCTTCAAGAGATCAAACTTCTCCATTCCGCCGCCTTCCCTCCCCGCTCTCGGCTGGAGTCCCTCGGAGTTCTCATCGGCGCGGTGCCGTCGTCGGCGGCCGCCTGTCCGCACCACCGTATGTCCGCCCATGACACGATATGAAGCGCTGGGCCGAGCGATACGCACCGCCGGCCAAGTGGAGAGAGCGACGGCAAGCCAAGGGCCGCCGACACAAGGGGCGCTGGTTTAGGCGTCCGGCCCCTGGGAGCTCCGGTGGGGCCGAAAAGACAGGCGGACGGGGGTGCCCGTGAACTCCCAGCGTTCGCGGATCCGGCGCTCCAGGTGCCGCCGGTAAGAGAAGTGCACCTTGTCGGGGTCGTTGGCAAAGAACACAAAGTGTGGGGGGTGCGTGCCCACCTGGGTGCCGTAGTAAAGGCGCACCGGCCGCCCCCGGCTCGTGGGCGGCGGCACCACCGCGACGGTTTCCCGGAGCAGGCGATTCAGCGCTCCCGTGGACACGCGTCGGCCGAAATTCGCGTAGGCGGTTGCGATGGGTTCCCACAGGCGCTCCATGCCCCAGCCCGTCTTGACCGAGAGCGGCACCACGGTCGCGTACGGGATGAAGTCGAACTGCTCCTGCAGGGTCGGCAGGAGCACCCGCGTGCTGGGCACCAGGTCCGCCTTGTTGAGCACCAGGACCACCGCCCGGTGACTCCGCACGACTTGGCTCGCGATGCGAAGATCCTGCTGGCTTGCGGGCTCCTCGGCCGACACCATCATGAGCACGAGGTCGGCCTCGCGAATCGCCTGGAGGGTGCGCAGGACCGTCTTGGACTCCAGCTCCGCGCGGATGCGGGCGGGGCGCCGAAGACCCGCGGTATCCAAGAGCTCCAATCGCCCAGCCGGCGTGTCGAGCGTGGCATTGACGACGTCCCGGGTGGTCCCCGCGATGGGGGTGACCAGGGTGCGCTCCGCACCGAGCAGGCGGTTCAGCAGGGACGACTTTCCCACATTGGGCCGCCCGGCGATCGCCACGCGAATCAGCGGGGCCGCCTCACTCGCGATCGCCTCCGGGGGACCCGGAAAGCGCTCCACCACCAGGTCCATCAGGTCCCCCACGTTTAGGCCGTGGGTGGCCGACACAGGGATCGGATCCCCGAGGCCCAGCCGATACATGTCCGTGACATCGACGCGGCCTTCCGCCTTGTTGGCCACCAGCAGCACGGGCTTGGAGGTTTTGCGCAAGAGGTCCGCCACCGCTTCGTCGGCCGCTGACAAATCGGCCTGGGCATCAACCACCAGCGCCACCACGTCCGCTTCCTGGATCGCCATGACGGTTTGCCGGCGCATGTACGCCGGCATCTGATCCTCGGACTCGGCTTCCCAGAGCCCGCCGGTGTCCACGATGCGAAAGTGGTATCCGTTCCAGTCGGTTTCGGCGTACAGGCGGTCGCGCGTTACCCCAGGCTCGTCGCGCACCAAAGCGGTCCGCGACTCGGCCATGCGGTTGAAAAGAGCTGACTTGCCCACATTGGGGCGCCCGACCAACGCCAACGTGTACATCGCGGTCCCACGTACTCCCTCTGGTATCGGATTGCCGGCAGGCGGCTCCGCTAGTCTACCAGCCTTTGTCGGGCCGAGCCACCCCATCGGTGGGAGCGGTCCAGGAGCGCTCCCACCCCAAAGGCCACGGCCGCCGCCACGCTGACCAGATACCACGCGGACGCGCCCAGTGGCCCTTCGAGCAGGGTGCCGACACTCACGCTGGCCGCCGCGGCCGCGGCGGCCAGCACCGGGTCTCCCACCAGCACCCCGGCGGCGAGCCCCAGCACGACCCCCTCTGGCCCTGTGAGCCCCATCGGCCAGCCAAGAGGGGCGCCGCCCGGCACCACACGGCGCAGCACGGCGGTGGCCGCCGCGAGAGGAATCCATGCGAGGAGCAGCCGCGGCCGCACTTGGGCGGTCACCACAATGGCCGCCACCAGCCCCGCCGCCAGACCCAGGTCGAGGCGCTGCAGCCTCCTGGTGGGGCCCACCGCCGCGACCCACCAACCCAGCGTCCACAGCGCCAGCGCCCCCCCGAGCCACCAGCGGCCCCGGCCCGCCCACGGAGCGCGGCGCGCTTTCGGCCAGCTCGCCGCCACCAGCACGACGCTGGCCGCTATCACTGTTTCCGCCGCCACCAAGTGCACCGCATCCCCCCAGCTAGAGTCGGCGGGGGTCCGGGGGACTATACCGGGTCGAGCCGGCATGCTATCTTAAGGCCCGAGCATGCACCTGGCAGCGTTGCCGCGCTAGAACGGCTTCCGCGCCTGACAAGGCGGGGACGCCCGAAGGGGGGAACGCGGCACGTAGCCGCAGTCCATTTGAAAACGATGTCAGCGCCCCATATTGATCCCTTCGCCCGTCGCCGCGGGGTGGTGCTCGCGGGCCTGATGGCAGCGCTCACGGCGGTCGGTGCCCTGACTGCCATCACCATACCGTTCCTCTCCCCGGTCCCGTTCACCCTGCAGGTGCTGGCCGTGTTTCTCACCGCGGGCCTGCTGACGCCCCGCTACGCCATTCTGGCGGAGGGCGTCTATCTTTTGGCCGGGATCCTGGGGCTGCCCGTGTTTGCGGGCGGCGCCCGCGGCCTCGGCGTGCTGCTGGGGCCGTTTGGGGGCTACCTCTTGGCCTACCCCGCGGCCGCGGGCTTGGGAAGCCTGGCGGCCCGCCGAATGCCTTCCCGCGTCGCACGGGCCGCGGGGTTGGGCACGACCCTCCTGACCATCTATGCCGGCGGCGCCGCCGGCCTCGTTCTCTTAGGGCACCTCACGCTCGCGCGGGCCGTGGCCGTTGGGGTGCTGCCCTTCATCCCCTGGGACGCCCTAAAGGCCGTGCTGGCCTACCCCGCCCTGGCTCAGCTCGAGTTGCTCATGCCCAAGGAGCCGGCCCCCGTGGCCGGCGCCGTGCCCTCCTGACCCCTCCGCCGCGCCATGTCCGTCAGGACGGCTTGGAGGGGTCCTCGTCGTCCCAGTTCCCAGCGTGGTAGGCGGTCATGTGCCTGCCCGGGGCCGCCGCCTCTTCTGGCGCGTCTTCCGCCGGGGACTCTGCCGCGCCACTCTCGTCGGCCATCGCCGCAGCGTCGTCAAATTCGGCCTCCCTCTTCGAGAGGGAGATGCGCTTTTGATGCGGATCGACGTACAAAACCTTCACGCGCACCCGATCCCCCACGCTCACCACATCAGCCGGGGTCTCCACCCGGTAGTCCGCCAGCTGGGAGACGTGGACCAACCCGTCGATGCCTGGCTCGAGCTCCACGAACACACCGAATGATGCCAACCGAACCACCGTGCCTTCCAGGATCGCCCCCTCGGGGTAGCGCTCCTCCACGAGGTCCCAGGGGTTGGGGTTAACCTGCCGGAGGCCCAGGGAAATCTTGTGGCGCTCCCGGTCCAGGCGCAGGACCTTCACCCGGATGGTATCCCCAACCTTCAGCAGCTCCGACGGATGCTGGATCCGCCCCCACGACATCTCGGAAATGTGCAAGAGGCCATCGGTCCCGCCCATGTCCACAAAAGCGCCAAAGTCAGTCAGGCTCTTCACGACGCCTTCGCGCACCTGGCCTTCCTCAATCGAGGCCCACAATTGTTCGCGCTGAGACTTGCCCTCTTCGTCCAGCACCACGCGCCGCGATAGAATGGCGCGGCGTTTGGACCGATCCAATTCGATCACCCGCACGCGAATCTTTTCGCCCAAGAAGGGCTGCAGGTCGTTGACGAATCCTTTCGCTACGTGCGAGGAGGGCACGAAGCCCCGCATGCCGACATCAACAACCAATCCTCCCCGGACCACCTCGGTGACCTCCGGCTCCAGCACTTCGCCAGACTTCAGCGCCTGTTCCAGCTGCGACCAGGCGAGGGTCTCATCCGCGCGGCGCTTGGACAGCCGCAGCATGCCCTCGTCGCCTTCCCACCCCAGGACGAACACAGAGATCTGGTCGCCGATCGCCACCACATCCTCGGGTTGGTCGGCCCGCCGATGAGACAGGTCATGCAGGTGGATGATGCCCTCGGACTTTGCGCCGACGTCCACCAGCACCGTGTCCCCAGAAATTTGTACGACGGTGCCGGTCACGGTTTGCCCGGGCCGCACATCGCCGCCCGCGTGCATGCCCATGGACTGCTCCAGGGCTTCCTGATCGGTCGCGGTCTCGTCGCCACTGGCCTCGGGGCCTTTGGGCGGCTGCTCTCCAGGTGCCGGGTGGTTCCTGTCCCATCGCTCGTCGGTGTCCGTCCCCATCGCCATCCCCCGTGTAGACCTCCCTAAAAGATGCCATCGGCATCGTCATCCATCGTTGTCTGAGCCATGTTATACCTTTTCCGCCGCCCCGGCCACACTGCCAGGATGAAGCGCCACATTCACCGCAATCTGGGTTCGAATCGCCTCCCGAATCCGGAAGCTGGCGTCATCCAAAGACTGCTCCGGTGGAATGGTAAACGCCCCTCCCACCTGAAAGGTCACCGTCCGGCGAAACCGATAGCGCCCCACTAATCCCACCGGCACGATGGGACACCCTGTCTTGCGGGCCAAGTAGGCGGCACCCCGGCGCAGCTCCTGCAGCTCCCCCGTCTCGCTGCGGTGCCCTTCAGGAAACAGGATCAGCATGCCCCCCGCCTCTAGGACCGCCAGCGACGTCCTAAGCGACTGGCGGTCGGGATGGCCGCGGCGCACGGGATACGCGTGCACCTGACGAATCAGCCAGCCAAGCCCGGGGGTGCGAAACAACTCCGCCTTGGCCATGTACCAAGCGGGCCGCCGCATCAGCGCGCCGAGCGTGGGCGGGTCAAACGCGGTCAGGTGGTTGCACACCACGATCGTGGGGCCTTTGGGCACCGGCTCTCCCTCCAGCCGGAGCCGAAACATGAGCCCCAACGCCATCCGGACCACCCAGTACAAGAGGCAGTACAGGTCAAATCACCTGCCCCCGGATCACCGCCAGAATCTGGTCAACCACCTGATCGATCGACAGCTCGGTGGTATCGATCGCATGCGCATCGGCCGCACACTGCAATGGAGCCACCGTGCGGGTGGAGTCCATGCGGTCCCGGTCGATAATTTCCTGCCGCAGCCCCGCCGCGTCCACCTCAAAGCCGCGCGCAGCCAGCTCTCGGTGCCGCCGCGCCGCCCGAGCGTCGAGGGACGCCGTGAGGAAAAATTTAAAGGGCGCGCTCGGCAGCACATGGGTCCCAATGTCGCGGCCATCCATCACGACGCCGCCCAACTCGGCCAGCGCCCGCTGGCGTTCCACCATGCCGGCCCGGACACCGGGCACGCTCGCGACCTGGGCCACCGTGGCATGCACCTCGGGCCGACGGATGGCGACGGTGACGTCCTGCCCGTCCAGCCATACCCGCAACTGGCGATTCGGATCTTCCGCGACGTGAATGTCCGCCTCCTGGAGCAATTGAACCAGGCGGACGGGATCGGCCACGTCCGTCCCCGTCGCCAGCGCCTTTAAAGTCAACGCGCGGTACATGGCCCCCGTGTCGAGGTACAACAGTCCGAGCCGCGACGCCACCAAGCGGGCGACCGTACTCTTCCCGGCCCCCGCCGGCCCGTCGACCGCCACCACTAAGGCCGATCGCTTCTCGGCTTCTCCCTGCATGCGACCCCATCATCCTAACTGCGCCCGACTGCGTCCAACCTGCGTCCCTCCGGGTCCATCGTCCGCGGCTCCGCCGCCGGCTCACTCCCCGGCCCAGTCTGACCTCAGCCGGCGCGCGTCCCCACGGTATACGTGCACCGGTGCCACGAGCCGGGAGCGCTCGACCAGCATCATAACCCGCAACACCCGGGCGGGTGCCCCGGGAACGGCCACCTCCTGCATGCACATCAGCGCCACGGCATTCCATCCCAGATACCGCGCGGCCTCCGCCGGAAAGGCGGCATTCAGATCCGGTGTCAGGGTGAACAGCACGGCCACCAATTCGGACGGGGCCAGCGCATTGGCCCGCTGCATCTCGCCGAGAAGGTCTCCCGCCGCCTCCAAAATGTCCTCCCGTGTGTTGGCGGGCACTGATATGGCCCCCCGGATGGCCAGCATTCCATCCCCCCTGCCCGCCGAGCATATCATGGGCCACGCGCCGCGTCGCCTCAGCGCGGGAACGACACCGCGTGCTGGGCGTCGCGCCGGACCCGATCCTGGCACGCCTCGCACACATACGGCTCGGGTACCTCCGGGTGCTCCCGCAGCCGCTCGTAGTCCTCCTGCCACTTCGCAAGCTCAACGGCCTGCCCGCATATCCCGCACTTGACTTCCACTCGAATCCCCTCCCACTATGGTCCCACGATGGCATGGCGGCCCGATGGGCCGCCCCGCGAGACGTGAGGTGCTGCGTGGACGACAACTCAAGGCCCCAGTCCCCCGTGGATCCGGCAGTCCGGCACCAGCGCATGGCGCTCGCGGCCGGCCCGCTCTCCCTTGCGGCGGTGTGGGCCGCGCTCCCGGCCACGCGCCGCGAACCTGCGCGCGACTATCTTGCCCAGGACCGTCTGGCCCACTGCTTTCGACGCGGCCGCGCCTACCTGGCCGTCCTCCGCGGCCACCAAGACGTCTACCACGTCTATTGTGAAGACGGCCCCGACGTCTGGCAAGTGGGGTGCACCTGCGGCCGGCGGCTGCCCTGCGCCCACGCCGGCGCCCTGCTGTTTGCGATCGCCCAGGATCCGACGCAGTTTGCCGCGTGGACCCCGGCCGCCCGGCGATGGCAGTCCCAGGCCGACTGGGCCTGGGACTGGGCCTGCGGCGGCTCGTTTCCCTGGGCCGCCCTGAGCCCGGACCAGCCGCTCGCCGAGCCGGCCGCCCCCGACGCCCCCTTGCCGGCCTCCGCGGAAGCACTGGGCAACCTGTCCAGCCGCCAGCTCAAGGCCGCCCTCCCGGAACTGGTTGCGGCCGCCCACCCCAGTTGGTGGGAGCACCAGGGGTTTCTCACTGCCGTGGCCGGCGCCTTTCAGCGCCTGACCCGCGCAGGCCCGGACCCGGCGGTGCAGGTCGAGTGGATCCATCGGCTCGCGGAGGAACCCCGCATCCCCTGCGGGCCCCTCTTTCCATCCGGTGAGGCGCCAAACCCCGCCGCCGCGGCGGCTTGGCGCAGCGCGTTATGGGCCCGGGCCAGCGCCCACGCGCTCGACCCGCGGCCGTCTCAGGCGCTGGCCGTGCGGGCCCTGCTGGCTCTCACCCCGCTTGCCGCAACCTACCCCGAGGTCCTGAGCGAATTTGCCTGGGCGCTGCCCGATGGACTCAGCCGAGCCGAGCTGCTCCTGCGGCAAAGTCGCGCGGCCGAAGCTTGGTGGCACCTGTCCGACACCGCCGATGGGAAGTCCGACCCGTTTCACCCGACCGCCCGAGATCCGTACCGCCAGGCCACCCAGCGCCTCGCCGCGTCTCTCATCACCGGAGAGGTCCACACCCTGCCCGGCCCCCAGGAGTGATCAGCCGCGCCGCACCAGGCCTTCCGTCTCCGTGATCCCGGGGAGGCGGCCACGCTTCGCCACGGGGCGTCCGGACACTTCTTTCAGGTCCATCGTGAAGTCCAGCGGCGGCGCGGCGGCAACGTAATGCCCCACGCCAAAACCCGCCGCTCCCGCCTCCCGCAGCGCCGCCACGCGCTCGGGGGACAAGCCTCCCGACACAAAAATTCCGACATGACCGAATCCGGCCCGGTCCAGGTGCACACGCAGTTCCCTCACCAGCCCCGGCGTGACGCCGCCCCGCTCCCGCGGGGTATCTAATCGGACGCTGCTGAGCGACGGGAGGGCGCGCGCCACCCGAAGCGCCTCTTCAACCTCATCGTGAAACGTGTCCACCAGCACCGTGCGGGGCACCGCCGCCGGCATCACGGCGTCGAAAAGGCGCGCGACGGACAGGGTGTCGCCCACCATGAGCATGAGCGCGTGCGGCATGGTGCCCGCGGGCACCATGCCGGCCTGCCGCGCTCCCAAAATCGTGGATACGCCCTGGAATCCCGCCACCAGCGTGGCTCGGTCCATCACCGAGGCCACGGCGGGGTGCACATGCCGCGCTCCGAACGAAATGACCGGCGCCCCGCCGGCCTCCGCCACCACCGCCGCCGCTGCCGTGGCCCAGCCCGAGGATGCGGCCAGCATTCCCAGCACCGCCGTCTCAAATAGGGCAAATTGCCGGTACGGCCCGCGAATGCGGAGCACCACCTGGTTCGCCGTCACCCGGGTCCCCTCCGGCGTCGCCCAAAGCTCCAGCCCGCGCCCCGACAGGAGGTCAATGGCCTCGTCCATTCCGGCCAGCAGCCCGCCACGGTTCGCAAACACTTCCGCTGTCACCACTTGCTGAGCGAGTCCCTGCTTCTCAAGCACCTCAAGCGTGCCGACGAAGTAGACGTCGGCCGTCAGCCCGGCCAGCACTTGGTCGGGGGTCGCGGAGCGCACGGGCGACGGCTCCGGCCGCCACCGGGCCACCTCGCCCCACGACAGTCCCGGCGGCGGAGGCGGGTCTAAGCTCGCCACGAGAAAATCACTTCAACCTCGACCGGCGCGTCGAGCGGCAGCGCACTCACGCCCACCGCCGACCGGCTGTGCCGCCCTGTTTCGCCAAAGACACTCTGCAGCAATTCGGAAGCCCCGTTGATCACCGCGGGCTGCGCGTGAAAGTCCGGCGGCGATTGAACAAAGCCAACCACCTTCAAGACGCCCGTCAGGCGGTCGACCCCTCCGACCGCCGCCGCCGCCGCCGCCAGCGCGTTTAAGGCACACTGCCGCGCAGCCGCCGCAGCGTCTTCCACACTCACGGCATCGCCCACGGCGCCCGTCACCACCAGCCGCCCCTCCACCGACGGCAACTGGCCCGATGTCCAGCACTGATCCCCCACCACGCGGGCGGGTACGTAAACCGCCACCGGTGCCGGCGCCACCGGTAGGGTGATTCCCAACGCGCCGAGCCGTGCCGACACCGTGCCCGCACCCGCCGCCTCGCTGCCAGATGCCATTGACTCATCGCCGCCCATCGTGCAATTCGGTCCGCCCCACGAGGGGCGGCCGTTCCCCGAGACTAGCATCCGCCCGATCCGCGGTCAATGCAAAGAAAGCCCACAACCCCGCGCCGCCGCGCCCAACGCCGAGGGAACCTCGACACCTCAGAGGCGCACCTCCAAGTTGCTCGGACTGCGGCCGCCGCGGCACCCCCTCCCGGCCCCCGATCTTGGGCTCCTGATGCAAGACGACCTCCGAGCGTCACCGAGGCCGAAGCAGGGCAACGGGTATCGGACTCAGCGCGGCGCCTCGCAGTTCCTCGGCACCGCCCCGAGCCTTCCTAGCGACCACGCTCTCTCTAATATCGACGTGACGCCGAGCGACCCACCTGGGCAGCCGCGGCGAAAGCCCAGACCGCTTGGCGTAAGGTGGGCCGCGGTCACTCGCCGCGATCGGGGGAAGCGCCGCGCCTACCCCCAGTCCGCATCCACCGGGGGCACGGCGGTGCAGGTGAGGACGCTGGCCGCCCACGAGAATCCTGAGCCGAATGCCACCGTCAGCAGCCGCTGTCCCCGCTCAATCAGGCCCTGCTGAATCGCTTCCACCAGCGCAATGCCTATCGAGGCCGATCCGGTGTTCGCAAACCGCGACACATTGCTGTACATCTTGCCCACCTCCACCTTGAGGCGCTCGGCCACCGCATCCAGGATGCGCTGGTTGGCCTGGTGCGGCACGATCCACGCGATGTCGGACAGCCGAAGGTCAGCCTGCGCCAGCGCCTCGTGGGCCGCTTCGGTCATGTGGACCACGGCGCTGCGAAATACATAGGGACCATGCATGACAATCTTATGATGATGGCCCGCCGCCACGAGCTCGGGCGTCAGGGGATGCTTGGTGCCCCCGTACGGCTTGCCCAAAATACCGGCGTCGCGCCCATCCGTCCGGGCGGTGAGGCTCGTCACCACGAGCCCCTCGGCTTCGCTTCCCGGGAGCACGAGCGCCGCCGCGGCTCCATCGCCAAACAGCACCGCCGTCGATCGGTCCGACCAGTCCATCGCCTTGCTCAGCAGTTCGCACCCGATCAGTAGCACGGGCTCGCCGAGGCGCGCCCGCGCGTCCGCCAGCCCCAGTGCCGCCACAAAGCCGGCACAGCCCCCGGTGACATCCAGCGCCACGGCATTCACCGCCCCGATGGCGGCCTGCACGAAAGCCGCCGTCGCCGGATTCCACATCTCGGGAGTGTCCGTCGAGACCAGCACCCAGCGAAGCTCACCGGCAGGGAACTTCGCCGCCGCCAGGCACCGCTCCGCGGCCCGCGTGGCCAGCGTGGCCGTAGACTCGTCGTCCGCCGCCATCCGCCGCTCCTCAATGCCGGTGCGCACGCGAATCCACTCGTCCGATGTGTCGACGTACTGCGCCCACTCGCTGTTGGTCATCCGCCGGCGGGGAACATACGCCCCAATGGCCGCAACCACGGCGGGACGCTCCCTCACGAGCGGGGTCATGCGCCAGGCCCGGAAAGTGCCGCCCGCTTTTCGGCCGCCAGCAGCACCGCGTCCACGATGAACTGGTACCCTGTGCAGCGGCACAGGTTGCCCCCGAGCGCCTCGCGGATCGCCGCCTCGCTGGGATACGGGTCGCGGTCCAGCAGGGCGCGCGCCGTCAGCACCATCCCCGGAGTGCAGAAGCCGCACTGCAAACCGTGAGCCTCCCAGAACGCCTGCTGCACCGGGTCTAAATTGTCTGCCGTGCCGAGCGCCTCCACCGTGGTCACCTGGTGGCCCACCGCCTGCACCGCAAACATCAGGCAGCTGCGCACCGGCTCGCCGTCCAGCAGTACGGTGCACGCGCCGCACGCGCCGTGCTCGCACCCCACGTGCACGCCCAAGAGCCCGCATTCCCGCCGCAGCACATCGGACAGCAGCCACCGCGGCTCCACGACCACTCGCTCGTCATGCCCGTTCACCGTGAGCGTGATCTCCACCCGTTCTTCCGTCACCACGCCACCCACCTTCCCCTCTTTGCAGAATTCGCTCCCAGGGCCGGCACGGCCGTCAGGCCGCCACCTGGCGCCACGCGCGGAGCGCCACCACCAGGGCCACCCGCCGGCGCCATTCGGCGCCGCCGTGCATGTCGCCCGTTACCTCCAGGGCCTCCACCCGCTCGGCGAGCTCTGTCTCGAGGGTGGCGGGGTCCCGTGCCGCCTCGGCGGACACGCGAACCGTCGCAGGGGGGCCGCCCAAGCCAAAGAAAGTCCACCGCACCTCTTCAGGCGACGCCAGCACCACCGCTCCTGCGAGGGCAAAGTCGCCTGGCCGCCGTACCACTTCTTCGATGGCGACACGATTTGCTACGCGCGGAATGTGTATCCGCGTCAAAATTTCATCCATCCCGATGGCCGTCGTGAGCGGCCCGAGCACGAAGTCCCCCGCAGGAACCCGGTGGGTCCCCTGCGGGCCGGCCAACTCCAGCTCAGCACCGAGGGCCGTGAGCACCGCCGGCCACTCGGCCGAGGGGTCGGCGTGCACCACACTGCCTCCAACCGTGCCCCGGGTCCGAATGGCCCAGTGCCCGATGAGTCCGGCCGTGTGGGCCAAAAGTGGCAGTTCGTGCTGGAGGCGCGGACTGTCGGCGATGGCCTGGTGGCGCGTGAGCGCACCCAGCTCCACATGGTCGTCGTGAACACTGATGCCAGACAGTTCCTCAACGCCATTCAAGTCCACCAGCACCGCGGGCCGCGCCAGCCGAAAGTTCATCATCGGCACCAAACTCTGTCCACCCGCCAGGGCCTTGCCGTCGATCCCCGCCTCGGCCAGCTGCTGGACCGCCTCGGCCACCGTGTGCGGTGCCTGGTATTTGAACCGAATCGGCTTCATCGCCTCGCCCCTTTTCGTGCGTGCGCGTCGCTCGCGCCCGTATGTACCTGCCTTCGCCTTCCCTCGCCCGTCGGCCGCGAATCCTGCCGCTATCGCCGGGCTGCTTCGGCCTGGCCGATGCGGGCCAGGTCCCGATACGTCGCCCCGGCCGCCATGCGGTCGACATAGCGGAGCGCCACGCGAATCCCCCGCTGGACCGGTTCGTATCCTGGGGTGGCCATCAGCGGGTTGAGCCAGACCAGCCGGGCGCACCGGTTCTTGAGATGTGCCAGGGCCCGCGCCAACTCCTCCGCCGGGGCCGCCTCCCAGCCATCGGAAATCACCACCACCCGCGTCGAGGGCCGCAGTACGCTGGCCGCCACCACACCAAGCACCGCGTGCCCGATCGCCGTCCCCCCACCCCACTCCTCAAAGCGAGCGAGCGCGGCCCAGACATTGGCGGTGTCGGCCAACAGCGGCGTGACGTCAGCCCAGGCCGCCCCGAACGCGTACACCCGGACGTCAGTCCGCTGGCGCACCAAACCCGCCAGCCACACTCCATAGTACCGGATCTGGTCGGCCATCGATCCAGACACATCCCACAGGACCACCAAGCCCGGCGCTCGCCGGCGCCCAGCGCGGCGCCGCACCTGCCGCACCTGGCCGCCCGTCCGCCGCGCTGCCCGCAGCGTGGCCTCCAGGTCGACGTCCCGCCGCCGGCCCGATCGGTGCTGGTGTAGAGCCGGCACCCCCGGGGGCGCGGTCCAGCTGGCCACGGCCAGCATCAACTCATCCCACGCCATCTCCAGCGTGGTGACCTCCAATGTCCCTCCAGCCGCCAGGCTGGCTCCCCCGACGCCCTGTCGGCGCTCGGGCGGCACCGACACCGCCTCCCCCCAGCCCACCCGCGGCCGCGCCACGCGCGCCGTGGGCACGCGGGGGGGCTCGCCCCGCGAAGCGTCCGGGACCACGCCCAGTCAGCCCGCCTCCCACAGTTCTGCCAGACGCGGCTCGACGGCGGCCCAATCCAGAGCATCCTTGACGACCGTCCCCAAGAGCGACTGCAACCGGCTGACCGTGAGCTCGTGCCAGCCGACCCAGCGGACAGCAGCGGTCAAGTCCAGTGTTTCCGCCAATCCCGGCGGTTTGACCAGATCCCACGCGCGAAGCCGCCGCACGATGCGCACCACGTCGTCCACCAGAGCGGCGTCGGCCTCGGGATGATGGAGCCGCACGATATCGCGCTCCCGACTAGCGGCGGGCCAGTCCAGCAGCCCGTAGAGGCAGCGGCGCCGCAGGGCATCCGACAGCGCCCGGGTGCGGTTGGACGTGAGCACCACCGACAGGGGTCCCGCGCGGCGCACGGTGCCAAGCTCGGGAATCGACACTTGACCCTCTGCCAGGGTCTCCAGCAGGAAAGCCTCAAAACCTTCGTCGGCCCGGTCGATCTCGTCCACCAGGAGCACGGCGCCCTGGGGGGCGGTCAGGGCAGTCAAGAGCGGCCGCGGCAGAAGGTATTCCTCGGTAAACAGGGTGCCAGAGATGGACCGGGCCGCGTCCGCCAGTTGGCGCGCATAGTCCCAGTCATACAGCGCCTCGGACCGGTCGATCCCCTCGTAGCACTGCAGCCGGATCAGGGGCCGGCCGAGCACCATCGCCAGGGCCGACGCCAGGGCGGTTTTTCCCACGCCGGCCGGACCCTCCAGGAGCAGCGGCCGCTCCAGCCCAACCGCCACCGCCACCAGTTGCGCCAACTCGTCACTCGCCAAGTAGCCGTGATTGGCCAGTTGTTCCTGCACCTCGCCATGCCCCCCCTGGCACCCTGGAGGTGCCGACCTCCATCGTACCGAAAAGGGGACGCGCGGGCGACGCCGTCAGGGCACGCGCGGCCGCCGCTGCCGGCGCAGCCGCTGGCGCTCGCGCCGGGCCAGGGTCAATTGCCCCACGTCGGGCGGAAACAGGCGAACCAGCCAGGGCTGGGGAATCTGGATGCCCAAATGCCCGCACAGGGTGCACTGGTCCCCAGACAAGTCCATCAGTTCGATGTTCGGGCCGAAGACCGTGAGCGGGCTTACCTCCACCATCGAGTCGGATCGGCACACGGGGCACTGCAGCTCGGACAGCATGGGAATCCCCCCGGTAGATGGTTGCGCCGGCCGCCGGGCGCGTACCCCCACTATAGGAAAGGACACGGCGCCCGCCCATCGCAAAAAGCGCCATCGACTAGCAGGATGCGCCGACTCCCGCATGAATCGACCGCCACAAGCGCAGTTCTCGGCGAGTTTAGGCGCGGCGACTCACATGTCGGCGAACGATTCTGCCCTCTCGCAACTTCCGTGACGTCGGGCGTCGCGGGATTCGTCCTCCTCCCAGCCCATAACTCAGGCCGGCGCCCCGCGCTCTTCCCTGAAATAGCGCCGGTTGGCCGCGCTGCGTCCTCTGAGGCAGGGCTTACCGCGGGCGGCCGGCGTTTGCGCAGGCCCTCCCTTACGCCAAGGCGCGCTCCGCTAGATACTCCTCCGCGTCTAGGGCGGCGATGCAGCCCGTGCCCGCGGCCGTCACGGCCTGCTGGTATGTTGGGTCGGCCACGTCTCCGGCCACAAACACCCCGGGGATTGATGTTTCGCTGGTGCCGGGTTCCGACAACAAGTACCCGGCTTGGTCAGTGGGCAACTGCCCGCCGAGCCATTCGGTGTTGGGGGTGTGACCAATCGCCAGGAACAGCCCGTCCAGTGCCAGTTCGTCCGTCTTGTGGGTCTCGAGGTTTTCGAGCGTGACCCCGCTCACCAGCGAATTTTCGGTGTGGATGGCGGTCACCCGGGAATTCCACAAGAACTCGATCGTCGACTTGGACTTGGCCCTGTTCACCAGGAGGCGGCTGGCCCGCAGTTCACCGCGGCGGTGGATGACAAACACTTTCTTCGCGTAGCGCGTGAGAAACGTGGCTTCCTCCATGGCAGAGTCCCCGCCGCCGACGACGGCCACCACCCGGTCCTTGAAGAACGCCCCGTCGCAGGTGGCGCAGCTTGAGAGGCCGCGGCCAAACAATTCGGACTCCTCGGGCAGACCCAGCAGCCGGGCGCGGGCGCCCGACGCCACGATGAGCGCGTGAGCGCGCACGGGGCCGCCGCGCCCCAGCGTGATGGTGAAGGGCCGCTGACTCAAGTCCACGCTCACGACGTCGTCGGAGCGATACTGGGCTCCAAATCGGGCGGCCTGCTTCTTCATGCGCTCCACTAGGTCCACGCCGAGAATCGGATCTTCAAAGCCGGGGTAGTTCTCCACCTCCGAGGTGAGGGTCAGTTGCCCGCCCGGCTCCGACCCCTCGATGACCAGCGGCGCCAATTGAGCGCGTGCCGCATACACCGCCGCCGAGAGCCCCGAGATTCCTGATCCGACAATGACCAGCGGCCGGACGGCGTCCGCCCCGTGTTGTTCTCCCATGATCCCACTCCTCTTGCCGCCTCTTCGCGATTCCGGGTCCTTATGGGGCCTCCAGCACGGCCGCGGGGTCCACCACCGTACGCCGCGCCTGCCGCCACTGCCGCGCCAGGTCGTCCTGATGCGGAAACGCCTTCTTGCGGGGACACACGTCGTACCGCGAGCGCATCTCGGTGCAGATGCCGGTCATGACGCACGGCGCACCCACCCGATAAAACACCTTGGGCGCGACCTTGCGGGCGGCCCGCAGCCACTCGACCATGAGCGCCCGGACTTCCCACTGGGCCCCGTAGCACTCCCGCTTGGTGGCCCAGTCGATGAGCGCCTCCCCGTTGACGGTCATCACCACATGGGTCAGCTTGCCCTCGGCCGAGAGGTACCGCGCATCTTCGGCCGGCACGCCGTAGTCTCGCTCCAGTCGGTCCGCGAGCCGCGCCCCCGCCTCGAGGTGTTCGATGTACAGCGCCAGCGCGTCGGGGTTTGCCAGAATGGTTGGCGGAATGACAAAGCTCTTCCAGTGCTTGCCGCGCACGTAGCGGCCCGATTTCACCGAAAACACCACCCCGGTGCGGCGTCGCGTGATCTGCTTAAGCGCGGCGATGGAACACGAGTAGGCAAACGTGAACGTCAGGTGCCCCGCCACGGTCCAGTGCTTGGATGACACCGTCGTGCGGATCGCCGAGTCCTTCTCTCGATCGGTCATGGTGGTGCGCAGCAGCCCGGGCGCCTTGGGGGAGTAACAATTGCGCGCACCGAGCGCCGCCAGGTCGTCCACCGCCACGTCGTGCCGCGTCGCCAAGGTGTTGGGGTCCACCATGCGGTTGAAGGCGATGAGTTCGCATGTGAGCCCGTCGGGGAGTGGCATAGCTGGCTCCTTTCTTCGGCTTCGTCACGCCGTGCCGGCGGGTGCCCGGTTGCTCAGAAGGCCCGGTAAGCCCAGCGGCCGCCCACCACCGTCCCCACGGTCGAAAACGGCTCGCGGTGCGCCAGCGCCTCCAGTGGATCTCGATCATACACCGTGAAGTCAGCCCAGCGGCCCACTGCCAGCACGCCGCCTATCCGCTGATCGGCCGCCGCCGCCGCGCTCGTATACCCGCCCAGCGCCTGCCAGGGGGTGACCGCTTCTTGGGGCTGCCACGCCGGCTCGCCGGCGCGGGCGCGCCACACCGCCGCCTGCATGCCCACCGCGGGGTCCGGCGTTTCGATGGGTGCGTCTGACCCCAGCAGGACGGGCACGCCCGCCGCCGCCAGGGACGCGAGCGGGAAACTCCACTCCAGTCGGTCTGGCCACGCCTCCTGCATCGCCCAGCGATCGTCCAGGAGGTGCACCGGCTGCATGGACGCCACGATCCCCGGGATGTGCCCCATCCGAGCCACGCTGGCCGGATCCATCAGTTGGGCATGCTCGACGCGATGGGCCACACCGGACCGCGCCACCGGCAGATGGGCGAAGGCGTCAAGCGCCGCCGCCACGGCCGCATCCCCGATCGCATGCACCGCCACCGCCGCCGCCCCATCGGCGGCCGCCTCGGCCAGCTCGCCCGGGACGCGGTCGCGCGCAATACGCCACACGCCCTCCCCGCTGCCGTCGGCGTAAGGCCTGGCGACGGCCGCGGTGCGCGTGCCCAGCGCGCCATCCAAAAATCGCTTCGCACCCACGACCCGGAACCACGGGGACGACGGGCTTGTCCAGCCGGGTTCATCATCGGTGAGAAACACCTGCGAACGAAATGTCTGCGTCTGTCGCAGATGGGCCTCCAGTGCGCCGCACACCCGCTCCGGCTCCATCCCCGTCGCCCCGACCAACCCAAACCGCAGGAGCCTCTCCACCAGGGCGGGCAGCCTCTCCAACAGCGCCTCCACCGGCATGGCCGGCAGACGTCCCGCCAGCTCGTTCGCGGCGGTTTCGCGGACGATGCCGGTCAGGGCGCCGTGGCGGCGCTCGTAGCGACCGCCCGGTGGGTCCACGGGCTCTCCGTCCGGCCAGAGCCGGGAAAACGCAACCGAATTCGCCACCAAGCCGTGGTGGTCACGCGCCCACAGCACCACCGGGCGGCCAGGTGCCACATGGTCCAGCCCGGTGCGGTCCGGCCATTCGCCCCCCCACCGGTTCTGATTCCACCCAGCGCCCATCAGCACCTGGTCCGGCGGCAGCACGGCCGACGCCACCTGGACCCGCTGATAAAGGTCGCGGAGGCTCGTGGCGCCCGTGAGGTCCAATTGCGACGCCTGCTCCGCCAGCGCCAGCCAGTGCAGGTGGCTGTCCCACAGCCCCGCGCTCGCGACACGGCCGCCCAGCGACTCGACGTGCGCCGCGCTAGCGCACAGCCCGTCATCCCCCACGGCCACAATCCGCCCACCGGGGTCCGTGAGAACCGTGGTGGCCCGCCGGGCGGGGCCCAGCAGCCACACGCCGTCGGTCCACGCCGTCAGGCCCGCACACATGGCCTCGCCTCCCTGCCCGGACCGAGAGGGGCGCCGCGCCCACCAACCCGTGAAGCGAGAGAGCCCGCCGCGGACCTTCTCAGCCGGGCGGCCACCACTGGACCGCACTGGCCGCCCTCGCCCCCGAGCTCAGCATCACCGCAACTACCCGCATGGACACTTGCAGCGACGCGCTCCCCAGCGGGTCCGGCGCGTGTGCCCTCTGTCGGGCGGCCGGTTCCCACTAAAACACCGGGCGCTCGCGGTAGCTGCCAAAGACCGACCGCAAGCTTTCCACGATCTCCCCTTCACTGGCTCCGACACGCACGGCCTCAATGATGGACGGCATCAGGTTCTGGGTGCCGGCCGCGGCCGTGCGGAGCGCTTCCAGCGCTGCCGTCACCGCTCTGGCGGGCCGGCTTGCGCGCGCCCGCTCCAAGGTCGCCACCTGCTCCGCCTCGACGCCCGGGTCGACATGCAAAATCGGCATCGGCGCGGCCTCTTCCTCGACAAACACATTGACGCCCACCTGATAAGCCTCGCGACGCTCTAATTCCTGTTGGTAGCGAAACGCGGCTTCGGCAATCTCGCGCTGGAAGTAGCCATTTTCTATCCCCGCCAGCACGCCGCCTATCGTGTCGATCTCCCGGAAGTACGCTTCCGCCTCTGCCTCCAGCCGGTCAGTCAGCGCCTCCACGAAGTAGCTCCCGCCCAGCGGATCGGCGGTGTTGGCCACGCCGGTTTCGTACGCGAGGATCTGCTGGGTGCGCAAGGCAATGGTCACCGCCTTTTCGGTGGGCAACGACAGCACCTCGTCCATCGAGTTGGTGTGCAGCGACTGCGTGCCCCCCAGCACGCCCGCCAGCGCCTCGATGGCCGTGCGCACGATGTTGTTCTCCGGCTGCTGGGCCGTGAGCGAGCACCCGGCGGTCTGGGTGTGGAAGCGCAGCGTCCACGACCGGGGGTTCTTGGCGCCGTAGCGCTCCCGCAGGTGCCGCGCCCAAATGCGGCGCGCAGCCCGAAACTTGGCGATTTCCTCAAAGAAGTCGATGTGCGAGTTGAAGAAGAACGACAGGCGCGGCACGAAGGCGTCGACGTCCAGCCCCGCCGCGATGCCGGCCTCCACATAGGCGAACCCGTCCGCTAGCGTGAAGGCCAGCTCCTGGGCCGCCGTCGACCCCGCTTCGCGAATGTGATAGCCGCTGACGGAGATTGAGTTCCACAGCGGCGTCTCCCTCGTGGCAAAGACGAGCATGTCGGCAATAAGCCGCATGGAGGGACCGGGCGGGAAGATCCACTCCTTCTGCGCGATATACTCCTTCAGGATGTCGGCCTGGAGCGTGCCGCGCACGGCCGACCAGGGCACCCCCTGCCGCTCAGCCGTCACGAGGTACATGGCCCAAATGATCGGCGCTGGCCCATTGATGGTCATCGAGGTGGACACCTGATCCAAGGGAATCCCCTGAAAGAGGCGCTCCATATCGCCCACCTGGTCCACCGCCACGCCCTCCCGCCCCACTTCTCCCAGACTCTTGGGATGGTCGGAGTCGTATCCCATCAGCGTGGGCATGTCGAACGCCACCGATAGACCCGTCTGTCCTTGCTTCAGCAGGTAGTGGAATCGCTCGTTCGTCTCCTTCGGCGTGCCGAACCCGGCAAATTGCCGCATGGTCCAGAGCCGCCCCCGATACATCGTGGGGTGGATGCCGCGCGTGTAGGGATACTGCCCCGGATCGCCAAGATCGCGAACGTACTCCCGGCCGATGACACTGTCCGGACCGTACACGGGCTCAATGGGCGTTCCAGAAATGGTGCGGCGTTCCGTCGCCTCGCGGACGGTGGTTGCCGGCTTCACCTTCATCTGTGCCACGGGGCACCCCCTTCGGCTGCTGAACCCTGCTCATCTAGCTCAGTGATAACAAATTCGGGATCCCGAGGTCAAGCGAGACGCGCCCGCGGCTTCGGATCAGAAGCCGAAGGCCGCCGTTTCGCCGGGGGTCGTCCATCGCCGCCGGAGCCCGACGGGGTGGCGCCGGGGTGAATGTCTCTGAGGCCTGTCGTTCATCGCGCCGGCAGAGCCGCATGAGAAACTGCTCGACTCCGCGTGTTTCGGAGACGGTCATCGGCAAGGAGATACATCCGTGGCGCGTTGTCCTTGGCCGCGAGACGGCATCCCGGCCAGTCTATCCGGCAATCCCCGGGCGGGGAACGCGGTCAACGTCAGGCCATATCCGACGGCGAAAACATTCAGCCCCGGGCGCGCCGCGGCGGCCTGATGACAATCGGTGCCAAAAGACGGGAGCGTGTACGCCAAGCAACTTTCCACCCCGGGCATGCGTTCTACCCGGCGAAAAGGCAACGCCGGGGCATCAGGATACCCCAGACTACGGGACAAGCGGGTGGTGGCACGGGGCTCGCTGCGGCATCTCATCCTTGCACGGCTCTTGGGCCTCAGTTCGATCACCGGGTGCGGCCGGGTCGGTGCCGGAGGGTCAGGTACCCCCACGGTCCGGCCGCGGGCCCGGACTCCCACGCAGACCCCCTCTCTCACGCCCGCCATGCCCGACCTTCTCGCATTTCAGATGGTGACCCCGTCTATGAGATGGACGCTGACATCGGGAAGCGCGTGGCGGACTGAGACCTCTGCGACCCGGTGGGCGCGAGTCGGGCACAATCGCGTGGGTCGTGTGCCAAACCGACGCCTCCCGACCGGGACTGATGGTAATGTGGACGACCGACGGCGGGGTAACAAACAGCTGGCGTTTTAGTCCTCGTTTGACCCCTGGTGTGGTATAATATCCCTATGAAGCTCTCTGACTGGGCTCGACAGAATGGCATCGCGTACAAGACGGCCTGGAAGTGGTGGAAGGCAGGAAAGCTGCCGATACCGGCTCGCCAGATGCCGACCGGAACGATCCTGGTCGACGTG
>JAKARZ010000028.1 GCA_021828405.1 Bacillota bacterium
CCCCCATCGGCCTGGGCCACCCAATGCCCGAGCCGATGCCGCACCACCCCCAAGAGGGGCCGCTGGGCCGCCGTGGCGGAGGCCGAATGGCGCCGGGTCTTGCCGTCCAGCGCGAGAGGCCCGGCGCTCGGGAGCACCCGCGCCCAATGGGTGGCCCCCACCGGGCTCAGCGCGTCGGGGTCGACCACGATCCGCGTGCGCCGCAACGTTTCGAGGGAGGGCCCGACCCACCGCCGGGTGGTCGGGGAGCGAAAGCCCCCCAAGCGCTGACGTTGGGTGGGGGTGAGCCGCTGCGCCCATGGGCCGATGGCACGGTACCCGGGCATCCCGCACATCAGACCCAGCACCGCGACCGCCAGCGTGGTCGCCAGGGGATGACGGACCCCCCGCCGGTGGCGCCTCGCGGGGACGGCGGCCAGCGCCGCCACCAGCCCCTGCGGGCCGTCCAGCGGCCGCGGGTTGGGGTCCCCCCGCGGGCCGCCAGCCAACAGCGCCGGCGTCAAAAACTCTTGGCGCCAGCGCGAAGGCCTTGCGCCGCAACGGCCGCACGGACCACCCGCTTCGGCTGGTCCTGGGCGGTATCGCCCGGCGCCTGGCGGCGAAAGCCGGCGGGGTCCCCCCGATACGCAAACCCGGCACGGGCGGAGACGGTCCCGAGAAAGTGGGCCGGGTCCACGACGGGCTCACACGTCAACACCGGGTGGCCAGGTACCGCCTGCCCGTCCGCGCGGACGGCGCAAGTCCGCCCGAGCCCGTGGGACCCCCGGTTCGCGATGGGGAAGCGCGGGCGAATCACGCACCGCGCGTTATGGACCCCGGAGCGGAGGCTGTCGGCGCGTTGGGTCGGCGTCCACCCGATGGCCGTGTCCCGGGCGCTCCCCTTGAGCGCCGCACGGGCAAAGCCCACGAGGGCCACCGGCTCGCCGTCCACGACCGCGACGTACCGAAGCTGCGCCGACGAGCCGGGACCGGCCCAACTACTGATGACAGGCCAAGAGCCGGTCCCACGCGGCCGCGTCCTCGCGGCCCTCGACCAACTGCATGGTGACGCGGCGCACCGTCTCGGGCGCCGTGCGTGGGCGGGGCCGCGCGTCGCGCATGGGTGTCATGGTCCTGGCTTACCACCGTCGCCGCGAAAACGTCAGCCCCGCAGCGTCCAGGGGTTCGTCCGCCACCTTGCGCCCGACTTTGGGTTAGTCCTGTCACAGCGGCCTGCCTGAGGAGATCCGGGCGCTTGCGGGGGCGGCACCGGGGAATGAGGCTTCGGGAAGGGCCCGCGCCCGTAGCGAGCGCGTGGGACTGGGTCCGGCCCTAGCGATGAGGCCGCGGGCGGGCACGGCGCGGACGACCCACCGCCGTGGGAGCGGGAACTGCCGTGAGGTGGTCGTAGATCGCGCGGGGCAGCCGCTCCGCGGAGGTTTTGCCGAACTGGCCGGGCTGAAGCGTCTTGCCCGTCCGGGATCCCACGCGGCGAAGCACAACCGCGAGGGAGGCCGGGGACAGCACGCGGGGAGAGGGATGGACGTTCGCCTCCTGCATGGCCTGCACCACGAGGGTCTTGACCCACCCGCGGCATTCTCCCTCCATCCGGTCCCAGGCGTTCCGCCACGCCACCGCCCCGTAGCGACTGGCTTCCGCCGTGGCGTCGCGCACCTGCTGCGCCACTGCGGGATCCACCGGATGCTCCAGCACAAACGCGTCCCACTCGCGCTGGTCGAGGACGCGGAGCCGCCCGCGCCGCTTCTGCACGTCTAAAAACATGTCGACATAACCCACCGCGCCCTCAGGGTGAAACCAGGGCGGCGACGCCACGTCGTAGTAGCGTCCGGTCACCGGGTCGCCCATGAGGGTCTCGTTCCACCAGCGGCCGGCCAGGAAGCGCTTGAACGACGGGTGGTGCGTGCGCCACGCCGACCAGCCCGAGGCGGACCAGTTCCACACGCGGCTGCCGTGGGGGATGAAGTAGCGACGTTCGGTGGGGGAATCATAAACCAGGAGGCCGGTAAAAAGCCGGTGAAACGGGCCGGCCGGATTCCACGCCGCGACGGCAAAGCCCTCGGGCGGCGGCGTCGGCGTTGCCGGCGGCGCCTGCTGCGCCAAGGCCAATAGGTCCTCCGCGCCCAAGAGGCCCTTTTCCACTGTTGTCACCATGGTGCGCTCCTTGCCCGGCCGCGATGGGGCCGCCTGGACTATTGGTGTTCGCATGGGCCAGCGTGTTGCCAACCCTTTGTCTCATTCTAAACGACCCGCGTGGGTCCAAGCCAGCGTGGGGCCCTCCCCAGCCGAGCAGCGCGGCGGGCGGGCCACTGGCGGCCGTGGGGAACCTACAAGGCGAGCGGGCCGAAAATAGCCGGACGGGGGCCAAAAGGGGCGTGAGGACGCGATGCGGCAATGGCTCGCACGGGCCGGGGTGAGTCTGCAACTGGCCAAGACGGCGCTGGCGGCCGGCTTGTCGTGGTGGCTGGCGGAGGCGCTGTTCAGCCGGGCGCGGCCCTATTTCGCGCCGCTCGCCGCGATCCTGACCATTCAGGTTACCGTGGCCAAATCGGTCAGCCTGGGCGGCCAGCGCATCTTGGGGGTGGTCGGCGGGATTGTGGTGAGCTTCGCGGTGGGTCACTGGCTCGGGGTGTCCGCGGGGTCGGTGGCTTTGGTGGTGATGGCCGCGATGGGGCTGGCGGCCGCCTTGGGACTGGGCCCCAACGCGGTGACGCAGTCAGCCATCACCGGGCTATTGGTGATGGCGCTGGGCACCAAGCCCTCGTACGCGGCCTCACGGCTCGTGGATACGATCTTAGGCGCGCTGGTGGCGGTGCTGGTGAACGCGCTCCTGATCCCGCCCGACGCGACGCCAGCCGCGGTGGAGGCGGTGTCCGGCCTGTCGGCGCTCATCGGCAGGCGGCTCACGGATCTGCCGGATCCGCCCGAAGCTGGCCAACCCCTGGCGGATCGACTGGCCAACACGCGGGCGGTGGTGGACGGGGCATCCGAGAGCCTTCGGTTTGCCCCGCTGCTGCGGGGGCGCCGACGCCGCCTGGCACGCCTCAAGCGGGCCGAGCGGGTGCTGGGGCGGCTCACATGGCGCGTGCTGGACCTGGATGACACCGTGCGGGAGCTCACGGGCGCCGATCGGCGGCGATTTGAGCGATTTGACCGCCTGCGCGCGGCGATGCGGGAGGTATTAGGGCGGTACAGCCCCTGGGTGGCCCATCCCGACGACGCGGCGTGCAAGCGGCTCCAGCAGGCGGTCCGGGCGCTCACGGCGGAGTGGGCCGCCGCTCGCCCCCTCGCGGGGCCCGCCGCGGCGTCTTCGTCCCGGTACACGACCACGGTGGCGAACTTGGCACGGATGGTGGAGGAGTTGGGCGCCCTGCCGCCGAAGCGGCCCTGAGCCGCTCGCCGGGCACGGCTCGGGGGACATCGGGCCGGCGGGGCCAGTGCAGCGTCGGCACGTTTGTCTGCCCGCCCTGCCCGAAGCGAGGGGCGGGTGCGGAGCGGGAGAGGCCGGCGCCGTGGCTCTCTCTGCGGAAGCGGCGCCGTGCGGCACGCTAGCCGGTGGCGCTGAACGTGGTGGCGGTGGCTCCGCTCGACGGGCTGCCCCATACCCAGCGGTACTGGGCCGAGGTTGGCACCTCGACGGTGACATCCCCCGTGACGGTGGCACCGGACGGCACATACGCGGGGTGAGCCGCCGGGTCCGAGGTGCTGATGGGCCAAAACATGGAATTGGCGCTGGTGAGGGCGCCGGCGGCGCTGTCGTTCCACGAATAGGTGGGGGTGGCCCCGCTGGCGATCACGCTGAAGTCGTTTAGGACCAGCGGCACCATGGCCGTGGTGGGGTTGGTGATCGAGAGGCGCAGCAGCCACACCGGCAGGCGGCTGCCGGATGTCGTCGCGGTGCCCACCTCGGTCATGCTGACCACCTGGACGGTGAGGGAGGAATAGGACCCGGGCCCGGGCGGGGCCTGGCTGCCCCCCGTGCCACTGCCGGTGCTGTTCCCCGTGCCGGTCCCGTTACCCGTGCTATTCCCCGTGCCGCTGCCGGTGCCATTGCTGATCCCGGTCCCATTGCCAGTAGAGTTGGAGGGGCTTTTCGTGTGGTGGCGGCCTGGCGTCTTCGCCGGTCCGGTCGGGTGGTGGTGTACGGGCGGTGCGGACTGAAACAGTCCGCACCCCGCCAGGAGCACCGACCCGGCCAGCACCGGGCCAGCCATCGTGCCCGTGATTCCCCGCGTGTGCCTCGGTGTCCCGACTTTCGCCATGTCGACCTCCTGTTCATCCTCGCGTCAAGCTCGGTGTCCGCGTGCGACGCACCCTGGTCAGGTGCCCGGCTTGATGGCCGACCCCACGGACTCCAAGCCGAGCCAGTAGTTTTCCGTTTCAAACCCGAGCCGCCACATCGCCACACCGCCCAGGTGGTCCGCGGCCGAGAGGCTGACGCGGTCGCGCGTGGAGCGGCCGGTGTCGGTCCAATACACCGTGGCGCCCATGTGCCACTCTGAGATCAACGCCGACAGGGCCGACGCGGTCGCAGCGTCGTACACGCCAACGCCCGACGACGGCACCGCCACGTTGAAGTCCTGCTGGAACAAAGCGACGGCCGACTGGGTCGCCTGGTTATAATAGCCGTCGGTGGCAAGCAGCGGCGGCTCGCTCTGGCCGCTTTCCACGGCGTAGCGAATCAGGACGTAGTCCAGCAAGTTTTGCAGGCTCTCCACCGCGGTGGAGGAGCCCGAGATGGTCGTGGCGCTGGACAGGGTGCCCGAGGGGGCCACGGCGGGTGGCCCGGCGGTAAACACCTCTTCCTTCTGCCAGGGGTCCCACGTGGGCGTGATGCCGTCGGCGCTGATGAGGGCCTGGGCGGTGAAGTTGGAGATGTAACTTTGGCACTCGGGGTATACCGTCCCCGATGCCGAACACACGTATCCACTCGGGGTATAGGTCCAGCCGTGGCCGTAGGGGGCCAGCCCCAAAATGAGCTGGTGCGGGTTGACGCCGGTGGCCAGGTCCTGCTGAAGCCAGTAACTGACCCACGGATACCCGGCCGTGGGGCCGGGATAGGGGTTCTGGCCCGTCGGATATCCCGTGTTGTGCTCGGAATACGCCATGACGTTCAGGTAGTTAGCCGAGGCGGCAAGCGCCGGGTAGTCGTAGATGGTGTACGGGTAGCTGCTCGGGTAGACGGCCACCATCAGGGTTTTGTTCACGTCGTGCAGCGACGTGGCCAGTGCCGACACGAAGTTGTTGAACACCTGATAAGCGGGGGTGGGGTCGGTGGGCGTCGTGGTGGACGCATTCCCCATCCCTTCGAAGTCGATGGTCAGCCCCTGGTAGTCGTTGGTGACCGCGAGCGTCGTCATGCCGCTTACGATGGCCGACACGTTGGCCGAGCTTCGGAGCGCATTGAGGTTTCCGGGAGCCGCCCAGCCGATGGAGGGCCACATCATGACGTTGTGGGACGCGGCCTGCCCGCTTACCTGCGCGATCATGCTGGCGGGGGGGTAGGTGGTGAGGGGGGGCGTCCCCACGTTGCCCGACGTGTTGATGTTCAGGTAATACCAGTCGGGGGCAATGGCCGTGAGGTCGGCGTAGTGGTGCGTCAAATCGTAGTAGCCCCCGGGGAAGTTTTGGGGGTAGAAATAGCCCCAGCCCACGGAAATCAGCGGGTAGGTGGCCGTGACCGTGGCTTGTCCGTACGACACGGTAGACGCCACACCCGGGCCGTCGACGGACGTGAGGTGCTCGGCGGTCACGGTGTAGGTCCCCACATCGGTCGAGGGGAGGGCCAGTGCCAGCGTGCCGCTGCCCCCGCTGATGTTCACCGTCGCCGATGACGATGTCCCGTTGCTGAACAGGAGCCCGCTGCCCGCCGACAGCACCACCTGGCCCGAGAACTGCGCAACGGCCTGCCCCGAGGCGTTCGCCACGGTGACGGCCAATTGGTCGGTGCCGCTGCCGTTGGCGGCAAACCGCGCGCTGGCGGCGGCCACAGACACCGAGGCGGCCGCACCAAACACCGAGGCCGACGCCACCGGACTCATGAGCGCGCCCGCGGGGTCGTTGGCCGCCACCGGGCTTTTCGCGAAGGCCACGTAGCGGTACGTGCCCGGAGTTGAGGGGGTGAAGGTGTAGTGGGTGCTGGTCCCATAGGGTCCACTCTGGCTCCAGGTGCCCGACGGGGACTCCACCCAAAACTGATACAGCGGGTCGTAGATGTTCTGGGCCACGGCCGACAGGGTGATGGGCTGGCTGGCCGTCTCGCCGCTGGCCGCCGTGGACACCGTGCTGTTCACAAAGACGCCGTCAGGCAGGGTGGACTGCGCCTGGGACCAGTCCTGCTGCGTCACGGCCTGCTGGTCCATCACCTCCACCACTACCACGTAGTCACCGGCACTGGGGGTGCTGAGCTGAAACGTGGCGTTCGTGGTATAGCCCTGGCCGATGGTCCATTGGCCGTTGGGCTCTTCCACCCACCACTGGTACTCGGGCGTGCCGCCGGGATCGCTGGCGCTGGCCGTAAACGTCACACTGCCGCCGACGGGCGCCGTGTGGGCGCTGGCGATCAACTTGACCGAGCCCGCCTCCACCTGGGCAGCCGGGGTCGCGGCCCACGCGGCCGCCGGCAGGAGCAGGGTCCACAACAGGGACGATGCGAGCCCCAATGCGCCTCGCGCGGCGAAGCGCGTGCGGAGAACGGGTGGCGTGGGTGTTGGCTTGTCCATGGCGTTCATTGCGGTGAGACCCTCCGTTCAAACAACTTGATGGGGCACGGGGCCCGCGAGGCGAGCTTCAGCGCCGAGGTTGACATGTGGCCAAAAGCAGTGGGAAGTCCGATAAGTCCCGCAACCGCCCCAAAGCGGCTGGGGACCACCCGCTCATCCTGCTGGGGTTATACGGGCCCCCGCGCAAAAATCCTCTTTTCGCGGGGGCGCCGGCGGTCGGATTACCCGGGCAATTGCCGGCGCTGTGAGAGCGGCCTCGCGTGGCGGCAAGGTGGCTCCCGGTTTGGCAGGGCGCCGCGCCCCGGGTACACTGCCCTTATGGTCAACGACGCTCCCCCCAGTCCCGTCGTCACGGTGGTGATTCCCACCATGAACCAGGCGGAACTGTTGCAGCGCGCGCTTCGGGGTCTCGCGCGCCAGACGGAGCGGGGGTTTTCGGTGGTGCTCATCAACGACGGCTCGACCGACGACACCGAGCGCCGCATCAGTGGGCTCGCGTTGCCGTTTGCCGTGACGCTGGTGTCCACGCCCAACGGGGGGCCCGCCCGCGCAAGAAATCTGGGGATCCGGATGGCGGACGATAGCCAGAGCGGAGCCGCGCCGCCCGCCGCGCACTGGATCGCGTTCTTGGATGACGATGTGGTGCCGGCGGTGGGCTGGATGGCCGCCATCAAGGCCGCGGCCTTGGATTCGTCGGCCGAGGTGCTGGTGGGGAAAACCACCACCACCACCATGGCGACGCCCACGGCCTTCAGCCACCAATTGACGGTGCTGGCCAAGCCCCCGGGGCCCTTTCCCACGTGCAACCTGGCGGTGCGGCGGGACGTATTCGATCGGTGCGGCGGCTTTGACCGCCGGTTCCCGCATCCGGCCTTTGAGGATACGGATTGGTCGCTCCACGCGCGGCAAGCGGGCGTGGACCCGGTCTTCGTGGAGGACATGGCGGTGGACCACCCGCCGCGGCCCTCCAGCCTAAAGGGCCACCTGGCGCGCGTGCGTTACCAGGCGGGCGCCGTGCGCCTGGCCCAAAAGCACCGCCTGCCGTCGGCGATGGTGGGGATCACGGATGTCATGGAGTACGTGGGACTTGTGGGCACGCTGGTGTGGCTGGACCAGCCCTGGATGTGGCCCTTTCTGGCCGCCTGGGCGCTCGGGGTGTATGTGCGGGCGGCCAGTTTCCTCATGCTGCGGGCCTACCGCCCGCGCGAGGCGCTGTCCGCGCTGGTGATTCCGATCGTGACGCCCTGGTACAAGCTCGTGATTTATGCGCGGGCGCTCTTTACGCCCTGGGTGTGGGCGCCGCCCGACACCCGCCTGGGACCCCTGCCGGAGGGGGCGCGCGTCAGTTTCCTGTCTCCGCGCGCGCCCTGGGGGAACGCGGCGCTGCCACGCGCTCCAGCCCCCGAGGAGATGTCTCTGGCGCCGGCGAGGCGATGATCCGCGCGGCCGGCGGATCAATGAGGACGGCAACCGCCGGCGCCCCGAGCCATCGAACAGCAGAGGAGCTGGTTTTGCGTGAAGATCGTGGTCACGGGTGGAGCGGGGTTCATTGGGCGCTCCGTCGTCCGTTACTTCGCCGAGCGCGGCGACGAGGTCACGGCCGTCGACCGGGTGCCCTACCGAGGAGAGCTCCCGGTTCGGGCGATTCTCGGCGATCTGCGGGACAGCGCCGTCGTGCAGGCGTCCTTGCCCCCGGGGACAGACGCCGTGGTTCACCTGGCGGCCCTGACATCCGTGCTGCAGTCTAAATCGGATCCGCAGGCGGTGTACGACAATAACGTGATGGTGACCCAACTCCTGCTGGAGCGGGCCCGCGACATCCAGCTCCGCCATTTTCTGTTGGCGTCCACCAACGCCGTGGCCGGGGACCACGGATGGCATGTCATTGACGAAGCCTCGGTACTGCATCCCCTGACGCCATATGGGGCGAGCAAAGCGGCGGCCGAGATGCTCATCAGCGCGTACACCAACTCCTACGGCTTGCTCGGCACCGCCCTGCGCCTGACCAACGCGTACGGGGTCGGAATGGAGCTCAAAGACAGCGTCATTCCAAGGTTTGTGCGCGCCCTCGCCACCGGTCGCCCGGTGACTGTCTATGGGGACGGCTCCCAGGTGAGAGATTTTGTGTACCTCACGGATGTGTGTCGGGCGCTGAGCCTGGTGATCAGCCGGGAGTTCTCCGGCACCCTCAGCATCGGAAGCGGGGTGTCGCACAGCGTGCTGCAATTGCTGGCGAGGTTGGAGGCAATCGCCGGCCGGACAGTGCAGCGCGATCACGTTCCCCCCCAGGCGGGCGAGATGCCTGCCGTCCGCGTTTCGATCGCGCGCGCCCGCGCAGCGCTGGAGTGGCGCCCGGAGATTGATTTGGATGAAGGTCTCCAGGGTGTCTGGCGGGATCTGACCGGGGCGGCGAGCGCAAACCCGCCGCTTTAGGCCGGGCGCACTCCGGCCCCCGCGACGGCGACGCACAGCTCGCGCACGTGTGGAGGCTGGGCCGCTCGGGATGTCGGGGTCGGCTCACTCGGTGTCCCGCGCAGGCGCGAGGCGAGGCGGCTTCACGAGCCCCAGCCACTGGTGATAGGTTTCCACCGGCACCAGCGCCAGCGACACGATGAGCACCGTCAAGTAGTCGCGATAGGAATACGATCGGCCGTCGAGCCAGGCCAGCACGCGTTTGGGCAGGCCCACCACCAAGAAGGCGAGGCCGAGCGAGGTGACCGCCCAGCCGGCATGGAAGAGCCCCAGCAGCACCAGGAGTTCGCCGAACACCACCAGGGGTCCGGTGGGCTGGAGGCGGTGCACGTACTGCGGTGCCACCGTGGGATGGTGCCGCAGCAGCGCTCCGTCGTAACGGCGCTGATTGGCCGTGCGAAAGTAGAACGCGAGGCTCTCTTGCCGCGGGGGGTGCTCCACCACCGCTCGAGGCGCGTAGACAATGCGGCCGTGTTGCTCCAGCACACTGAACGCGAGGTCCGAATCTTCGCGGTGGCGGGTTTTGAACCCACCGGCGGCGGCGATGGCGTCTCGCCGATAAATCATGTTGGCCGTCATGAACTGGCCGCCAAATAAGTTCTTGACCTGGTGGGTCCAAATCGTGGGCACGCGGTCGCTCTCGGCCGTGACGCGCCCCTCCACCGCGGCCACGGTGAGGTCGGCAAACAGCGGCAGCGCTGCCTCGAGCCAGTCCCGGTGGGGAATCGTGTCGGAATCGGTATAGGCGATGAGCGTCCCGCTCGCGGTTCGCCAGCCCAGGTCGCGGGCCGGGCCGGGCCCGGCATTGGCCTGGTGCCTCACCACCAGCGGCAGCGGGTAGTCCCGGCCGATGTTGTCGAGCACCTGCCGCGTGTCATCGGTTGACCCGTCGTCCACCACCACCACCTCATGGGGCGGTACCGACTGCGCGGCCACCGCGGCCAGCGTGGCGGGAAGGGTGGGAGCCTGGTTGTAGGTCGCGATCACCACGCTCACTGTCAGCGCGGATACGGGCTCGCTGGCCACGGGCACCTCCTAGCGCAGCATCTGGCTCCTGCCGGCCGCGCCTGAACTATTTAAGCACTCAGCGACCGACGCTGTAGTATTCGATGCCGAGCCCCCGCATCGTGTCGGGGGACCAGAGGTTTCGCCCATCCAGCACCAGCGGGCGCTCCATGCGCTCTCTGCCGCGCGCCCAGTCGATCGCGGCATACTCCGGCCAGGCTGTCACCAGCAGCACAGCTTCCGCCCCGATGATGGCGTCGTCCACCGTGCCGACGTAGTCGACGGGGTAGGGCCATGCCTCCTGGGCAATCTCGGCCGCGACGGGGTCGTGCGCCACCACGCGCGCCCCAAGCCGTGTGAGCTCGGCAAGCACGGTTTCCGCGGGGCTGTCGCGCAGGTCGTCCGTGCCGGGCTTGAACGTCAGACCCAGCACCGCCACCCGCCGCCCCCTCAACGTTTTCAGGGTGGCCTGCAGGCGCTGCACCAGCCAGCGCCGCTGGCGTCGGTTCACGTCGACGGCCGCGGCGGCCAGCACCGGCTCGAGGCCGTATTCGCGCGCGGTGTGCATGAGCGCCGACAGGTCCTTGCCGAAGCAACTGCCGCCCCAGCCCACGCCCGCGTCCAAGAATTGCTCTCCGATGCGCGGGTCCTGGCCCACGGCCGCCATCACCTCGGTCACGTTGGCCCCCACGCGCTCGCAGATGGCCGCCATCTCGTTGGCAAACGAGATTTTGGTGGCCAGAAAGGCGTTGGACGCATACTTGACCAGCTCGGCCGACACGCGGTCGGTGGCCGCCACGGGGACAGGAGCCACGAACCCCCAGGGCCGGGGCAGTGGCGCGGGGGCGGTGAACGACTGGGCAATGAGGGGCTCATACAGCGCCCGAAGCCGATCCATGGCCCACGCGACGTCGGTGCCCAGCACAATGCGACTCGGGTAGAGGCTGTCGGACAGCGCCTGGCCCTCGCGCAGGAACTCGGGGTTGGACGCCACGGTGAACGTCCCGTTGGCCGGTGTGTTGGGGTGCGTGGCGCGCAGGCCGTCTTCGATCCAGCTTTTCACCAGGTTGGCCGACCCAATGGGGACCGTGGACTTGTTGACAATCACCACTCGGTGCGCCGGGTCCAACTGCTGGCCCAGCGCCATGGCCGCCGCCCGCACAAATGTCATGTTGGCGTCCCCCGATGCCTCCGGGGGGGTGTTGACCGCGATGAAGGCGACGTCGGCGGTCGCGGCCGCCTGTCCCACGTCGGTGGCGGCGGTGAGCCGCCCGCTTGCCCGCACCTCTGCCAGCATGAGGTCCATGCCCGGCTCCAGGATGGGCGACTTGCCCGCGGCGATCGCGGCCACCCGCTCTGGCTTGGTGTCCACCAGCACGACGTCGTGTCCCAGATACGCCAGCGCGACGCCGGTGGCCATCCCCACATACCCCGCACCCAGCACCACTACCTGCACGCCTAAACCCCTCCGCTGTCCCCTGGTTCACCCCGAAAAGGTCCCCCTTGGAGCCTACCATGCCTTAACGCCCACCGCGTCGCTTCTGTTCTGGTTGTCGGGGTTTGCCTTCATAAAAATCTTTGCAACGCGATCCAGTGATTCCCTTGCATCGGCCGCTGTGGGCTGATATTCTAGGTATGGACCAAACGTTCTATTATCGGATGTGGGCGGCTTCCGGGGGCGACCGAGCCAGCCACAGACACGAGCCAGAAGACGACGAGTCACAAGGGGAGGCGGTTTTGTGCGGCGCGTGAGTCCCGAAACCCGTGCGCTCATGGCGTGGACCCAGGCGATCCAGCACCGTGAGGCGGCTCGGCGCGCGGTGCGCCGGGCGGCCACGGACGAGGAGCGCCGGGAGGCGGCCGCACGGCTGGTGCGAGCCGAGGCGGCGCTGGACCGGCGGCGCGAGACCGCCCGCGCTCGCGTGAGCGCCTAAGGCTAGGGACAGAGTTGGCGGTAAAACGCGATGGTGGCGGCCGCGATGGCCTGGGGGGTGTAGTGGGCAAGCACGCGGGCGCGTCCCTGGACAGCGAGAGCTCGGCGGCCGGTTGGATCGCCCGCGAGCGTGGCCATCGCGGCGCGGAGTGCCGCGGGATCCCCCTCGGGCACCACGAGCCCACCGTCGCCGATGACCGTCGGAATCTCTCCCGATGCTGACCCCACGACGGCCACCTGGGCGGCCATGGCCTCCACCAGCACGCGGCCAAACTGTTCCTTCCAGCGCGGGGTGGTGAGGGACGGCAGCACCAGGATGTCCAGGGCGCCCATGACGGCCGGCATGGACGGCGACGGTACCCGCGCCAAAAAGTGCACCTGGCCGCCGAGACGCTCCTGATCCCGCCACGCGCTCCCGAGGGCCCGCCAGGGCCCGTCGCCCACGAACACCAGATGCCAGTCGGGATGCTGGTGCAGCAGCGGAGCAGCGGCGTCGGTGAGGATGCGGAGTCCCTTTTCCGGTACCAGCCGGCCCACGTAGCCCAACACCAAGGCATCGGGCGGGACCCCCCAAGGCGCACGCACCGCCGCCCGCTCGGACGGCGCGAGCGGGCGATACCGGTCGGGGTCCGTGCCAAACTGGGGAATCACCTGCACCGGCTGTTGAAATCCCTTGGCCGCGAGCACTCGGGCCGCCTCCTGGTTGCCGGCTAGGGCGCCCCGACTGTGGCGCAGGACGGACGCCTCCCAGGCGGACACCGGCCACGGGTAGTCTTTATAGAGATTTTGCCAGGTGAAAAACAGCGACGGGACGCCGGCGCGCTGAGCGAGGCGGGTGGCGACCCCCGTCACGAGGCTGTAGTGTTCCTCGTCAATGTGCACCAGATCCGGGGCGGCCGCCCGAAAGACGCGCGAGAGACCCCGATAAAGGTGGAAGTGGTGGTGCCGGCGCCCCCACCACAGCGGCAGCGGCACAATCGGGTAGGTGTCGGCGGGATCCCACTCGTACGAAATGCCCCCAAACTCCTGCGGCACCACCAGCGTGAGGTCCACCCCGTCTGCGCCCGCTCTCGCCACCATCTGGCGCTGCTTCTCGCGGTACAGGGCGGTCACCGAGGCTTTGGAAATCATCAGGATGGCGAGCCGGCGGCTCACGACCCTTCCCCAAGGTACAGCGCCTGATAGTGGCGGGCCGCGATTTCCCAGCGAAACGCCTCGGCCCGCTCACGGCCCACCCCCGCCAGATCCTCCCGGCGGCGGGCCTCTTGCACCAGGGACCCGATGGCGTCCGCCCAGCGCTCGGGCGCATCCACGGGCAGCAGGCAGGCGGCGTCGCCCAGCACCTCGCGATGCGCGGGGATGTCGCTGGCCAGCACCGGCGTGCCGGCGGCCAGTCCCTGGGCCGCGGGAAGCCCAAACCCCTCATAGCGACTGGGGCACACCACCAGCGTGGCCAGCGCGTACAGGGCGCGCAAGCGCGCCCGCGACACCCGCGGCAGCGGCGTAGCCACCGTGCTGCCGGTGGCGAGCGCGCCGGCGGCGCCCACCAGCACCAGCCGCAGGCCCAAGGTGGTGCGGCCGGCCGACTCGGCCGCCGCCGCGAGGAGCGGCACGTTCTTGTGCGGCTGGTAGCCACCCGCATACAGGAGCAAGGGCTCGCCGCCCGACAGGTTGAGCTCGGCGCGGGCGGCCTGCACCTCTTTGGGGTCGGGGTCGGCAAAGTAGGCGGGATGCACGCCGTTGGGAATGACGACGACGCGCGAGTGCCAGGCCGGGAACACGGCGGCAATGTCATGCCACGTGGATTCCGACACGGCCACCAGCCGGCGGGCGTGCGCCACGTGCTGCGCCACGCGGCGGAAGTAAATCTTGGCTCTGAGCCGCCGCTGGTAGCCCGGGTACAAATACGGGATGAGGTCGTGCACCGTCACCACGGTGGGCACCGGCAGCGCGCGCGGCGGATGGGCAAGGTAGGGCACGTGCACCACGTCCACGGCCGCCGCGGCCGCCGCTCGGGCGAGGCCGCTCGTCTCCCAGCGCCACTTCGCGCCGTGGCTCGGCCGCGGCGTGGGCTTGACCCCCAGGTCCGGCAGGGACGGATCCAGCCGCTGGCCCGGATGCGCCAGCGCCACGACCGGCTGGTCCACTGCGGCGAGGCCGTACAGGAGGCCCTCCAGCACTTCTTCGGTTCCCGTGTGCTGACCGGCCAGGGGGGCCGTGTCCAACCCCACCGTGACGGTCATGCGCGCTCGCTACCCTCCGGCGCCAGCGGCGTGGCTGGGGTCGACGGGGTTTTTGCCTCCCGCACGATGGCCGCGATGACCCCCATAGCCAGCAGCAGCGGGACGATGACGCCGTGGTCGATCATGTAGTCCACCAGGTTGTGCACGCTAAACGCGGTGAAGATGCCGAGCGAGCCGACCGCCAGCGCGTAGAACCAGGGGTCCAGGCTGCCGAAGCGGCCCCAGATGGCTTTCACGGTTTGGGCGAACCAGCGGTACTGCAGCCAGATGATGGCCACAATCCCGAATATGCCGGTGTCGGCCCCGATTTCGAGATATAGGTTGGACGCCTGGGGAGGCACGCCCACCAGGCCCTTGGGCATGCGTGTGGCGATCCAGTTGTGAAATTCGCCCATGCCGACGCCGGTCAGGAGGTGCTGGCGGATGGCCGTCAGGGCCGACCGCCAGATCAGCAGGCGCTGCTGGTTGTCGTACGAGCTGATGCCGTTGGTGATGGACGAGAGCCGGCCGCCCACCGAGTAGTGCTTCGAGTGCGCCAGCGCGATGTTGGGCACGATGTGAACCTTGCCTAAGAGGTTGGCCACGCCAAACATCACCAGCGGCATGGCGATGCCCCACCCGATGTACGGGGCGATGAGCTGGCGCCGGTTGGCGTACACAAAGAGCCCCATCAGCCCAATGGCGGCCACGTCTGCCACCCACGCGCCCCGCGAGAACGACACCCACACGCCAAGCGCCAGCAGGACGATGGTCGCGATGAGCCACGGGCGGGCGCGGGGCGCCTTCGGCCCCAGCACCAGGATGGCAAGCCCCAGCGGCAACAATTGCTCCATGAACGCCCCAAACACATTGGGCTGCCCGTAGGTGCCCGATGCCCGCATGTGATCGCTGTAAACCAGGAAGGACGGGGCGCCCAGCGCCCACAGAAACTGCACGATGCCGTACACCGCCATGGCCCCGCCCGAGATAAAGAGAGCCAGCATGACGAGCCGCCAGGATTTGTGGGAGAGACCCATGTCCGCCGCCACCGCCACGATGACCACGAAAAATTCGACCAGCTCCAAGATCTTGACGGTGGCGCCCAGCCGCGACTCGGCGTGCAGCAGCGACAGCACGGCGAAAACCAAAAGCGCCACCAGCGGTGCCGCCCAGGCGCGGGGAAACACCCGCGCCGCCACCTGCTTCAAACCCACCTCGCGATACTTCCACAACAGTGCCAGGGCCATGACGATGGCCATGAGATCCGAGTAGTTGACGCTGTGCCCGTGCAGGGTGAGACCCAGGGGAATGCTGGCCACCAGCACAAAGGCCGCCAGCGACACATCCAGCGCCGTGAAGGCGAGCCAGACGTACCCGGCAAAGAAAATGACCAAGCCCGGTGCGCGCGCCATGAGCGCCAACAGCACGCCCAAGGCCATGACCACCAGGGGCCAGGCGGCCGCGCGGGGCAAGAGCCACCCTCGCCCGGGCCCGGACGACAGAGCCGCGACCGGCTCGTTCTCACCACGTGTCTCCACCGAGCATTCCTCCCAATGTTTCCCTAGCGCTCCGCCGCGGCCTCCGCGTACACCGCGCGCGTGGCGCGGGCGGCGGCGGCCCACGTATGCTGGGCCGCCCGCGCCAAGCCGGCCGCCACGCGCTCGCTCCGGTCTCGGGCGCCGCCGTAGACCAGTTCATCCAGTCCGCGGCGGATGTCGTGCACGTCACGCGGGTCCACCAGCACGGCGGCATTTCCCGCCACCTCGCCGGTGGCCCCGCCCCGGCTGGTCAGCACCGGGGCGCCCGCCGCCATCGCCTCCAAAATCGGCAGGCCAAACCCCTCGTACAACGAAGGGTAGCAGAATCCGGCCGCTCCCCTGAGCCACCGCCACAATTCGCCGCGGTCCACGTAGCCCAGCGCGGAGAGGCGGTCGCCCAGCCCCTGGCGGCCAAGCGCCTGCCGCGCCGCGTCCAGCGGCTCGGTGAGCCACCCGCGCCCTCCCGCCAGCACCAGGTCCGGACAGTCGGGATGGTCTTCGGCCAGCATACCGTAGGCGGTCAAGAGACGAACCACATTTTTCCTCGGCTCCAGCGTGCCGACGTATAGAAGATAGGGGCGGGGGCGTCGCATGGGGTCGACGGATAGGGGGGGCGCCGCGACGCCGTGCGGCACCACGGCTACGCGGCCGGGGTCAACCCCGAGCCGCTCCACCAAGTCGTGCTGGATGGCGTGGGTGGGCACGATGATGCGCGTCGCGCGGGGCACGGAGCGGCGCATGAGCGTGCGCTTGACGCGCCCCGTGAGGGCGGGGAAGGTTTCGGGATAGAGAAAGGCCGCCAAATCGTGGACCGTGAGCACCGACGGCCCGAGAGGCGCCAACGGCCGTTGGTAGTCGGGGAAGTGCGACACATCCGGCGCCAGCAGCCGGATCCGGCGCGCCAGCCCCCGCTGCTCCACCCACAGTCGGTGCGCGCTCGAGGCGCCTCGGGCGATGAGGGGGATGGACTCGGTGCCCGGCAGGGACCGGCCCGCGGGCACGAGCGCCGTCACGGTGTCTTGGGGAAAATGCCCCGTGTAGGCCGCCACCAGGTGCCCGATGTACTGGCCCACGCCAGCCGGGTGGTCGTCATACTCGAGGGCATCCACCACCACCCGCATCAGGCGGACCCCCGCGAAGCCAGCGCCTCGGCCACCACGGCCTGGTACGACGCCTGAAAGCGGTCGACGCCAAAGGCCAGCGCCGCCTGGCGCAGGTGATGGGGGTCTAGGCGAAGGTGCTCCAGCCGCTCGACCCCGGCCACGAGGCTGTCTACCGTTTGGGCGCCAAACAGGATCCCGGTGTCGCCGTCCACGACGATGTCCAGCGCGCCGCCGGCGCGGTACGCCACGACCGGGGTGCCGGCCGCCAGCGCCTCCGCCATCACGATGCCGAAGTCCTCTTCCCCGGGGAACCAGAGCGACCGCGCTCCTTCCAAGAGGGCGGCCGCCTGGCGGTCCGTGGGAGCCCCCACCATCGTCACGGTGGGCCCGGCCAGGCGGGTGAGCCGCTCGCGCTCGGGCCCGTCCCCGGCGACGATGAGGCGAGTCCCGAGACGGTTGGCTGCCTCCACCGCGAGGTCGAAGCGCTTGTAGGCCACCAGCCGCGACAGGACCAGGTGATAGTCCTGGCGCGGCGCGTCGGGGGTGAAGCGGTCCACAGCCACCGGCGGAGGCACCACCACGCTCGCGCGCCCGTAGTGCCTCTGGATGCGGGCCGCCACTGCGCGGGAGTTGGCCATGAGCCGGCTGGGACGCTGTGCGGCGGCGTAGTCCCACCGGGCCAGGCGCGAAAACGTCGCCGACATCACCAGCCGGCCAACCGGGCCCGCCTCTCGTCGGTACGCGGCGGACAAATCCCACAGGTAGCGCATGGGGGTGTGGATGTAGCTCACATGCACGGCGTCGGGGCGCGTGCGCACCCCCTTGGACACGGCCGAGCAGTCAGACAGCACTAGGTCAAATTCCTCAAGATTCAGGTGTTCCACAGCCGCCGGCATGAAAAGGAGGTAGCGGCGGTACCAGCGCCGGGCGTAAGGCATCCGCGCCAACCGGCTCTCCACATGCACTCGGCGGGCCAACCCCGGCGACAGGGCGTTGGGGTTGGCCACCAAGGAAAAGATGGGGGCGTCCGGATACAAATCGGCGACCGCCTCCAGGACGCGTTCGGCACCACCCATGGTGAGGAGCCAGTCGTGCACCAGCGCCACGCGCACGCGCTTCCCTCCCACCATCTTTGTTCCTTCGTTGTTCCTTCGTTGTTCCGTCGTTTGCTTCCCGTATGCTACCACCTTGGGCCACCAGTGCCGCACGCCGCAGCGTCGCCCGGCCGGCCCGCTTCCTCTCGCTCGGGTTTGGCGGCGCCAGCGGGCCACGGGGAGTTCCCAAGTGCGGCAGCCTCGGGCTGACCCGGGGCCGAGGCGAGCGGCCACTTCGCCCTGAGCGAGGCTCTCCGCCCGCCGCCCTCGTAAAGCGGGGCGGCGGTCTCTTGCCCAATGGCGCCCACAGGGTCGGCGGTGAGGCGGGCGGCTGCTTGACGCGCGGCCACTCGTCCGGGCACTCTAGACATGCTGGCGCGGCACCGCGACCCGCGCACAATGGGCTGAGGAGACGATCGGGGATGGCGTTGGAGCGTTTGCACCCCGACAGTTCCGACGATGCGGAACTGGCCTTTCATTGGCATCGCTATCAGGCGGTCGCTCCCGCGCTGGCGGGCCGGGATGTTTTGGATGTGGGCACCGGTGGCGGATACGGGGCCGAGGTGCTGGCTCGGTCTGCCCACACGGTGGTGGCCGTCGACGTCAATCCCCTGGCGGTGGCCCAGGCCGAGGAGCGCTATCGGCGGGGCAACCTGAAATTTTTTACCGCGTCGGCGCTCCGCCTGCCGTTTGGCGACAACACGTTCGACGCCGTGGTGGCCTTTGAACTGCTGGAACATCTGGGCCGCGAACAGCACCAAACCGCGTTAGAGGAATGGAAGCGGGTCTTAAAGCCGAGCGGCGTGCTGGTGCTGTCCACCCCGGATCACGACCGCATGCGGGAATTTCCGGACAACCCGTATCACGTAGGCGAATTAACCGAGGCGGAGGTCCGGGCCCTCTTGGCCCGGCAATTTGCCACGGTGCGCCTGTACTATCAGGAACTCAACGCGGCGAGCATTATTTGGGAAGGCGCCCAGGACCCGAGCCGCGATGGGACGGCGGCGCGAGGCTTTGGCCTTGAGCTGTCCGACGAGGGGGCCCGGCCTGTGCCGGTGGGGCATGACACCCACCTCACGCTGTTGGCGGTGGCGGCTGACGACCCATCGACGGCCGACGCGCTAGAGCCCAGCGGCTTTCTGGTGGAGTCGAGCCGCCGTCTGTTGAAAAATCTGTGGTCCCGCGTCGATGGCTTGACCCAGGCCGCCGAAGAGGCGCGGCTCGCGGGCGAGGCGCAGCAGGAGCGCCTCGAGGAGGCTTTTCGCACGGAGGCGTGGCTCCGGGAGGAGAACCAGGCGCTCTGGCACCAGAATCGGGTGCTGGCCGACGACAGCCGGGACCGCACCGAAAAAATCGCGGCGCTGGCGGCGCGGGTGGCCGCCCTGGAGCAGGCGCAGGACGGCTGGCAGCGGGAACACCAGGAGCTGGTCCGCGTGACGGAGCGCTTGAAGGTCATCGAGGCGTCGCGCGGCTGGCGGTTGGTGAACCGCTACTGGCGGGCATTGGACGCCGGCACGGCGTGGACGCCGGCGCTGCGTGCGGCGCGGCGCGTGGTGCTGGGCCGGCGGGCCAAGCCGCCGGGGGAGCAAGAGCCCCAGTGAGCCAGGACGAACTGGTCATTTGGTACGTGACCGACGAGTATCCGCCGTTTTTTGGGGGCGGCATCGGCACGTACTCCAGTCTCACGGTGGCCGGGTGGCTGGGCGAGGGCCACCAGGTGACCGTGTTTCTCTACGATGCGCGCGTGCTGGAGCCAGGGCTGGTGGTGGACACGCCCCAGCCGGCCCTCACGGTCGTGCGCTTTGGGAAAGCTTACGGGGGAAAAGCCGCCGGGGCGCTGGACGAGGCCGCGCAGGTTTCCTGGCAGTACGCCGACGCGGTCGCCGACTGGGCGAGGCGCCTTGGCCCCCCGGACATCGTGGAAACCCAGGACTTTAACGGCGTCGCCTACTTCTTGCTGATGCGCCAGCGCGCCTTAGACGCTGGCTTGCCCTCGTTTCCCGTGGTGGTGACCGCGCACAACCCCAACTTTGTCTTGGACCCGTACGAGCACCGCACCCGGCACCTATTGCCGCGGTACTGGACCGGCCAGATGGAACGGGCCGTCTTCGCGGCGGCCGACCACGCGATCTTTCCCAGCGAGTGGCTCCGGGCGGCGGTCGCTCCGTCCATCCCCGCCACCGTCTTGCGGAACCCGCTGCCGCTGCCCGCCGCCGGCCCGCCGCCCCGGCGGCGGGACTCGGTGCTGGCCGTGGGGCGGCTCCAGCTTTTCAAAGGCACGCTGGAGCTGGTGGAGGGCATGGCCCAGTTGTGGAGCGCGGGCTCCGCGGTGGCGCTGGAGCTGGTCGGGGGCGACACCCGCTACCACGCGCGGCACGAGGGGGTCCAAGACTACCTGGCGCGGCGCTATGCTCGCCATGTCGAGGAGGGCCGGCTCATCTTCCGCGGGGCGGAGCCACCCGAGGAGGTGGCGGCCCGGGTGGCCCAGGCCGGCGTGGTGGCGGTCGTGTCCCGCTTTGACAATCTGCCCTACACGGCGCTTGAGGCGATGGCGTACGGCCGAGTGCTGGTGGCGTCCGACACCGGCGGCCAGCGGGAACTGGTTCGCCACGGCCAGAGCGGCTGGCTGGTGGCCCCCACCCCCCGGGCGATTGCGGACGGGATCGCCACGGTGCTGGGACTGTCGGACGCCGAGTGGGAGCGGCTGGGGGAAAGCGCGCGAGATGCGATCCGCGGCCAGTGCGACCCCGGCCGCATTGCCCAGGAAAAGTCCGCGCTGTTTCGGATGGTGGTGGATCGCCACCGCGCGGCCGGCCCGAGACGCGTGTACCCGTTCATCCAGCCCGTGGCGCCGCGTCCCAGCCCCGTCGGCACCCCAGGCGATCCGCGTCTCTCGGTGGTGATCCCCTACTTTAATATGGGTCGCTACGTCGAGGAGTGCCTGGCAAGCGTGTACGCTTCGGACGTGCGCCCCGACGAGGTGGTCCTCGTCGACGACGGCAGCACGGACCCGGAGAGCATCGTCGCGCTGTACGCGCTGGAGCAAGACGCCCGATACGTGGGGCTCACGGTGGTGCGCGGGCGCAACCGCGGGCTCGCGGGCGCCCGCAATCGGGGAGCCGAGGCGGCCCGGGGCCGCTTCGTCGCGTTCTTGGATCCAGACGACGCGGTGGAGCCGGGCTACTGGGCCTGGGCGCTCCGGGTGTTGGACGCGTACGACAACGTGAGCTTCGTGGGCGCGTGGGCCCAGTACTTCGGAGACAGCCAAGACCTCTGGCCGGCGTGGAACCCGGAACTACCGTATATTCTTTATCACAACACGCTGCACAGCAGTTGTCTGGTGGTTCGGCGCGCTGACTTTCTGGAGCACGGCGTGAACGATCCCCGGTTTGTGTACGGCCTGGAAGATTGGGAAGCGGTGGTGCGCATGGTGGGGGCGGGACTTGGTGGGGTGGCGCTGCCGGCGCCGCTGGCCCGCTATCGGGTGCGGGCCGACTCGATGGCGCGGGCGTTTCGACCCGAATCGCTCATGTTTCTCCACGAAGAGCTTTTGGCCAAGCACGGCGACCTAGTTGGCCGGTGGGCCGCGGAAGTGGCCGGCCTCTTAAACGCCAACGGACCGCAGTACCTGGCCAGCACCCCCACGCGTGCGACCGAATACGAGCCCCCCGCCTGGCTCCGGGGGGAATCATGAAGACGCCCGACACGCGGGCATCGGAGCGCGAGTCTGGCCTATCTTCTTCTCTTTCTTCTTCTCTTTCTATTTCTATTGTGGTGGTGAACTGGAACGGCGGGGCGCTGGTGCCTGATCTTCTCACCGCGCTGAACGAGCAGACCCTTCCGAGCTTCCAAGTGGTTTGGGTAGACAACGCCAGCACCGACGACAGCGGGGCCCGGATGAGGGCCTGGCCGCTCCGCAGCGGCATTGAGCTTACGGAGGTGGCCCTCGCGTCCAACCGGGGTGTGGCCGGTGGTCGCACGGCGGGCATCGCGGCCGCTACCGGGACCGTGCTGGGCTTCTTGGATGTTGACGCCGAGCCGGTCCCCACCTGGGCCGCCGAGGCCGTTCGATGCATGGAGGTCCGTCCCGAGGCTGGCGTGCTCGCATCCTGGGTCGTGTTTCCCGACGGTCGCTTAAATGGGTTTGGCGCACATTTGGACGGTTGGGGCCACGGGCGCGACGACGGCTTGGGAGCGGCGCCCGGGACGGCGGCGGCGCCTATGCGCCAGGCATCGCCCACGGGATACGCCATGGGCTGCGGCATGGTGGTCAGGGCGTGGGTGGCGCATGCGCTGGAGTTGGACCCCGCGCCGATCAAGTGGCACGATGATTCCGAGGTGGCGCTCCAGGCGCGGGCGTTGGGCGGCGAAGTGTGGCGTGAGCCGTCGCTGGTGGTGGTGCACAAGAAAGGCCACTCGGATGCGGCGCTGGCGCGGGAAAGCAGCCGTCAGTCCAGCCGCCGGGAGCCCAGCGAACGGATCGAAAGCTTGTACCTGGCGGAGCGGGCCCGCGTGCGGCTCCTCTTGAAGTACGCGCCGTGGCCCATCGTGGTGGCCAGCGGCGCGCGCGATGCGTGGGCGGCCTTTAAGAGCCTGCGCCAGCCCGAAGTGGCCTGGGCGTTGGTGCGAGCCCACGGGTGGAACGCCCGGCACCTGCCGTCGGCAATGCGGTATCGGCGCCGTTGGGCGGCGGCGGTGGGCTGGGGCATGGCCGGCCCTCCCGCCGACCGTCCGCGGGAGTCAAAGGCGCGCGGCCAGCGTTCCGACGATGAGGCCTAGCCAGGCGGTCTTGGTGCCGCCGGCAACTTGTGGAGTCAATCATGCCAAGGAAGCAGGGTGGCCAGCCGAGTGAGTTCAACGAGCCCCATGCGCCCCACCGGCGCTGCGTCGCGTGTCCAAGAACCCCTCGCTATTCCTGACGGGGCGCCGGATCGCCAAGAGAATGGCGGCCGGATCCCTGATTTGGTCACGGTGATCGTGCCGTGCTACAACCAGGGGCACTTCCTCGGGGAATGCCTTCGGTCGGTGGCGGCCCAGGAGTATCCCGCCATCGAGACGATCGTGGTGGACGATGGGTCGGACCAGGCCACCAAGGCGGCGATTGGAGCGGCGGCCGCCTCGTTTCCGTTCACCCTCATCACCCAAGAAAACCGAGGCTTGTCCGCCGCGCGCAACGCGGGACTCGCACGGGCTCGGGGCCGCTTCGTGCTGCCGCTGGACGCCGACAACCGGCTCGCCCCCGACGCGGTGAGTCAATTGGTGTCCACGTTTTGGGCGCGCCACCGAGAGGACGACCGGGTGGCGTATGTGTATCAGGACAAAGTGTGGTTTGGGGCCGAGGACGGCTGGGTGCCGCACAGTGAGTACAACCTCTATGTCCTGATGCAGGACAACTTCAGCGACGCGTGCGCCCTGATTGACCGTGAGGTGCTGGCGGCACACCACCTCGCCTACGACGAAGGGATGCGCGCGGGCTACGAGGACTGGGAGTTGTTCCTCCGACTGGGCGTCCACGACCAGATTGGGACTAGGCTGGCGGGCCGCACGTTTTTCTATCGGCGCTGGGGCTTTTCCATGGTCAATTGGGCCGACGAGCAGCGGGACGACTTAAAGACGTACATTCGGCGCCAGGAAGGCGCTTTGTACTTCCCCCCGGTGGCGTCGGGCGTGAAGCGCGCGTGGGCGCCCGGCGTCACGGTGCTCCTGGCCGATCCGGTGCCGCTCACGGCCCAAACCTTGCAGGACCGGGATGCGCGGCTGGCGCGCACCGAAAACGACATGATGGCGGCCCTGCCGCAGGTGCGCGGCAAGTACTGGTGTTTGGTGGTGCCGGGACAGGAGGGGATGCTGGCCGAGGACCCGGCGCTCTTGCACAAGCTGGTGGGATTTCTCGAGCATCAGCCCCAGTTCAGCGGCATCCGGGTTGTGCAGGGCGACACCGTGGTGGCGCGCCTGGTCCATGCCCGCCGGCTCTTGGAGGAGCGGCCTGCGCTCGAGTCCCCGACGTACGCCGCGCTGGATCGTGCTTTGAACCTGGTGTTTCCCGTCCCAACCTGGGACGTCGACCGCCAGACGTGGGTGGCGGATCGGGAGGCGCCTGTCGCGGTGCCCGATGACACCAAGCCCCGGCGGTGGGCCCGCTGGCTGAAAGACGTGGGCAAGCGGCAGGTGGCCCCGCGCATCGGGTTTGAGCGGGCGGCGGGCATCTATTTTCATCAGCGGCAGGTTTTTCTCCTGATGCGGCGGCGGCGCCGGCAACTGACCGTGCCGGTGCTGTCCGAAGCGTCCGTCGCCCCAAAAGGTTTGGGTTTCGGACTGGTGTCCCCGGCGGCCCAGGAGGCGGGCCACCAGGTGGAGGTGGGATTTCGCCACTGGCTGCCGATAAATCCCGACGCCCGGCCGCCGATGAACCCGCCGCTGAAGCCGGCGGTGCTCCACCGCTATCGGCACGCGGCCCCCGAATTAACCAACGCCTCGGCCGGCGTCCCACCCCGTGCCGCAAGCCCGGCTCCGTCGGGGGGATGCGCCTTGGTGCTGGGTCACGATGACGAGGCTGTCCGTGGCCTCGTGGCCGACGGCTACAAGGTCACGGTGGCCGATTTGTCGCTGGCGGCGCTGAATTCGGCCCGGCAAGCCCTGGGGGTGGATGTGCGCGACCTGGCGTTCTGGACCCCGTCCCCCCTCTTTGACGGCGTGGTCGTGACCGACAGCCTGCGAGGTGTGCTGGGGCAGGAAGCGGATCGGCTGGCGCATGCGGCCATGAAGCCGCACGCCTGGGGCGTCGGGGTCGTGGGGCGGCGCCACCCACCGCGTGTGCTGGTGGTGGCGCCGTGCTTGGTCACCGGTGGGGCGGACCGCGCCCTCCTGGACCTGCTGCCGGTGCTGACCGGTGCACCCTTTGAGGTGTATCTGGCCACCACGGAGCCATCGCAGAACCCCTGGCTTCGGCATGCCCTCCCGTATGTCAAAGAATATTGGGATGTGGGCGCGCTCGCCCCCACGGATGCGGACCGGGTGGCGCTCTTGGTGGCGCTCACGCGCCGCTGGAACATCGACGCGGTGTACATCATGCATTCGCGCGTGGGCTTTGACGCGCTGCCGTACCTGCGCCGCCAACGGCGGGTGCCGGTGGTGGCGCAGTTTCACCTCGAAGAGCCGGTGGGCCACGGCGGGTGGGTGTTTTACGGGCTCAGCCGCTATGGAAATCTCATCGACCGCATCGTCACGGTGTCGCATCAGTTGGCGGAGCGGGTCGAAACCGCGTACTATGCGCCCGCCGACAAAATTCGCACCATCCACCTGGGCGTGCCGGTCCCGGACGCCGTGCCCGCCCCGCCCCCGGCGGACCGCTTGCAGGTGCTGTATCCGGCCCGCCTGGCCGAACAAAAGGCGCCGCTCACGCTGGTGGCCATCGCGAGGGTCCTAAAGGCGCAACAGGTGCCGCTCACGATTCACGTGCTGGGCAATGGGCCGCTCGCGGCACCTTTGGCCGCGGCGGTGGCCCGAGAGCACCTGGACCCCTGGATCTCCTTGCACGACTTTGCCCCCAAGGCGGCCATGACCAATTGGTACGCCCGCACCCACGCGACGCTTCTCACCAGCGCCTGGGAAGGTTTGCCGCTGGTGCTGCTGGAATCGCTGGCGCATGGCCGCCCGGTGATGGCGCCCGACGTCGGCGCCGTGCGCGAGATTGTGGGACCGGACACCGGGGCGCTGGTGTCGAATCCTGACCGCGTCCCGGAGTACGTCGACACGCTCACCCGCTGGGCGGCCGACCCCTCGCAGTTGACAGCCCTCGGTCTCGCCGGTCGGCGCCGCGTGCAGGCGGAATTCAACCCCGACGAGACCGACCGTGAATATGTCGCGCTATTCCACGAACTCTGGTAACGGCCCGAAAACAGGGCTTCCAACCCTGCCATGCCGGGGGGATCATTACCGAAAGCCGGGGCTAACCACAAATTCTGCGCGCGGGAGCAGGATTTTGGGAACCGGCGTGGTATTATGCCTGCGGAAGCAGTGGACCTGCCTCCGTGTCTGCCGTGAATCAGCAGGCATTTGGGAAACCGGCGCGTTTGCCCAGACCCCCCAATCGGTGGGGAAGCGGACGAACGTTGTCAATGTCGGAAGAATGTTTGATCCGGATTCCTGGCGGCAAGCAAGGAGAGCAGAGAGCTGCTGAAGGGCTGGGGGATGAGGGCCACGCCCGATCCCACGGCCACAGGCCAGAGGCTCTGCCAGGGCAGGTTGGTTGCGGGACCGAGAAGGTCTCCAGAGGAGGGTATCTAACTAGTGGATCACGCGAGAAGGCGCAAGGTATTCACCGGCCTCACCATGGCCTCATCGTTGGCGTGGATGTCGATTTTGCCCGCCACGGCTGTTTTCGCGCAGAGCACCCCCACGGTCACCCCCGGCTCGGTGAATTTGTCTGGCCCCAT
>JAKARZ010000029.1 GCA_021828405.1 Bacillota bacterium
CCAGTACTCGAGGCAGCGGAAGTGCACCCACCCCAGCGTGGGGGCGCTCCCGGATATCCCAAAGTACTGGTAGAACCCGCGCAGCTTCGCGGTCAGCATCCGCTGGTGCTCGCGCGGCGCGTCATGCCTGTGCTGACGCAGCCACGTTTTCGTCTCCCGCAGGAACCGCTGCACGCTCTTCGGCGTCGGCGGGCGCTTGACGGCCATCCGGCCCGTCCGGCTCGTCCCCAGGTGGTGCGTGAAGCCCAGGAAGTCGAAGGTCCCGGCCGCAGCCCGGCCCGGGCGCCACGCGTGGGGGCCAAAGGCGATCAGCCGCGTCTTTTCCGGGGCGACTTCGAGCCCGAACTTCGCCAGTCGCTGGGGCAGCACCCGGGCGAACCGTTCGGCGTCCTCCGCGTGTTCAAAGAGCACGAGGAAGTCGTCCGCCTAGCGCACCAGTTCCGCCGCGCCCGTCAGTCGCGGGCGTACCACGCGGGCGAACCACAGGTCGAGGACGTAGTGCCGGGACACGTTCGCCAGCCGCGGGGAGAGCGGCCCCCCTTGGGGGGTGCCTTCCTCCGGGCGGGTGACGGTGCCCTGGTCCCAGATCCCCGCCGTCAGCCACTGCCGGATGAGGCGGAGGATCGCGGGATCCCCGATCTTAAGGGCCAGCATGCGCAGCAGCCAGGCGTCGTCCAGATGCTCAAAGAAGCCGCGAATGTCGGCCTCATAGACGTACTGGACCCGCCCGCCCTGAACCGCCCGGCGCACGCGTTGCAACGCGTCGTGCGCGCTCCGCCCCGGCCGACACCCGAAGGAGCTGTCCAGGAAATACGGGCTCGTAGATGGCCCCCAGCACGCGGGCGACCGCCGCTGGCCGCCGCCGGTCTTCCACCGTGGGGATGCCCAGCGGCCGGAGCTTCGCCGGATGGCCGGCCTTCGGAATGTACGTCCGCCGCACGAGGGGGGCGCGATACGCCCCCCGCTTCAGGCGCGCCACGAGGTCGGCCACGTGGGCCGCCAGGTGTTCGCCGTAGGTCGCCATGCGGACCCGGTCCACCCCGGGGGCCCCGCGGCGGTTCATCTGCTCGTACGTGTCGCACAGAAACTCCTCCGTGAGGTGATGGGCCAAGGCGGTGAACCGCTCCTGCGGCGCCGCCTCCGCCCGATGGGCGATGCGTTCTCATCCCGTGTCCGGGTCGTTGTCCTCCTCTGTCGTAAGGGACGCGTCGTTATTAGCCCGCGGACACCGCGGACGGCCTTCCCCCGGTACGCGGCTTTCCCGCGCGCTGAGTACTATGCCGTCCTCCGACTCCTCCCGGCGCTTTTGCCGCCCTCCGGCTTAGCCTTGGGTGGGCATACGCTTGCGCGACCCCGGGAGGTCTCCCCTGTGCCGACGGCCCAGCTTTCCGCCATGCCGCGCTCTATGACCCTCGGAAATCCCCGACGGGGGACGACCCCGCCGAGGTCACCACGCCCTCGCCTGTACCGGGCGCTTGTATTGCCTTCCGGGGGGAGCAACCCGTCGGCCCTCGGATGATAATCTGACGAGGCTCCATCGCTTCACCTTACGGTTGCGGCCTGGTCGTCGCGCTGTCTACGCTTCGCGGCCGTCCTCGCGGACGACCCCGCAAGACTCGCTTCGCCGTGGGGGGCTAGCCCTTCGGCGACCGGAATTACACCGGCTCTGTTCAGTCAGCTTCATGGCGCACGCTCCCCGATTTCTCGCCGTTACACCTCTGGATGGAGCACGCGGGGCGTGGGCAGGGTGAACCAGGGTCGCTGGTTCACCCCCGCCCACGTGGCCCGGCGGGTCTGGCTCCGTCGCCGCAGGGTCTCGTGCCCGTACCGCAGGACCTGGTGCCGCACCTTCGCTAAGGCGGGGAAGCACAAGGGGAGCCCGAAGTACGGGTAGACCCCGCGCAGTTTGGCGGCCAGCGCCTGTTGCGGGTCCCGCGGGGCGATCGTGCGCCCCGATTTTCGTATGGAGCCGCTCAATGAACCCGTAGTGGACCGGTCCTCGGCCTTAAGCCGGTTCCGCGCCTCGCTATTTCTGAGCCGCTGACGGGCACACGGAACCGCCCCGGACCACCTGGCCGTGGTCCCGTGCCCAGACAGGTGTCGACGTCTCTCTGCCCCGGGCGCAAACGCCACACGTGGGGCACTACGCGCCCCCCGACCCAGCTTCCGGCATCCCTGCACCGCAAGGGAGGTGTCCACCATGTGCGACCCCACCCGTGAGCGCCCCTGGCAGCGTGCTTTGCTCATCGATGACGCCGTGGACCACATCAGGGTCGCCGAGGCCGCCGAGCACGGCGCGCTGGCGGCGCTAGAGGTTATTGCGGCCCGATGCGAGTGGCTGGGCGTGCCCGACGCCACGGTCAGCGAAGTCTTGCGGTCCTGGCTGGCGTGCCGCGCCACCTGATGTCATTCCCCAGGGTGGATGGGGAGTGCCCCGACGCGCCCCACAGGCCCGGCCAGCACCTGCCGCGCCCTCGAACAGGTTGGGCGGCCTCCCGACGACCTACGGCTGACTCCGAGCGGGACCGTCGCGGCCGGCAAGCTGACCTCGCTGTCACAGTTTCACATGTGGCGCCCGGTCATGCATCGTGGCCGCTTCCTTCTCGGTGTCGCAGTGTTGGTCACGCATGAGGCCCGCAGGCCGTGCATGGTGGATCCGGTGGGAGGTCGAGCATCGCAAGCGCCGCACCACAAGGACCTGCCGCGTCCCGTCGGGCGTCCGCCGTCGTCGGCTGGGGATCGAGGACGTACTGTGGTGGACTCACCCCCCAAAGCGCCCGGGGAATGCCTTGAGCAAGCATTCATTTACCCCGGGCGCTTTCCTTTCCCGCAAGATGGCACCGTGGCCAGTCTGGCTAGCAATCCTCGGACGGGCAACGCCGTCAACTTTAGGCCATTAAGGGGCGGCTAAAACAGCACTGGGGACGCTCGTGACCGCCACCACGATCACGTCGTGGGTCCAGTGGTGGAACACCGGCGGGCTGACCACGATCGCCGGCCGGCGTTTGGTGCCCGAAAGATCCGCAAACGGAAACCTCATCCGCACGATCGACCGGGGCTCAAGGTCGGTCATAGACGGCGTCCTGGGGATTGTCCCAGAAGGCAACCGCGGACTCGGCCGTCCACAGCCAGCCCCACTCCTCTTTACGGTATGTACAAACGCAAACGCAGTCGTCGCATGAGCTCCCCCTGCTCCTCGCCTCGAAGCGCGAGAATCTCCCGGGTCAACTCATCGAGGTGACTAGCCCTCTCACTCCCTTCCGTCGGCCGGTCGAGCGGCGGCCCTCGACCCTCTGGTTCTGTAAGTGTATACATGCATCGGCTCCGGCGCGGGCGATCGGGCTACCATGTATGGGGCCCCATCATGGCGGGGCATGCGGTCCCAGACCGTAACGGCGAGTAACCCGGACCAACTGACCCAAGGGGTGTACACGGGATTGGCATGCGACGGCTGGGGACCTAACACACGCCCGGGGTGGGTGACTGCTTGCTGAGGGCAGTCCCCCCGGCGCGTGAATTCGAGTACCATCCCCGGCGCTGGAGCACCGCGTGTCCCCCATCCAGGCTCCCGCCGGGGGTGGAGGTCACAACACGCTCCACCCCGAGATGAGAAAGCTAGCCAGCGGCACCAGGAACACCACCAGCACCATCAGCAACAGTGCACCCGGCAGCGCGGCGGTCCAGAGCGGCCGCTTCGCCTCCCGCACCCGTTCTTCCTGCGCGAGCCGTTCCCACAATAGGAGCCCCTGTGCGTGGGCGGCCACGGGGTCGAGGCCATGCTCCCACGCCGTGCGCAGCAACTGCGCCACCTGGCGTCCTTCCATGGTGTTGTGCGATCGGACAAACGCGGCCACCGCTAGGTCATCCCCCTGACTCAGCCGATGAGCCAGCCCAATCACGGCCGTGCCCAACGGTCCAGCTGGCGCCGCCTCCTCGATGGCGGCCAGCAACGGAATGCCCGCCGACGCCAACAGCGCCATCGCTTGCCAGAAGCGGCACAGTGCCCGGCGCTCGTCCGCCTGGCCGCCGTCGTCCGGCAGCCACTGCAGCGCCACCAAAACCAGCAGCCCGCCCGCTGCCACGGCCTGTCCTCCTAGCGCCCACAGGATCCCGACGGCCCCCCACCACACCGTCCGCTCGGCGCGTTTTCCCCTCGTGGCCCACTCCGACCATAGGAGCGCCGCCCCTCCGGCCAACAGCTCAGGCACGCCCCACCTCCTCCCGCTCGCGATGTGCCAGCCCCAGGACGGCCCAGCCCACCCCGCCCGCCAGCACCATCGCCGCCTGACCGGGCGCGGTGCCCACCATGACGCTGAAGAAGCTGGGCACCATCCCCCAGAACAGGAGCACCACGCCCAGGGGCGCCGCCGCCAGCAAGCTGATGGTGCCGCGACCCGCAGCCAGGGCCGCCGTCCGCTCCCAGCGCAGCCGGCGATCCAGCCGGAGCTGGGCCAGCATTTGCCGGGCCACGCCCCCCACCGAACCCCCATGCTGCGACAGAATCTGCCACGCCCGCGACGCCTGGCTCAAAGCTGGCACGGGCCACACCTCCGCCAGCTGACGGCCCAAGGTGTCGAGCCGTCGGGCCAGCGGCCGCAAGTGCGGCGGCAGCGCCCGATCCACGGCGCGCGCCAGCGAGGGCTCCGCGTCGGCCACCAAGAGGAGCTGTTCCAGAAACTGTTCCACGTCCGCATCCCACCCGTCGCGCACCGCCAAGTGCAGACGCCACCGCTGCGTCGTCTGGTACCCCACCCCCAGCAGCATCCCCCCAAGCGCGAAGGCCCAGGACCCAAGCCCGATCCCCACGAGCGCGCCCAGCGCCGACTGCCATCCGCCGCGGCGGGCGGCCGTCAGCCCCCAAGCCACGGCGGCAGCCCCCCACCACCCCCAGGCCTGACTCGGGTTCACGGACCCACCTGCACCAATTGGTTCATCCCATCCCGCCGAAAGTGCGGTTGCACGCCCCCCTCTACAATCACGTCCACTTCCTCCACTTGCCGAGCGCCTCTAGCGGTGCGCGCCACAAATACGATGACGTCCACCGCCCGCAGGATCTGCTGACACAGGACTTCGAACGAAAGGGGGGTGCCGCTGCGCAGCGCGGCCCGCGCCAGGCGGTACACCGTGTCCAAACCCGGCCCCGGGCTGTGGACCGTGGTGAAGCTGCCCGGGTGGCCCGTCGCCATGGCCTCAATGAGGTCCAACGCCTCCTGTGAACGCACCTCTCCCACGACGATCCGGTCCGGCCGCATCCGAAGCGCCTGAACCACCAGGTCGTGGGTGGTGTAGCGTCCAGAGCTTTCCACCGACACCACCCCGGGACGGGTCAGATCCAACTCCCGGACGTCTTCAATAATCACCAGCCGCTGGTCGCCCGGCACGGCGCCGATCAAGAGCCGAAGCAGGTGCGTCTTCCCGGCACCGGCGCCGCCGGCCACCACCACGTTGGCACGTGCTGCCACCGACTCGCAAAGAAACGTCCAGACTTCCGGCGTCACCGCTCCGCTCGCCAGGAGGTCCTCGATGCCCGGGGGTCGCTCGGGCATGCGCCGGATCGCGAGCGCCGGAAACCGGCTCACCGGCGGCAGAATGACGGAAATCCGCGATCCATCCGACAGGCGGGCATCGGCCATCGGGTGCTCGGTGGTGAGATCGCGGCCAGCACGCGCCGCCAAGCGCTGAGCCAGCGCGGCGACTTCCGCATCATCCACGAACACCGAGGGGACGCGCTCCAGGACCCCGCCACGCTCCACCATTACCTCGTCCGCGCGGTTCACCATGATTTCCGTGATCCGGTCGTCCAGGAGCAGGGCATCCAGCGCCCCGAGCCCGGTTAGCTGGTTCAAAACCGAGCGCCGCACGAGTGGCCGCACGCCCAGGTCCGTGTCTAGGTCCTCTAGCAGGCCGTCGACGGCTCGACTCAGTGCCACCAGACGTTCCTCGGTCCACACCAGGTATCCCAACTGCTCAGCGTGCCGAGCTTCCACTTCCCGAACCACGCGCGCGCTGACCTCCGCCAAGCTCGTCACCGGCTCCCGTGCGTGGAGCGGTTGAAAACGCCGACTCCCCTCTTCCGGAACCAGTCGTGCCATGACACACCTCCTTCTCGTCGTTCCACGCCGGCCCGGGCCCCGCCCGGCCACCCCTCCGGCAGTCCAATTGCCAGTCTCCGGTGCCGAGCAGGCAGCACGGTGCCCTTCACCGCGAGCGTCACACTCGGATTCAAGTCGCGCAGCAGGGCCGCCATCTCTGCGGCGCGCTCCCCCTGATCCGGATGGCCGACCATGACCAGGTGATCGGCCCGGGCCGCCCAGCGCGCGGCTATCCACGCACGCAGATCGCGGCCCAGATCCACGACGACCATCCTATCCTTCGCGACCATCGCCGATGGCGCCTGGCCGTCCTCAGGTAACCGTGCGACCTCCCACGGCGCAGGCGCGGGCAGGAGCGTGCCGCCGCGGCACGTCACAGGGCGTAGAGGGCGGCGCTCCCGCCAGAAGCTGGGTGCCAGCTTTTCGGTCAGGCCCCCCTGAGCCCAGTCGGCGTCGACCCAGAGGACCGACGCCCGGCGGACCGCCCACTGCTGCCCCCACACCCACGCGGCGGTGGTGGTCCCCACCCCGCCCGCAAGGCCAACCACGCCCAGCACGTGCCCTCCCGCGCCGAAATCCGACGGGGGGGCGAGCGCCTGCACCCAGGCGGCCAGCGTTGGCTCGGTCAGCTCTCCATGCCAGACCGTCACACTGCTGGGCAGCGCACGCCAAGCCGGAGGCGGCGCCTCCTCCAGCCACACCGCCACGCAGTGGTCGTCCGCCCATCGCCGGACGCGCTCAATCGACAAGTTTTCCAGATCCTGCGTGACCAGGACCCCCCGGATCCCGGAATCGGCGAGATGCTCGTCGATCCCGGCACACGAGTCCACCACCGCAGCGCCCGAGGACTGGCTCATGGCCCGCAGATCGGCGTGGGTCGTGCCAACCACCACCTGAGACCAGGCGCTCATGGCGTCGGCCCCAGGTTGATCACGCTGGCCGAGGCCAGGTTGTGCGCCACCATGGCCGTCAGCACCGCCATGGGAGCGCTCACCGTCACGCTCCCTGCGCCGCCGTACGTGCCGGCCTGGAGCGCCGCGATGACCACCGGGGGCGAGATCCAGGTGCCCCCACGCCCGACCACCGCAAACTCCACCCGGTCGCCCGCCGTGACGCCCGCCAACGCCACGCTGTTGAGCGGCACGGACAACGACGCGCCCGATGCCGCGCCCCGCACCCCGGTTTGAAAGTCGGCGGCCACCAGCGTCTGCCCCGGCTCCAGGCTGACGCGCGCCACGGCATGGCTGGGCGGGCTTCCCCCCGCCACCTCCGTCACCTGGCGGAAATCGCTCGACGCGAGCGGGCTGCCGGCCGGCACCGCACGGGCCAGCACCCACACCGGCGCCTGCTGATGGGCGCTGTAGACGCTCGCTGCGGCCAGGACCAAGCCGGCCGCGGGCAGCGCCATGCGCGTCGCGGGCCTCTTAATCGCCATGGGCATGGGCTTCTCCCTCCTTAATGAGACGGGTTTCCAAGAGACTGGCCTGAATGCGAATGGGAATGCGGTCACGATCCACCATCAAGAGCCCCTCACCGACCCCCGACCCCTCCAGCAGCGCCGTCTCCGGCTTGGTGAGATGGAAAACGTGCGCCAGCTCCGGCACGGCGTCTGGATGCGGCCGGAGGAGCAATACCAGCGGGCTATTCCGCAGGCACACCTGCGCGGACACCGACCGGAGCGCATCATGGGCGTCCTGTGTGACCAGCGTGAGCGCGGTACGCCACTTCCGCGCTCGCCGGTACAGCTCTTCGAGATACGGGGCCAACTGCGCGTTCGCCAAGAGGTGCCACGCCTCGTCAAACACCACCCACCGGGGCGTGGCGCGGTATAGCGTCGCCACGACATGCTCCACCGTTACGAGGTAAGCGGCCGTCGTGAGGCCGGGTGGCAGCCGCGACAGGTCCACGACGGTGATGCCCTCGTCCGGGAATGCCGGCACAGTCTCCCCCATGACGGCCAGCCATGCGCGGACGGCTGGCTCGACACGCTCCGCCGTGGCAGCGTCCTCAGCCGCCAGGTGCTCCAGCCATGCGGCCGGCACTGTCTCGTCCAGGGTGGACAGGTCGGCCTTCACGGCTTCGGCCATGCGCCGGGGCAAGCGCATACCCATCGCGTCCAACCACCGAACGGCGAAGCTGCCCCGTCGAACCCGCTCTGCCGGGCTTCCATCGTACAGCGCGAGCGGATTCAGTCCGGCTCCCTGGCCCACACGCACCACGTGGGCCGGGTCTGCCAGTGATCCATATTCCCCCTCGGGATCGATGACCAGCACCGGGATGCCCTGGTATCGGGCACGCAGCATCAGGACTTTGGTCGCGAAGCTCTTGCCTGCCCCGGACCATGCCACCGTGAGGCTGTGCGGCGCCGGAAGTCGCTCGCGGTCCACGACCACCAGGCTCTTGGTGAGGGGGTTTTCCCCCCACACCTGACCGTGGGGATGCTGCACATCGTCCCCCATCCAGGGAAACAGCGTGGCAGCGGCGCGGCTGTCCATTTCACGGGCCCCGTAGGCCGGGAAGCCACCGGGCAGGACGCTGCGAAAGATGTCCGCCTGCTGAAACCGACAGCGTCGGAGCGGCATCATGAGACTTTCGGCCAGCGTCATCACCTGATGGCTGCGGCGGTCCAGCTCAGCCTGCGTCGGGGCTTGCAACACCACGGCCAGTCCCACGCGCAGCAGCCGAGTCGCCCCGCGGGCAATTTCGCGCCGCAGTTCCTCGGCATCGGCCAAGGCGGTTTGGCTGGCAGCGTCCGGCAACCGGCCCAAGTGGGCCCGGGAGTGCTCCGCCCCCTGATGCCAGATGAGCCGCCGCGTGAGGCGGGCCACCTGTTCTTCCGATCCCAAGGGCTCGATGCCGAGCACGACGACATGGGCGAACGGCGCCTCCAGCAGCGGGCGCCACCAGCCGGCGCGTACCTCGCGCGGCCAGCCCCGGACGCCCAGCACCCGCACCCACCGGTCGTCGATGGCCAAAGCATCCGGAAGCACCTCGATCGAGTCGGGCCACACGGATCCCAGCCGGCGCGGCTCCGCCCGCGAGGCATCCGAGCGGTCGCCGCTTACGACTCCTCGGGCCCGGGCGTGACGTCCCACGACCACTTCACCTCCTTGGGCAGTTCTGCGGCTGACAGTGCCGAGAACACAAAGTCGTACAATTCCTCCGTGGGCAGCTGGCGAATGCGAACCCCCGCCGGACGCAGGCCCTCGGCCACCGCCGCGTGGCGCCGCGTCAATTCCATCTGCGCCTCGTCCCACAACACCTCACCCCGTTTGAGCGGCCGACTGCGGGAATCCTGGCCCTGCCAACTCAGCACCAGGAAAAACCGGCGCCGCAGCAGATGCTCGCTGGCCGCCGACTCCTGCAGGAAGCGGACGTAGTCCGCCAGCGCGGGACGGAGGTGCGGCTCAAGCTGAGTTTCGTGGGCTTTCACTTCGGCCAGGTACTCATCCAGGCGCAGCCGGTCGGTGCGAATGAGAATCTGAATGGGAAAGCTGAGCCCGTTCAGGAAGTTGGTGAACTGCAGCACCAGCGCGTAGCGCTCGCGTTCGCTCTTGAGGGCAAATCCCACAGGCGTTACCTCCAGCACCGCGACGAACCGGTCCCGCTCCAGGAGACACATTCCGCCGCCAATCGCTCGGAGCGGGTACAGCCGCCGCATTCCCGCCGTCATTTTTACCATCGTATGGAATCCCCTTTCGGTTTCTTTTGGGTTCTGGGCTGTGTGGTGCCGCCTCCCATACACTCAACCTTCGGGCACGAAGCGCTGTGGCGTCATGTGATACCAACCCCACCATCCGACATGCATCCACAGCGGGTCGTGTTCCAGTCGCACCAGGGCGACCGCCGCTGCGGCCCCCACCCCCGCCGCCGGCCACGCATGGCCCGGCAGGCTTGCGTAGGCCATCGCTGCGAGCCCAATCCCCCCCGCCAGCACGAGCGCGTCGCCAAGGCCCACACCCAAGAGCGCGCCGGCTTCGCTGGGAAGTGGCAGCGGAATTTCGCGCCTCACCACAAGGTGCGCTCACCTCCTAACCGCGCCACTTCGTTGGGAATCCGCGTGAGAAACCACAATCCCCCCGCAGCCACCAAGAGCCCACCGAACGACGTCGCCTCGACCACGAGCCGCACGGTGACCCACCACCCCGCCGCCTGAGCCGCCTGCACCAGCACGAGCGCCAAGAGGCGCCGGCAAGGCCGCCACAGCACGACCGGGTCTCCGGTGGCGACGAATCCCAGCGCCGCCCAGGGAATCCAGGCGGCCAGCCAGTAGACGTGCACAGCCCGGACAACAAACCACAGCGATAGGTACAGCACGAGGGCGGCCAGCACTCCGACGAGGCCCAGCGCCAGCAAAGGCGACAGCAGCAGCGCACCCGCGGACCAATGCACTGCGTCGGTGGCCGATCCATGAAGCAGCGTCGCGACCACCGTGTTGTTTAGGGTGAGCAGCAGGGCCATGGCGCTGGGTAGTGCCCCCATCACCACGGCCCCCAGGGTGGCGCGGACCAGGAGCCCAGACCAGGGACCCGGCGGTGCATGGCGCACGAGGCTTGGCCACACGGCGGTGAGAACGGCCAGCGCCAGCGCTCCCCCCATGGCCCCGCCCGCGAGGTCGCGCGACCACGCCAGCAGCGCGACCGCGGGTCCGGTCCACGTGAGGGGAAAGAACACCACTTCGTTCAGCGCCGCCTGCGCGCCCGCCGTGACGCCGCCCACCACCAGGCCATCCAGGTACTGCAGGAACAGCAAGACGGGGTTCATCACTGGGCAATAAACGTCAGCAGATTCTTGACCACATCGACCATCAGGATCAGCAGTAGGCCCAAGGCCGCGCGTGCCATTACGCTCTTGGCTCCTTCGACACTGCGCGGACTGGATGCCGTCATGAAGCGGATGCCGCCGTAAACCATGACCAGCGTGAACAACCCCCCCGCAACGGTGACCAAAAGATCCGTGATGCGTGTCACAGCCGCCAAGATATTGGTCGTTGGCATTGCACTGCCTCCTCTCTTACCACGTTCACCACCGATGATACGGACATGGCTCCGGATGTTTCGTGTTGAATCGCCATCATCTTTGAGCCCGGGTGACACCGTGCAGGCCGCGGTAATAACGCAATATCCTTGATTCGACATACTTCGACGTCTCTACGGAAATCCATCATAAGATCTCAAGGGAGTGTTGGTTTTCGACACGCGACGGCGGCCACAGCGCAGACCGACGCGGAGGCACGCGGCCGCAGCTTCGCCGGCGTGCCCCACCTTCGCAGTGCTGAACCGAACCCGAGACAGCGAGCCCGGCGTTCGGATCGCGACGGCAGGGTCGGGCGGGCCAGCCAATGAGGACCAGGCCGTCGCCAAGAGGACGCTGAGTCGAGACGATGGCCTGCAGAAGACACCGTGGGTGGGACGGCGTGCACCACGTCCCCGCACCATGATGCGTGTTACGAGTGGCTCTGCGACTGTCATGAGCTTCTAATTGGGCGATGTGGGACCGTATAGTACGACCAGATCACTTCTTTATGAATGCAACTTCAGTTGTCTATCTAACCCTCACGCATGATAAACAGTCCAGGTCGGAAGGTTGGGTCCGCCGCCCCACGGTCCGCTCGCCGATCTCAATTGCGGGCTTGATGGGACACACCGGGGATCTGCGCGCGGCGGCCCTCGGCTCAGTCGGGATCGCCCTGGCCATTCTGGAGGCGAAAGCGTGGAGTGTTCTCGGGTGGCGCGTCGCTTTAGAATGGCCTCCGGACGGGTGCGCGACCCGTGGCGGCATGGCGGCACGCCGATGGCGACATTCGCTGACCCATGTCGGCAGCCAGCGCCGTCTGTGGTGTTGGGGAGGCGATCTGGCCGACCCGGGCGCTGAGGGCATCAGCGGCAGCTGGCTTCGGACAGTGGGCGCGGCCCGCGTGGCCAACGAGGAGCCGAGATTGTTTGCAGCGGCCAGGGAGCCCGGGTCTACCTTCCACTCGGGCACCACGGAAAGGAGACCCCCATGGCCGTGCCGGACGAGGGATTCTGCCCGCGCACGTCCACCAAGTTCCTGGTCGACTCAAGCCGCAACACGGCTGGACCGTCCGGGCCCTGCCGATGCCGCGAACGCAAGCGCAACGCACGGGCGACCCGCGCGGGCCGCCCGTGCCTATAGTCCGCCATCAGCGGAGACGGCAGGCTAAACGGCACCGGTCCAACTCGCCCCGCCGCCGCTATCCCGTATCCTCCCCGCCGTCCCCCCTAGCTCCGCCGACGCAGACGCTCGGTTCGCCGCTCCTCGGCCTCGCGGAACCGGCGCTCCTCCTCGGGCGTGGTGAGCACCAGCGGCGGCACCCGTACCGGGTGCCCTTCGTCGTCGAGGGCGACGAAGGTTAGAAAGGCAGTGCTGGTCAGGACGCGGGTGCCCGCCCGCAGGTCCTGGCAGAACACCTGCACCTCAACTTCCATCGATGTCGCCCCCACCCAGTTGAGCCGGGCCTGCAGCTCTATCAGCTGGCCCACTCGGATCGGATGGCGAAAGTCCACACTGTCCATGGAAGCCGTGACGGCCACGTGGCCCGCGTGCCGCGCACACGTGATGGCGGCCGCCAGGTCGATGAAGTGCATGACGCGCCCACCCAAGACGTTGCCCAACATGTTGGAGTCGTTCGGCAGAACCAATTCTGTCATCTCGGTCGCGCTCTGGGCGACCGTCTTCCCTGATACCGATGCCATCCCGTCCGCCCTTTCTTGCTGGTGCGCCGCCGCGTATAACCCCGCCTGATGAGTGTACCCTACGTCCCATGAGCGCTAAATCCGGGCATCCCCGCGCCAGGGCCCAACACCCTGCCCATGAGCACCAGGCGTTCCAGCGAGACTTGGGCGTGATGCCCCTCACGCTCCTTACCGTGGGCGGCATCATGGGTTCCGGGCTGTTTCTGGCCACCGGACTGGTGGTGGCGCACGCGGGGGCCAGCGCGCTCTGGCTGTTTGCCGTCGCTGCGCTAGCCATGGGGCTCGAGATTACGGCCCTGGCCGAGATGTCCGCAGCCGACCCCGCGCCAGGCTCGTTTCTGGTTTATGCCGAGCGCGTGTACGGCCCGGGAATGAGCTTCATCGGCGGCTGGGTGTTTTGGTTCTCCAGCGTGCTCACCATGGCCACGGAAGTGACGGCCGCTGCCCTCTTTACGCAAAGCTGGTTCCCTGGCCTTGCGCTGTGGATCTGGTCGCTGGTGTACTCGGTGGCCATCGTGGCCATCAACTTCGTCTCGGTCCGAGGCTTCGGGAAAATCGAAGGGGTGATGGCCGGCGTCAAGGTGGCGGCCGTCTCCCTCTTTATCCTGGTGGCCGCCGCCGTGCTTGGAGGCATCCTGCCTGGGCGACCGACATCCGCACCCTTCTGGTACCATCTCGCCAGTGCCGCCTGGTGGCCGCACGGGGGCCTTGGGACGCTGACCTCGCTGGTGCTGGTGCTGTTTGCCTTTGCCGGCACCGGGGTGCTGGGGCTGGCGGCCGGTGAAACCAAGCATCCCGGCACGACGATTGCCGGTTCGCTCTCCCTCACCATTCCGCTGGTCGTCATCCTGTACCTGGGTTCCGTGGTGACCATCCTCGCCCTCGTTCCCGCCGCCCACATTGCCACCCGCACGAGTCCGTTCGTCCAAGCCCTGGCGCTGACCGGCATCCCGGCCCTCGGCCACGTGATGAACCTGATCCTGATTTTCGCCGTCCTCTCCACGATGAACGCGGCGCTGTACAGCAACAGCCGCGTCTTGTACGACTTGGGCCAGCATCGGCAGGCGCCCCGGTCGGTGGGCCGGCTCAATCACAAGGGCCTGCCGGCCATGGCCATCTGGTGGTCGGCGGGACTCTTAGCCCTCACCATCCTGCTCGCATACCTGCTACCAAAGACCGCGTACGCCTACCTGGTTACGGCCACCGGGTTCCAGGCGATGTTTATCTGGCTGGTGGTGTTGCTGACGCACCTGCGGTATCGGCGCTACCTCCAGGAGAAGAAGCCCGATCGCCTGACGCTCAAGCTGTTTCTCTATCCGTGGACCACCTACTTCACCATCGGGCTGGTAGCCGTGGGCATGGGCGGCGCATTTTTTGCCACCAGCGAGCGAATCGGCCTGGAGCTGGCGGCCGCCTTCATCGTCGTCGTGGGGATCGCCTATCTGGTGGTGCGGCCCCGTCTCACCGCAGCACACTCTCGGCTCTGAACAACCCTGGGGGCAGTGCCGATGATCCGTCCGTCGTCCATCCAGAAGCTTCCGCGACGGTGAGTCAAGCGCCTCCGGTGCGCGCTGGTTGCTTCCTGTGCCGAAGGCCCAGACGCACCCGGGGCGCCTTCATGTCCGGGATCCCGTCCTTTCCGCCGGGCCGACGGGCAACCGCTCCACCGCATGCCCGGCGATGGGCCGACATCCACGGAGGCCGGGGCTCACGAGTGGCCACCGCTCTACCGCCGGGCCAGTCAGCTCGTTTCCGCGCTCCCCTTCCTCTCCACCACCGCCACCGCCTCCACGTGATCAGACCGCGCAAACATGTCCACGGGTGCCACCGTTCGGAGGGCATAGGACGGCTTTAAGATACCGAGGTCGCGCGCCAAGGTTTCCGGCCGGCAACTCACGTACACGATGCGCTGCGGCGCGGCCGCCAGGAGCACCGCCAGCACCTCGGGGCGGACGCCGCTGCGCGGGGGGTCCAGCACTACGACGTCCGGTCTGGCCGCATGCTTCACCAACTCCTCCACCACGCGCTCCACCGCGCCGACGTGAAACCGGACACCGCTGCCGACCGTGTTGCGCCTTCCCTCAGCCACGGCCGACGGGTTCATCTCCACCGCCTCCACGGTGGTGGCGCGGTCCGCCATGAGGCGCGCCAGCGTTCCGACGCCGGCATACAGGTCATAGGCCGTCTCTGCCCGCGTGGGCCCCATCCCCTCGAGCGCCAGCCCATAGAGACGCTCCACCTGGACCGGATTCACTTGAAAAAAGGCGTCGGGCGCCACGCGAAACGGAACGCCCAAAATTTTCTCCTGCAGCACCGCATCCCCGGCCAGGATGTGCGTCACCGGGCCCTCAATCCGATTGGTCCGGCCGGGATTTACGTTCACCGCCACACCGGCCAGCGTGGGCACGCGACCCATGAGGCGCTCGGCCCACGTCGCCAGCCGCGGGTCGGCGGTCGTGGCCACGATCATGGCAGCGCTCGCCTGCTGCCACCGGCTGGCGCGCACCACCAGATGCCGCACCAAGCCTTGGTCCACCTCTTCCTGATACGGCATCAGGCGGAGGCCCTCCGCGGCTGGCAGCGCGGCCCCCAGCACGGCGCTTATGAGGTCGTCCTGGATCGCGCAACGCTCCAGCGGCACCACGCGGTGGCTGCCCGGCTCGTAGAATCCCAGCACGGGGTCATCCGCCGTGCCCCCGAACGCAAAGCTCGCTTTGGCGCGGTACCCGTAAAGTTCCGGCGACGGAACCACCGGATCCACCGGTGGCGCGTCAAACCCACCGATACGCCGCAGTGCCTGCACCACCCGATCCTGCTTGTGGCGAAGCTCCGCGTCATAGGTCCAGTGCTGAAACGTGCATCCGCCACAGCGGCCAAAGACGGGACACGGCGGGGAAATCCGCTCAGGCGACGCGCTCTCAACCTCGTCCAAGCGCGCGCGGGCGAAGTTGGCGCGCAGTTCGGTGACCGTCGCCCGCACACGTTCGCCCGGCAGCGCGCCACGCACGAATAGCGTGCGCCCGTCCGGCGCCCTGGCCACGCCATCGCCCGCCTGGCCCATGGCCGTGACGTCCAGGACCAGCCGATCCCCGCGGTCCACGCTCATACGGCCGGGTCGGCGGCCAGCCGCTCCCGTAGCAGGCGGTTCACCACGTCGGGGCTGGCCTGGCCCCGCGTCGCTTTCATGACCTGACCCACCAAAAAGCTCAACGCCTGGGCTTTTCCCGCCCTGTAGTCCGCCACCGCGGCCGCGTGCTGCGCCAGCACGCGGGCGACCTCCTCCGCCAGCACATCCTGGTCGGAAATCTGGGACAGCCCCGCCTCCGCCACCACGGCGGAGGCGGGTTTTCCCGTCTCGAACATCTTGTCCAGAACGTCCTTGGCCATCCGCCCGGAGAGGGTGCCTGCGGCGATGAGGCCCAGCAGTTCGGCCAGCGCCGCCGGGCCCACGGGACTCTCGTCATAGCCGCGGCGGGCCTCGTTGAGAAGGCGCGCCACGTCGCCCAGCATCCAGGTCACTGCGAGCCGCGTATCGGCGCCGGCGTCGACGAGCCCGGCAAAGTACCGCGCGGCGGCCGGCTCATACGCGATGACGGCCGCGTCCTTGGGCGCGAGCCCCCGCTCCACCAACTGCCGGCGCAGCGCGGCCGGCAGCAACGGCAACTGGCGGCGCTCTGCTTCGATGACCACCGCGGTGAGGGTGAGCCACGGCAGGTCCGGTTCGGGGAAGTACCGGTAATCGTTCGCCAACTCCTTGCTCCGCTGGGAAAACGTGGTGCCGGTGATGTCGTCAAAGCCGCGTGTCTCACGGGCCACGCGGCCCCCGGCGTCGAGGACCGCCCGCTGGCGGCGCACCTCGAACTCCAGCGCCGCCACCACATGGCGAATCGAGTTGACGTTCTTCACCTCCACCCGCGCCAACTCTTCTAAGGCGCCGGTGAATCCCGCCGGCTTGAGCGACAGGTTCGCGTCGCACCGAATCGAGCCTTCCTCCATCCGAAGGTCGGACACGTCCAGATAGGATAGGGTCGAGACCAACTCCCGCAGGAACAGACGTGCCTCCTCGGGAGAGCGCAGATCCGGTTCGGTGACGATTTCGATGAGCGGCAGGCCCGCACGGTTGAGGTCGACCAGGCTGCCGCGCGCCTGCCGCAGGTTGTCGCCCTCGTGCATGAGCTTGCCGGCTTCCTCTTCGATGTGGATGCGGCGAATCTGCACGTGACGCACGGACTCGTCGGCCAACGGCACGTCCAAGTGGCCCCATTCACAGATCGGGTGCTCATACTGCGTGATCTGGTAGCCTTTAGGCAAGTCCGGGTAAAAGTAGTTCTTGCGGTCGAATCGCGACGTGGTGCGCACCGTGGCGCCCAGGGCCAAGCCGACGCGCGCGGCCAGCCGCACCACCTCCCGGTTCAACTGCGGCAGGGCACCGGGCAAGCCTAGGCACACCGGGCACACCGCCGTGTTGGGCGGGGCCCCGAACGCACTGGGACACCCGCAGAACAGTTTGGTCCGCGTACCCAGTTCAACGTGTACCTCCAGGCCGATGATCACCTCGGCGCCGTTGTCTAATATCACAAGGGGTTCCCCCCTTCACCGACCGGCGGCCGATGGGCCGGCCCCGTCCACGCGTGGGGCCGACTCATTTCCAGCGCCGCGGCGGTAGAAAACAACCGGGCCTCCTTCATCCAGGGGGCGGTGAGTTGGATGGCGGTCGGCAACCCTCCCGCCGTGAGACTCCACGGAAGCGACAGCGCGGGCAGGCCGGTTAGGTTCGCACCGACCGTCATGACGTCCGACTGGTACATGGCCCACGGGTCGTCCAACTTTTCACCAAATCGAAAGGCGGGCTCGGGCACGGTGGGCGACAGCACCACGTCCACGGACCCGAAGGCCGTCCGGTAATCCTGGGCCAACAGCGTCCGCGTCTGCATCGCTTTCAGATAATAGGCATCGTAATAGCCCTCAGCCAGGGCAAAGGTGCCCAGCAGAATGCGCCGCTTGACCTCCGTGCCGAACCCCTCCCCCCGGGTGTTGCGGTATACGTCGGCCAGGTCCTCCCCCTCACGCCGAACGCCATACCGCACGCCGTCATACCGGGCCAGGTTGCTTGACGCTTCCGCCGGCGCCACCAGATAGTACGCGGCAATGCCATAGCGGCTGTGCGGTAGATCCACGTCCGAGACCACGGTCCCCAAGGCCTTGAGCGCCGCCACGGCTTCGTCCAGCGCCGCACGGGCATCGGGCCCAGCCTGGTCGCGCTGGCTCCCGACCAGGCCCACCCGGAGCCCTTTCAGGGAACCCGGCCGCGCCGCCGCGGGATCGGGGGCGGGCCCGTCCACCGACGTGGCATCGTGCGGGTCTCGCCCGACCATCACGGAGAACACCCGGGCCACGTCCGCCACACACCGCCCGATGGGGCCCACCTGGTCCAGTGACGACGCGAAAGCCAAGAGGCCGTAGCGCGACACCCGCCCGTAGGTGGGTTTTAGGCCCACCACCCCGCAGAAGGCGGCGGGCTGGCGAACCGACCCGCCGGTCTCGGACCCCAGGGCCACCATGGCGGTGCCCGCCGCCACGGCGGCCGCCGACCCGCCGCTCGACCCGCCAGGCACGCGCGTGGGGTCCCACGGGTTTTTCGTAGGGCCATACGCCGAGTGCTCCGTGGACGACCCCATCGCAAACTCGTCGAGATTGGTCTTGCCAATGACGATGGCACCCGCCGCCTGCAGCCGTGCCACCGCCGTGGCAGTATATGGCGGCCGATAGCCTTCCAAAATTTTCGAGCCTGCCGTGGTGGGTGCGCCTTCGAGTACCATGTTGTCCTTGACCGCCACCATTACCCCCGCGAGCGGCAGGGCGGCCCGGGCCTCCCGGCCCAAACGGTCAAGCGCGGCCGCGTCCGCCAGCGCTCCCTCCCCACGAACATGCAGATAGGCGTGGAGCGAGGCGTCCACTGCCGCGATGCGGTCCAGCACAGCTTCGGCCACGCGGGTCGCCGACTCACCGTGCTGGACCGCGGCCACCGTGTCCGCCACGCTGTCCTTCCAGGGCGTCATCGCTGTCCCTCGTCAGACTCGGCCGCCGGGGCGCTCACGATGCGCGGCACCCAGAACTGGCCGTCCCGTGCACTCGGGGCGGCGGCCAGCACCGTCTCCCTATCCAGGCCCGGCACCACGGTGTCGTCTCGCCAGGGATCCGCGGCGACCGCCTCCGGCACAAAGGTACCGACGCCTTCGGTATTTAATGCCTGCAACGTCGACATGTGGCCCAACACCCCGTCGAGGTCGCGGCCCAGCGCCACCGCTTCCTCGGGATCCACCTTAAGCCGAGCCAGCTGAGCCACCCACGCCACCCGGCCCGCCCCCTCGGCCGCGCCGTCATTCGCCTGCCTCACCACACGCCTCCGCCCCTTCGCCCGGCCGACTAATCTCTGCCCGCCCAGAATAAACGAACGCCGCCGCGTGGTCCAAACTTGACCGCGTAGGCGGCGCAACGGCGCACCCGAGAGACAGAGCGAGCACCGGCCATCCCGGTGCTCGCTGGGGAACGCAGTTAGGTTCGCAGGTGACACGCAACCAAATGGCCGCCGCCGATGTCCTTCAGTTCGGGCACGTCGACTTTGCAGACGTCCTCGGCGATGGGGCACCGCGTGTGGAACCGGCAACCCGAGGGCGGGTTCACCGGGCTCGGGACGTCCCCGGTCAGGATGATGCGCTCGCGGCGCATGGCCGGGTTGGGAATCGGAATGGCAGAGAACAGCGCCTCGGTGTACGGGTGCACCGGCCGGCGGTACACGGCGTCGGCATCGCCCATCTCCATCATCACCCCAAGATACATGACGCCTACGCGGTCGGAGATGTGCCGAATGACGTTCAGCCCATGCGCAATGAATACGTAGGTCAGCCCAAACTGCTCCTGCAGGCCTTCCATCAGGTTTAGGATCTGCGATTGAATGGACACGTCCAACGCGGACACGGGCTCGTCGGCCACGATGAGCTTCGGGTTCAGGGCCAGGGCCCGAGCAATCCCGACGCGCTGGCGCTGGCCGCCGGAAAACTCGTGGGGATATCGGCGGCTGTGGTAGGGGGCCAGCCCCACCACGTTCAGGAGCTCCTTCACGCGCTCCTGTCTTTCTTTCTTGGTGCCCATGCGGTGAATGTCGAGCGGCTCCTGAATGATCTGTCCCACCGACATGCGCGGATTCAGCGACCCGTAGGGGTCCTGGAAGATGATCTGCATTTCCCGCCGGATGGCCCGCATGTCGTTCTTGTTGTACTTCACGATGTCCTTGCCGTTGTACAGGACGGACCCGGACGTCGGCTCCTGCAGGCGCAGGATGGCCCGGCCGGTGGTGGACTTGCCGCAACCCGACTCGCCCACCAGCCCAAAGGTTTCGCCCCGCTTGACGTTGAAGGACACACCGTCCACCGCGCGCACGTATGCGACCACGCGCGACAGCACCCCGCCCGTAATGGGAAAGTATTTCTTGAGGTCGTGCACCTCCAAAAGGTTTTCCGGCAACTCCTGCTCTGTTGCGGCCCTGTCCACCACGCTCACGACACCGCCTCCTCACCGTGCTCCACATGCAACCAGCAACTCACCTTGCGATTGTCCGCCACCTGGGTAAGCACCGGCGCTTTGGTGGTGCAGATGGGCATCGCGTTCTTGCACCGGGGGGCGAAGCTGCATCCCGGAGGGAGATGGGCCAAGTTGGGCACGGCCCCCTCGATCACGTGCAGTTTGGCATGGGCCTCGGTGTCGAGGCGCGGGATCGACTCCATCAGCCCGCGGGTGTATGGATGCATCGGCTCCGCAAACAGGTCCGCGGTCGGCGCTTCCTCGACGACTTTGCCCGCGTACATAACCATCACCCGCTCGGTCATCTCGGCGACGACGCCCAGATCATGGGTGATGAGCATGATCGACGTGTGAAAGTTCTTCTTGATTTCCTTCATAAGTTCCAAGATCTGGGCTTGAATGGTCACGTCCAACGCCGTGGTGGGCTCGTCGGCAATCAGCAGACGGGGGTTGCACGAGAGTGCCATGGCAATCATGACACGTTGCCGCATGCCGCCCGACAGGGCGTGGGGGTATTCGCGGACACGGCGCTCGGGTGCCGGAATGCCCACGAGCCGCAACATCTCGGTGGCACGCTTCATCGCCTCGCGCTTGTCAACTTTCTGGTGGAGCATAACGGCTTCGGCAATCTGGTCGCCCACCGTGTAGACCGGGTTCAGCGACGTCATGGGCTCCTGAAAAATCATCGCAATGTCTTTGCCCCGGATCTTGCGCATTTGGTCAGGCGTCATTTTTAGCAAATCCTGGCCGTCAAAAAGAATTTCGCCCCCGACGATCTTCCCCGGAGGACTTGGCACCAGCTGCATCACGGACAACGAGGTGACGCTCTTGCCACAGCCCGACTCTCCCACAATGCCCAGCGTCTCTTCCGCGTCGACGTAGAAGCTCACGTGCTCTACGGCCGGGACCACCTCGCCCCGCTCCCCCGTGAAATGCGTCTGAAGGTCATGCACCTCCAACACCCGCTGTGCCACCGGCTTCCCTCCCTCTCTCTCACGGCTTCGCCGTTCGTCTCCGACACATCATTCAGCCATTTGGCGCACATTATAGTGGTCTTGCCACCCAGTCGGCAATGGCAAACTCATCCGCACCATCGGTCACCAGCAGCGCGGGGTTACGGGTGTGGACCCTTCGCCATCCGGAGCCAGAATTCCTGCTCATCCACGACTTCGATCTCGAGCGCGCGGGCTCGGGCCAGCTTGCTGCCCGCGCCCGCGCCCGCGACGACTAGCGTGGTTTGGCGCGTCACGGCGGACTGCACGCGGCCACCCGCCCGGATCACCGCTTCCTCCGCCTCGCGGCGGCTGGCGCGCGCGAGCGTACCCGTGACCACCACCGACTGGCCGGACAGGGGGCCCGCGCGCGTCGCCGCCGCCCGCTCGGGCTCGCTGAAATTCACCCCGGCGCGGCCCAGGCCTTCCACCAGCGCCCGGCCTGCCGGCGCCCGAAAGAAACCCACGACACTGTCCGCGATGGCCGGACCCACGCCCGGCACGGCGGCCACCTCGTCGGCGTCCGCCGCCATGAGCCTTTCCAATGTGCGAAAGTACTCGGCCAGCGCAGCCGCGACCCGCTCTCCCACATGGCGTATGCCAAACGCCACCAAAAGACGCGACAGCGGCTGCGAGCGACTGGCCGACACCGCTTGCACCAGGTTTTCCGCCGCCACCGGCCCGAACCGCGGCAACTCGGCCAGGCGCTCGGCGGAAAGGGAATACAGATCCACGGGCGTGCGCACCCAGCCGACACTCAGCAACTGATCGACGGTTTTCTCTCCCAGCCCGGCAATATCCAACGCTCCGCGCGATCCGTAGTGGATGAGTCCCTCGCGCCGCTGGGCCGGGCATGTGAGCTGCGCCGGGCAGTGAACGTCCACCTCGTCTGGCTCGCGCACCAGCGGGGTGCCACACTCCGGGCACGCCGTGGGATAGCGGTATCGCACCTCTGTGCCCGTCCGCTCCGCGGTCAGCACCGACACGATCTCGGGGATGATTTCCCCCGCCTTGCGCACCACCACGCGGTCTCCCACCCTCACGTCTAGCCGCTCCAAGATGTTGGCATTGTGCAACGACGCGCGCGTGACCGTGGTCCCCCCCAGTTGCACCGCCGACAATTCCGCCGTCGGGGTCACCGCCCCGGTGCGCCCCACGGTGAGCCGGATGCCCACCACCGTGGCCACATCCTCATCGGGGGGGTACTTGAAGGCCACCGCCGCGCGCGGCGCCTTCTGCGTGGCCCCAAGGCGCGCCGCCGCTTCAAGGTCGTCCAGCTTGACCACCAGGCCGTCGGTGTCGTAGTCCAATCCGCGGCGCCGCTCGCGCCACTCTTGGACAAACTGCCACACTGCCTCCAGATCCGCACACCGCTGCCAGTGCGGCTCGACCGCAAACCCTAGCGATGTCAGGCGCCCCAGAGCCGCCGCCTGGGTGGCGGGGCGCTCATCGGCCTCACGAATCTCGTAGAAAAAGGCGGATAACCCCCTGGCGGCGGTGATGGTGGGGTCCAGTTGGCGCAGGGACCCGGCCGCCGCATTGCGGGGATTGGCCAGAAGCGCCTCCCCCTGGGCGGCACGGTCTCGGTTCAGCACGACCAGCCGGCTTTTGGCGAGGTACACCTCCCCGCGCACCTCGATATCCACCCGCTCCGGCAGATCGTCGGGGATGCCCGCGACCGTACGCGCATTGGCGGTGACATCTTCGCCGGTGGCCCCGTCGCCGCGGGTGGCCGCCAGCACCAGCCGACCCTGGCGGTACCGCACGATGACGGACAGCCCGTCGATTTTCAACTCCACCAGCCACGGCCCCGGCACACCCACCCGCGCCGTGAACTCCTCCAGCTCGTCTTGGCTCCGTGCGTTGTTGAGGCTCAGCACGGGCTGCGTGAAGCGCACGGGGAACAGGGTAGGCCGTCCTTTTGCCCCCACGCGGGCGGCCGGCGACTCCCCGGACGCCCAGTCGGGATGCCGGCGGGCAAGCTCCTCCAGTTCCGCCACCAGCCGGTCATATTCGGCGTCGGGCACCATCGGCGCATCGTCCCGATGGTAGGCCACTTGGTGGCGACGCACCTCGCTCGTAAGCGCGTCCCAGCGCTCGCGATCCTCTTGGCGGTCAGCGCTGGGAGCCGAGCCGCCACCGTTCACGCGTTTTCTCGCTCCAATTGGGCGTAGCGGGCCAAGAGCGACCGAATGCCGCCGCCGGGAAACGCCACCGTGACCTCAAGTTCCTCGCCGTCACCTCGGCTCGTCACGACCGTGCCCCACCCAAAGCGGGGATGGCGGACACGCTCTCCATCCGCAAACCCGAGCGTTCGGCCTCCAGGCGCGGGGTGGGCCGGGGTGGCGGTGCGCCCCTGCACGATCTGCCGCATGTGCGCTGGCACCTCGTCCCAAAATCGGGAGACCGGGTTGTTCAGCGTTTGGCCATTCAGCGTCCGCTGGCGGGCATGCGTCAGGAACAATTGGTCCTGGGCACGGGTGATACCCACGTACATCAGGCGCCGTTCCTCCTCCACGTCATTCTCCGCCTCCAAGGCGCGGGCGTGCGGGAACACGCGCTCTTCCAGACCGGTCAGGAACACGACCGGAAACTCCAGCCCCTTGGCGCTGTGTAGGGTCATGAGCCAAACCCCGCCCCGGTCGTCCTTCACCGAATCCAGATCCGTCACCAGCGCGACCCAGCCCAGAAAGTCGCCCAGCTCAGGTTCACCCCGCTGGTCCTGAAAGCGCTTCGCCTCTGAGGCCAGCTCCCCGATATTGGCCATCCGATCCTCGGCATCGGGGGTGTGCTCGGCGCGCAACTGCGGCATGAGCCCACTTTCCTCCGCCACCGACAGGATCACATCGGCTAACGGCACCCCCACGCGCTGGCGCCACTGGCGAAACTGCGCACCCAGTTGCGCCGACGCCCGCGCGGCCGGGGGGGCCAGATCAGGAACCTGGTACGCCTCGTCCAGCGCGGTCGCGAGCGGCATGGCGCGACTGGCCGCGTAAGCCCGGAGCCGCGCAAGTGCCACGTCCCCAATGCCGCGGCGCGGCACATTGATGATGCGGGCCAGTGACAAATCGTCTCCCGGGTTGTACACAACGCGCAGGTAGGCAATCAGGTCCTTTACCTCGCGGCGCTCGTAGAAGCGCGCGCCGCCCACCAGGCGATATGGAATGCCGGCCCGGGCCAAACCAAGTTCCAGCGATCGGGACTGCGCGTTGGTGCGGTAAAGCACGGCCACGTCGTCCGGCTCATGGCCCTCTCGCACCAGGTCATGGATCCCCTGGGCCACGAACCAGGCCTCAGCTTCCTCGTCCGCCGCCGCGAAGCACTTCACCAGCGACCCGGTGGGGCGGCTGGTCCACAGCTCCTTGCCCAGCCGCGACCGGTTGTTGCGCACCACCGCATTGGCGGCATCCAAAATGGCGGCCGTCGACCGGTAGTTCTGCTCAAGGCGAATCACGATGGCATTCGGATAATCGCGCTTGAACTCTAGGATGTTGCGCAACTCTGCCCCGCGCCAGCCATAGATGGACTGGTCGTCGTCGCCTACCGCGTAGAGATTGCCATGGCGGCCGGCCAGCGCGCGAATGAGGCGGTACTGCGCATGATTGGTGTCCTGATATTCGTCCACCATCACGTACTGAAACCGCTCGGGATAGCGCGCCAATGCCGGCTCCGTCTCCAAGAGGGTGACCGCCGTCACGATCAGGTCGTCGAAGTCCATGGCGTTCAGCCGCCCGAGCCGCTCCTGGTAGAGCGCGTACGCCTCCGCCAACCGCCGGCCCAGGTATGTACCGTCATCCACGTCCTCGGGGCCCCGGCAAGCGTTTTTCGCCCGGCTCACTTGCGCCAGGATCTGCGCCGGCGGGAACTGCCGCTCGTCCCAGTTCAACGCCCGCACCACCTCCCGCATCACCGTGCGAGCATCGTCCTGGTCATAAACCAAGAAGCGTGGGTCACGGTCCACCAGGGGCAGCGCCTCCCGCAGCAGGCGCGCCGCGGTGGCGTGAAAGGTGCCCACCCACATCGACCGCGCACGGTCGCCCACCTGGCTGTGCACCCGGTGCTGCATTTCGGTGGCCGCTTTGTTGGTAAATGTAAACGCCAGCAGTCGGTCGGCACTGACGCCCAAATCCTCGATAAAATGCCCAATGCGATGTGTCAGCGTGCGCGTTTTGCCACTGCCCGCCCCGGCCAGCACCAGCACGGCGCCTTCCGTGGTCAGAACCGCCTGGCGCTGTCCATCATTCAAACCCTCGGTCCAATCAGGCACGGCCCGTCCCCCCGGGAACAATTATACCGTGACTGTGGCCGCCGCGCTGACTCAGCGAACGCCGGCTGGTACCTCTCCGTTGACCTCCTCCCCACGGCTCAAGCCGGGGGATTCCCCTAAGCCGTGGCGCGGTTCCTGCGTCATCGGGCGGCCAACGCCCTATTCCTCCACAGGCCGCCCCCCGGTGCCGGATACCAGCGCCGGGGCACGCCCAAGTACTCGCGCCCCCGATGGTCGATCGTCTCCGCACTGTGGACATTCTTGCGAGGAATCGGCGGCCGGCCCCAACACCAACTGCCCGCCCTGGGCCGCCAACTTGGACTCCAGCAACGTGACGAACCGCCCCCAGCCCCTCTCCAGGATGGCGCGGTTCAGGCGGCCGGCTGACGCACCTGGGTCCCCGGTTGCGCGATGGTGCCCTGAGCGGAGGCC
>JAKARZ010000030.1 GCA_021828405.1 Bacillota bacterium
AGCGTTGAACCAGCGAATACGAGCCGACGAACTCCGGATACTCGGCCCGCAACCGCTCCCAAATCCGTTGCGCGGTGTGATGCTGCTTGTGGAACGTCCGCTGGTCATCCGCCAGCCACTGCTGAATCACGGGGCCGTAGGGGTCCAGTTTCGAGGGGCCCGTGTGCATCACGGGCGGGGGCGGGGAAAAGTCTTCCTGGGCCAGATACTTGCGCACGGTCTTCCGATCCACCCCTAGCTGGGACGCAATGGCGCTGGGGCCAACCCCCGCGGCCTGCAACTCCTTCACCCGTCGTTGTTGTTCCATCTGTAACATTCCTCCGGTCGATCCCCCTCTCGTGGGCGTGCCGTCCGCACGCCGGCTTCACCGTAGAGCAGGGGGTCGGGTTTTCCCAGGACCCGTGCTGAAACTGGGGAATTCCCGATGGTGACGATGGGGAATTCCCCTTGCCGATCCTGGGTATTTTGAGGGTACGTTTTACACCGAGTCCCTCCTCGCCCGCTACGTGCGGGAACACGCCGCGGCCGCCGGCCACCCCAGTGCGGGCCAGATCCAACAGGGGACCCTCTCGAAGCTGTTGGCGGCGCAGGACCTGCACCCGCATCGGGTGCAGTACTACCTGCAACGGAAGGCCCCGCACTTTGACGACACGATGGTGCAGGTCCTGCACGTCTACCAACAGGGGACGTGGGCGTTCGACCCGGCGGAGGACCGCCGCACGGTGCGCGGGTCCTACGACGAAACGCCGGGGATTCAAGCCCTGCGGGCGATCGCGCCCGACCGCCCCGCCAAGGCCGGGGAGGCGGACCACGGGGCCTGGGAACGGGATGACGAGTACCAGCGGCTGGGAACCCGCACCCTGCTGGCGGGCATCGACCTCGCGACGGGCGAGGTCTTGGGGTTGGTCCGCACCCGCTACCGGAGTCGGGAGTTCGTGGAGTGGCTGCAAGCGTTGGACGCGAAGTACGAGGCCCCCGTGAAGGTCCAGGTCGTGTTAGACAACCATTCTGCTCACACGTCGCAGGAGACGCGGGCTTACTTGGCCACCAAGCCCAATCGCTTTGAGTTTGTGTTCACTCCGGTCCACGCCTCCTGGCTGAATCTGATCGAGATGTTCTTCGCCAAGCTGGCGAAGCAGTGTTTGCGGGGGATCCGCGTGGACTCGGTGGAGGAACTGGAAACCCGCCTCCAGCAGTATCTGGACTGGGTAAACACGGACCCGGTTCCTTTTCGCTGGCGGTGGCGCCCGTCGTCCCACACCGTGGCCAGGAGTTGCGCACACCCGCCGCGCCACCGAACAAAAGCCATCGAGGTCTCCTCCTTACTCTTGGGGATGACACTAGGTGTCACATCGCGTCCTGAGGAGTCCGTCTGGGGCCGCCCTCCGTCAGGCGGGCGACACGGGGGGCGCCGACGGCCCCCCCGGCCCTGCCGGCGGGCCGCCCCAGGGCCCGGCCCGCTTCTTGTCCTTCAACCGATACGACTCGCCCCGAATGTTCAGCAACGTCGCATGGTGCAGCAGGCGGTCGAGAAGGAGTTGTACACAAACGCCGCGGACAAGGGTATTCCCCTCACCGTAACCCTGGCGCGCCGATGAGGGAAGGTTAGTCCGCCTGTGTTGGGACCGCCCATGGTTCCGCTGCCTCGACGACGGCCTTGAGGTCGTCAGGGATGGGATCGCGCTGCGTCTTGTCGGGCCCGTGGTGGCGCGCCATACGCTTGGCGCTCTCCCAGAATCGCTGGCGCGTAGTGGCATCGGGGGCGCCTACGGGCGACCCGGACTCGCCGCGTTCCGTCTGTTCCTGACGTTGGGTGTCGCCCCACCGCGTGAGGGCCGCCGTATACAAGCTGCGGACCAGCACCGAATAGGCGCGCAGCCCCGGGATGCGCGGGTGTCGCGGCGGTGCGCCGCGTCCTGGTCGGAAGGCGGGGTGCATGCTCACGATCGGCACAAGCCGTTTCCAGTACTGAACCCACGCCTGCTCATCATTGGGCAGGCTCGCGTCTTCAATCACCTGGGGTGGGATCGGGCGCAGTTCTCCCAGATGCCGAAACGTCCACGGGCGCGCCCGCGGCGGCGTGTCGTCGAGGGTGTAGACGTGGACAGCGCCGGCCCCATCGTTCAGAAAGGGGGCCGGCGCGGGGAACATGCCCAAGACGGCGTCGGCGGGCAGCCCAAAGAGCGTGGTCAAGGGGGGACGGGGCGACCCGGCCACGGTCCGAAACGGCAAAACCCGTGCGCGGCCCTGGTGGAAGGCGACCTGGCGCTCCATGACGACCCAGGTACTCACCACCCCTTGAAGGGCCACATCGTGGCGCAAGCGCTCAAGATCGGCCGCATCGACACTGAGCATGGGGACTTGATACGGCCACAGGACCTCCACCCCGTAGGGCAGCGGCACCGGAACCCAGTCGGCGGCGGTGTAGTCGGCCCGCAGGTTGTGCAGGGGAACGTTTTGGCTCGTCCCGACCGGGATCACGGTACCGCCCGTGTCGGGCGGGTCCGCCTGAGGCCGGACCTCGAACCCCACGGAATCGCCGATGCTCAGCGGCATCCCCCCGCCGTCGTTGGGGACGCCGTCTGGTGGCAGACCGACGAACACGCTCGCGGGGCTGATGTGGATGAGGGCCGGCACCGTGTCGACCGTCGGCACCCAGTCCAACGCGGGCGCATGGTAAAACTCCACGCGGACCATCCCGGCCGGCAGGGGGTGGTCCGCCGTCCGGGCCCGCCGCAGTCGCTCGCGCAGCCACGCCGGCACCTGATGTGGGTCGGTCGGGCCAAAGTGGGATACGACGCAGGCCGCAAAATATTCCTCGTAGCGGTCGGCCAAGCCCGTGCGGGCGACCAGCGCACGGTAGGCCCCCCGAAGGCCACTCACGACGGCGTCGCGTCCTTGACGCGCTAAGGTCGCTTCGACCCAGGCAGACGAAGCCGGGTTCACGGCCAACGCCTGGCGCGCCGTCTCCACCGCCTGAATCCACGCCACCGCATCGTGCAGTTCCCGGTCCCGCAACGGCATTCCCGGTTCCCCTCCCTGGGGCGGATTAAATTCGACGTTTTTAAATCCGTCCCTGCCTGTGGCTCGCTATCAGGCAAGGGAGGCTGTGCGCAGTTTGCCAAGTGATCGGCCGATCCGTGTGCGCCACGTGTCCGACGCCGAGGCCAGCCGCGACCTTGCCGCAGCGTTCGCGCTGCTGGACGGCGCGGCGAAGCGAGAACCCACCGCCAGGGGTGAGCCGCCTGTCCACCGACCACGGCAGCGCGGGGCGGAACGCAGAGTCACGGGGAGGTTGCCATGTGTTTAAGTTACACCACACCACGGCCGTCATGGAACTCAACGTCGCGCGGCGGGCCGACCTGTTCAGCCCGGGCGCACCGCCGACCGGGACTGACGTGACGCGGGCGCGCGACCCTGTGACCCAATTTACATCGGAGATCCGCTATACATCCGGTCGGGTGGAAGGCCCCGTCACTGTGCAACTGCCGCAGGGCCTGGGGCCGCTCGGTGTCGTCGAACGCGCCGTCATCGCCTATGTCTGTACGCAATACGCGACGGGTCGCGCGGACCCCGGCGGCGCCGTGACCTTTTCCCTACACGCCCTGGCTCGCTGGATTGGGTGGGTGCATCCAAACGCTGGCCAGTACGACCGCCTCGAGCGTGCCGTGACCACGATTGCGCTGGTGCGGTTCATCCAGTGGTGGGACTACCTCGAGCCCGTGGCGCCCGGCAGCCCGACGGGCGCGGCCCGGCAGCGTTATCAGCGGGTCAACGTCACGTCGCTCTTCGGGTTCTGCGACACCGCGGACATTGAGACGCGCGCCCACGCCGCCGACCGGCGGGCCCAGGATGGACTGCCCTCGAATGCGCAGCGAGCCGTCAGGTTGTGGCTCAACCAACGGATGCGCCAGCAGCTCGACGCAGGCGTCTCAGTGCGGATCCCCTTGGACGTGCTCCAGCACATCGGTCTGCGCCACGAACTCGCCGCCCACTTGTACTACCTCATCGCCAGCAAGCGCCACGGGGGCCAGCCGGTGGAGATCGCCGATCGCGTCTGGGTGCAGATGATCCGCCCTACACCAGCATGGCGGCGCAACTTGCGTGCGCGCACCGCCGTGGCGTGCCAGGTGGTGTCCGCCGCTGACCCGTCGCTCGCCGTGTCCGTGATCGAAACCGGCTCTGGGCGATGGAAAATCGTGGCGCACCCCGTGAATCCCGTCCCCGACCCCGGGCCGGACGGCGGGGGCGCGTCGCCGGCGCGCCCCCGCCCTAGAGGCCCTATGGGCCCTCTAGGCCCTATGACGCACGCTGCCCCGGAAACGCAAACCCGGCGCGGCTTCCCGGGATCGGCATGTTGCAGCAACCCCGAACTTCTGTTGCAGCAACCCCGAACAAGCGTGGCTGCAACCCCGAACTTCCGTGGCTGCAACCCCGAACGCCCCTTGGTTCCCACGGCCCGAAATACTGCTGAACTGGGGGAGATTCGCTGATGAACACGTTCCATCTCGCCGCGGAGTTTGTTGATGGTGCTGCCGAAGAAAGCCTCTTGGCCGCGCTGGTGCAGACGCCCGATCTCTATTGGCGCGTGGCGGACGCGCTGCCCGTCGGGACGTTCGTCTGCGCGTCCGAGACCTGGGAAGCGGTCGTGCGGGCGATTGAGGCCGACCAGTCCCCGACGGTGCCGCCGGACTGGGTGCCGACGGCCGACCCCGCTGCGACCGCCGGGCACTTGGCGGATTTGGCGCAGCGGCGGCTCCTGGCCGCGGCACAGGAACGCGTGGCCGCCGCGCTGTATGAACCTACGCAGCCCGCGGAATCCGTCCGAGCGCTGTGGGACGCCGAGGCCACGCGCCTGCAGCAGGCGGCCCAAGCCCGGCACGGCGCCCGCCTGCAATGGGCGGCCGAGCTCGTGACCCCCGTGCTGGCGGAGGCCGCCCAGCGCCAACAGCAACGCGAAGCGACGGGGCGACCCGCCATCGGGATACCGACGGGGTTGACGGCTTTAGATGACCTCTTGGGCGGCTGGCAGCCGGGCGTGCACCTCCTGGCTGGCGGCCCCGGCAAGGGCAAGACCACGCTCGCGCTGCAGTTCGCGGTGCACGCCGCCGGGGCCGGCATCCCGGCGCTGTACGTCACCTACGAGAATTCGCCAGCCTCGCTGGTGCTGAAAGCGCTCGGCGCCCATGCCGGGATCCCGGCCTCGGACGTCGCCAAGGGCTTCGGGGATTTGGCGCGGTTGCGCAGCGCCGCGGCCACCCTGCAACCCGTCTTGACGCGGCTGGCCCTGGTGGAGGGCACCCCGTCGCTCGCCGTGACCCAAATCCGTGCCCAGGCGGCCGCCGCCCGGACGCCCCACCACGCGGAGCGCTGCTTCGTCGTGCTCGATTATTTGCAGCCCGCCGCCCACGGCCGGGGCTATGACCAGCTCCGGGCCAACATCGGCCGGCTCATCGGGGAACTGCGCGACCTCGCGACGCGCCTCGACAGTCCGGTGCTGGCCCTATCCAGCCAGTCGCGGCAGGGTGGCCAATACGGCAGCGGGGGCGGCAGCAGCGACTTGGCCAGTCTCAAGGAGTCGGGCGATCTCGAATACGCGGCGGATACCGTCCTGTTCCTGGTGAACGACGAAAAGGCGAAGGTGCCTCCGCCCGCCCGCGCCATCCACCTCGTGGTGGAAAAAAACCGCCACGGCGAAACCGGCACCATCGCCTTGCAGTTCCGCCCCGACGTGGGCCGCTTCCGGGAGGTGACCCACCGATGAGCCGCATCGGCGGGGGGACCCACGCCACGCTGTCGGCGGACGAATTGGCCGCCTGCCGTCCCGTGGGGCAGGGACGCCGTGGCCGGGCCTTCTGCCCGTTTCATGGCAGCGACCACCAGCGGAGTCTGGCGGTCGACCGGGAGACCGGGCACTTTCACTGTTTTGCCTGCGGCGCCTGGGGGTACCTGGCCGAGGCCCGCGCCGCCCGGCAGTCGCCGACGGCCCGGGTCCCCCGGCCACCGGGGCCCCGGGATCCGGCCGTCCCGGCCCCGCGGCCGGATCTGGCCACGCACCTCACCCGGTGGCAGGCGGCCTGGACCAGCCGCGCCGGGCAGACGTGGGGGATCCCGTATCTGGCCGCCCGCGGGATGCCGCTCGCGCTCGTGCACCGCCTCGGGGTCGGCTATGCGCCGCCCGGCGGCTGGCCCGGGGCCTACGCTTCGGCCGGGCATCTCGTGTTTCCGCATCACCGCCCCACCGGGGCGCTGGTCAATCTCTATGCCCGCGCCGTCGAGAACCCGGCCCACCCAGCCCACCGCCGCCATGACCACCGCCCGGGTCCCAAGGGCCTGTTTCATGCCCGCGCGCTGCTCACCGAGGCGGGCCCGCTCGCGGTCTGCGAAGGCGTCTTTGATGCGCTGACGTTGCTGGCGCTGGGCCATGAGCGGACGGTCGCGCTCTTTGGGTTGAGCGGCTGGCGGTGGGAGGTGGTCCCGCGCGGCGTGCCGGTGGTGGTGGCCTTTGATGCGGACGCGCCCGGCCAGGCCGGCGCCCGGGCCTTCGCCCGGGCCGCCCGGTTCCGGGGACATCCGGTCAGCGTGGTGCCACCCGCTGCGTATGGCCCGACCAAAGACCTCAACGCGGCGTGGACCGCGGGGACCCTCGATGGGTCTCAACTGCGGGCGGCGGGGTTGACCGTCGGACCGGCACCCGCGTCCGTTGCCTCGCACGCACGGAATGAGGAGCCCATTCCATGACGCCCGGGGCGCTGATGGTCCGTCCCATCCCGCCGGTGGTGGCCGCGGCCCTGGTCGTGCAGGGACATTATCTCCACAGCTTCCCGGCCGGCACCCGGGTGTGTCTCGGCGTCTTTACCCCGGCGGGTCTTGACGGCGTCGTGGTCCTGGGCGTCGGCCCGCGCTTCGCCCACCGGCTGGTGACGGGCGCGACGCCCAGGGACGGCTTGACGCTGACCCGCCTCTGGCTGGCCGACGCGCTGCCGCACAACAGCGAGTCCTACGTCATCGGCCAGACGGTCCGCTGGCTCCGCCAGCACACCCCGGTGAAGTTCCTGCTGTCGTACGCCGACCCCGCCGCCGGGCATGTCGGCATCATCTACCAGGCCACAAACTGGCTCTATACCGGCGTGAGTCAGGCTCAGCCGACGCTGGACCTGGGCGACGGCATCCCGCGCCACACCCGGACCGTCGGGGACGCCCTGGGGACGCATTCCGTCCGCTATTTGCGCGCCGCGGGCCTCGCCGTCCACCGCATGCCAGCCGTCGGCAAGCATCGCTACCTGCTCTTTGTCGACCGGCGCTGGCGGGGACGACTCGCCTGCCCCGTCGCGCCTTATCCCAAACCACCCCAACAGGAGGTCTTTCCCCATGCAGTTGACTAACCTGGCCGCCACGACCCTGCGCGCGGCCCCGTGGAACCCGAACACGATGACCGTCGCGATGGAAGCGCACTTGACCGCCAGCCTGGACCGGTTCGGCCTGGTGGTGCCCGTCGTGGTGCGACCCGACGGGCCGGACGGCTATGAGGTCATCGGCGGCAACCAGCGGCTGGCCGCGCTGCAGGCCCGCGGCGTCGACCCCATTCCCTGCGTTGTGGTCACGGTCGACGACACCGAGGCCCGCCTCTTGGCCCAGGCGCTGAACGCCGTCCACGGCGCCGACGACTGGAACGCGAAAGCGGCGCTGGTCCAGGACCTGCTGGCGCGGTTGCCGGCCGCGACGGTGGCAGCGGTCCTGCCCGATACGCCGACTGCCCTGGCCAGTTGGGCGACGCTGGGCCAACAGGGGCCGGACACCCTCGCCCAGGCGCTCACCGTCTGGGACCAGGCGAAGGCGGTGCGGTTGGAACGGGTGTCCTTTCCGTTGTCGGTCGACCAGCGGGCCACGGTGGAGGCCGCGATTGCGGCGGCCTTGCCCCAGGTCGGGGCTGCCGAGACCCCGAACCGCCGCGCGCTGGCCCTGCTCCGCATCTGTGACGAATGGCTCGCCACCCACCTAGCGGTGTAGCCCTCTACACCGCTCACGCTAGTAAGGAGGCGGATTCCCATGACAACCCCCGCGCCCGTGTGCCTGATTTGCGGGGCCGCGCTCAAGGTGGCCCTCACCCGGTCGCAGAAGGGCAAGGTGGCCGTTGGGCTTAGCTGCCCGGTGGACGGCCGGCACTTCCGCGGCTTTGTGAACGACCGGGACTACGTAACGCGTACCATCGCCGCGACCCAGGTCCTCCAAAATACCACCAAAACCGGCGTCGAAAAGGGGGCCGACCAATGAGCCGCGGGGGCACACGCGTCGCGCTCTACGCGCGGGTCTCGACGACGGATCGCGACCAGGACCCCGAGACCCAGCTGCTGGCGCTCCGCGACTTCGCCGCGCAGCAGGGCTGGGAGGTGCACCGGGAATATGTTGACCAGGCGCCCGCCAATGACCTCGCTCACCGCACCGCCTGGCGGGCGCTGCTGGATGACGGCGCGCGGCGGCGGTTCCAGACCGTTCTGGTGTTCAAGCTGGACCGCGCATTTCGGAGTGTCAAGCACCTGCACGACACGCTGGCGGTGTGGGAGGTCCGGGGCCTCGGGTTCGTGTCGGCGCGGGAAGGCTTCGATACCCGCACGGCGCTGGGCCGCCTGCTGATGAACTTGCTGGCGTCACTGGCCGAGTTTGAGTTGGAGGTGTTGAGCGAGCGGACGCGGGCGGGGATGGAGCGGGCGCGGCGGCAAGGGCATCGCATTGGCCGGCCACCAGTCACCAGTCGGCCGGGGTTCCGGGACCGCTGGGCGGTGGTGCAGGCGGACCTGGCCGCCGGACGGATGAGCCGGTCCGCCGCCGCCCAGCAGCTGGGCATCGGGTATGCGACCTTGCTGCGGTTGCTGGCCGCATCGGGGGCCGCCCCGGCGGGGTCGGCATGAGGGCGGCGCGGGAGACGGCGGGACCGACGGCGGCCGGGGAGCGGCCCCGGCTCGCGGTGCACTGGTCGTCGGCCACCGCGGAGTGGACGACCCCGCCCGCGGTCCTGACGCGCGTGGTGCAGTGTCTCGGGGCGATTGACCTGGATCCCTGTGCCGATGCCGCGCACACCGTGCCGGCGACGCGCCACTTCACCGTCAACCTGGATGGTCTGCACCAGCCGTGGTCGGGGCGGGTATATATGAATCCGCCCTACGGCCGGCCCATCAGACGGTGGGTCACCAAACTGCTGGAGGAAGTCGCCGCCGGACGGGTGACCGCGGCCATCGCCCTCGTACCGGCCCGGACGGACACGGCGTGGTTTCGCCAGTTGGACGGTTGGCCGGTCGCTTTTTGGCACGGGCGCCTGCGCTTCGGGGCCGCGCCGAACGCCGCGCCGTTCCCTTCGGCCTTGGTGGCCATCCGCGTCCCGGTCGCGCGGTTGGTGGAAGTCTTCGCCCCCGTGGCCACGGTGTATCGCCCGGGCCCCGACGCGTCCCGGGATCCATCCCCCGAAGCCAAACCGGGCGCCAGCGCGGGTCGGGCCGGGCCGCTCCGCGGGCCTAGTCGGAGAGCAATTCGTACCGGTAGACCGGCGCCCGACGGATGTGGACCTCGTGGGCTACCATGAGGTCCACCATGGCGGGGCCATCGAGCAAGACGATCGGGACCGCGCCCGCCTGCAACGACTTCCCTTGCGCCGCCTTGGTAAAGCCGCTGGTGGTGAAGAACACCCCTTGCTCGTAGCGGCCCTGAATGGCGCCGCGAAACGCGTCCACCTGTGGTCCCCCGACGTTCTCGCGCCAGCGCTTGCATTGGAAGGCGGCCCGCAACGTCGCCAGGCCAATGCGCAGTTGGCCGTGGCCATCGATGCCGCCGTCCCCGCTGCGGCCCGTCACCTCGGTGTGCACAAAGCCATAGGCCCGCAAGAGGTCGGCCGCCACGGCCTCGAAGGCGGTCGGCGATTGGTCGTGGAGCCAGGTGAGCACGCGGTCCCGGAACCGGTCTCGGTAGGCATCCACGAGCTGCTCGAGGTCTTCCACCACCGGCTCAGGGGCTCCACGGTTCATGGCCAGATGGGCGCGGCCCGCCTCGGTGATCGTCCAAATCCCCCGTTGCTGGTTGCTGACCCAGCCCCGCGTCAATAAATCCTGCCGGGTCCACTGGATCCGGTTCGTCCACCGCGAGCCGCCTGAGAGCAGTTGTTCGGTGAGGTCGGCGGGCGTCAGGTCCGGAAACATGGCGGTCACCCGTTCATACACGGCGGCGGGCTTCGCGTCCCCGCCCAAGTCGACAAGCGCCTGCAACACGGGCTTCCACAAGTCCCGTTGGACCGGCAACATGAATCGTTCCCCCTCAGGTGCAGTGTTCAAAAGGGGGTTCGCCACGCATTCACAATCTCCTGTGTTCTATAGTCCGCTCGGCCCCCTACCTCGCCCCCTCCGCAACCGCTCCCTTGTGGTCGGCAACCGTGGTCAGTCGGACCAGAACGATGTAACTCGACCGGCAGACTTCGCGAGGGAAGGGCTGGAATGACTGGGGCGCGACCCGCGTCCACCGCCAAACAGCGGCTTCGCCAACGGACCGCCCACCCCGGCGGGTATTCCCGCTCCACCTGGCCCTCGCGGGGCCTTTGGGGAGGGCTGTGGATACTACTTGGGGTCGTAAAATAGCGCATCTAAGTATGCAGCGCGCGCCGCCCAGATCCGGCACGTCAGGTTCCGCGGCGGCCGACGCGACGCTGGCAAGCGCATTCGGCCGCAGTGCCAACGCTTCCACGCACTAAAGGTCAGCCGAGGACTGGGTGCGGTCATCCATCGGGCATGCTGAACCCGACGCCACAGATGGTCGTAGGCACCGTGTGTGGTGGGATAACACCCCAGGGCCCAAGGCTGTTTCATCCTGCATTGATTCGTGGAAGTCACCGGAAAATAGTGCCCCGGGTCGACCATGGTGAGCCAGTGGATGGGCGTCACCAGGCTCTGAATCGGGTAGCCAGCGGGGCCGGTGACTGTAGAAATACCCTGAAGGGCTGTGAGGGGAGGGATGCCGGGCGTGTGGTGCAGCAAGCCATCGAGCAACGCGGGATTGTTCCGAATGCGCCCGGGCCATGGTCCGCGCCCCATGTAGCCCAGCCACCGCAATCGCGGATCGCCAAATCCGGCAACTTGGTCCAGAGCGGCCGACGACAGCCCGGCGAATGTGCCGGCCTGCCTGGCAGTGCGAACCGTGCCCTGAGACGTGTCCAGTTCTTGAAGGATCGAGGACGATGACCAGCCTGGAGCACGAACAGTCCAGACGGGCAGTGGACCATAGAAGCGCGTCGGGCGACCGTGGTTCCTTACCACTGCCGCAAAGTACTGGGGCCAGGTCCAGGTCAGAACCGTCGGGACGGCGGGGGGCGTTGCCATCTGCGCATCTCCTTCTGAGGGCCTCGTGTGGCTCCGGAGTGGTCTTCAGCCGGAGACGTCACCCGCGTGTCCCGATGGGAAAGCCCCCGGCGTGCCCGTGACGAACGGGCCGAGACAGGTTCGCATATCCTCGAGGAGCGCGAGGTCCATCCGTTCGGCGATTTGGGGCCCGTGCCGTGTCTTCTTGTAGGATACGCCTACTTCGTGCGCCAAACGACTCATCTGGTGTCCGCCGCTTTCGTTGGGCATGTCCCGGAGGACCGTCTCGATTTGCTCCACCGGCCACTGCGCATGCAAATCCTCCAAGGGTTCGCCCGTGTCCTGGGCCCGAGATTCCAAGAGCACCTCACGGACGGTTCGGATATCGCGCAACAAGAGCGCCTCCACATCAGATTCCGGCAGGTACAAGACCGTGGAGTCGGAGGTCGTCCCTCTTTGGTCGCCATCGAGGAGCACACGTTGGTCAAGGCTAACGCACTGGCTCAGTTGTCCGGCGATCCGGCGCGCGACTTCCTGCCCGCCGGCACCGCCCATGTCGACCACGGCGCACCGGGTCACGGCGGCGTTCCAGCCCCACCGCCGAAACCACGTCGGGTAAATCTGCGCATCGGAGTCGCCTTCCACGAACAGCACCCGTTCGGCCCATGCGAACTGGCTCGGTCGCCAACCCAAGGTCCGGAATAGCACCCGCCGGTGTTCCGTGTCGCCCTGAAGCACGCCATGCACGGTGGTCCCCTGTGCATCTCGGGTGAGGTGCCAGGTCCGATCGGGCTCAACACCATCGATGAAAACGGCCGAGTGAGTGGCCACGACGTAACTATGTTCCTGATGAGTCCGGAGAAACGTGGCGAGGGCACGTTCCGCTTGGGCATGCAAGTAGACGTGGGGGTCATCGACCAGAAAGATGCGGCCCCGCGGTGCCGTCAGGACCGCCGCCACAAAGTAAAGCACTTGAGCCACGCCTGTCCCGCACTCATCGAGGGACACATCCATCCCGGAAAATCGGTCCCGAATGGCCAACTGAACCGAGGTCAACCTCTCGATAGGCTTGGTGAGAACCCCGTCAACTTCCGGAAACATTTCAGTCATAAGCTGTTCCAACGCGCGGAAGGCTTCAGTGCGGTCGTTGAGGTGCGTATACAGCACCTCGCCGAGATTCGACCCGTCGGGGTTCACCTCACGGGTCCGAGTTGCCGTTGCGACACCGGGGATCTTGCGCTGAGCGTCCACCAGCGACAAGGCACGAAGACGGTTTAGGTGAGCCGGGCGACCGCCGCAGATCCACGCCAGCGGCGGGAACTCCCGCGAAGCCCAAGTCTGGTTCACACCCGAGGCGTGCGCAGGCATTTGCGAGGAGCGGGTGTAATTGCTCCGACCGTCCACCCTCGACACCGCATCATGCCACAGGACACGAGACCCCGTCATAACGGTCCACTGTGCCGCGTCGCGAAACTGCGTCGGCCTGACGTGCAGCACCCCTGTCTCGTCACCGTTGCGTATCGTGACATCGAGATCGTCTGACGAGTATGGCTGGTCCACGGTCCGAAGTTGGTGCAAGTACCGCAGAAGGCGGGATTTCCCCACGTTATTGATGCCAGTGACGACGCTCACGCCGGTGCCGATCTCCAACGGCGGAATCGTCAGAAATCCAGGCACCGGCAGGCTCACCGTAACACTACCGTCCGGGACGGCCCCGGGCGGCGCCGGCTCGGACTCGAGCGATTGCCCTGCCGCAGTCATGGCCGTCCCTCGGGACTCATCACCGCTGTCAACGGCGACAGGGTACCAATAAGCCTTTGCGTCTCCATGCTGATCCGCACCACCCGCTCCATCAAATCGAGCATGTGCCGGCGACTCTGTGACCAGGCGTTGGGATCGTTCACCAGCCTGCTGGCCATGTCCAGCCGGACGGGGTATCGGTGAAACACCCCGTCCACGACTGACGTCCCGCTCACGGTATCATCAGACGCAAACTCGGGAATCCCTCTTTGCCGACGAGTTTACCTGTCCCCGTCCCACGGTGCAAAGCCATTGCACCCAGGAAGGGCGATGTCCCCTCGCCTGCACCCTCCCTGTCCACGGACGGGACGGCCCATGCGTCTTGTCCCGTGGTTGGTGACCACGGCCTCCCCTCTGGCGGCCCATCGTTACACCGTCCGGTCAAACGCGGCCACGTCGAACTTGAGCGTACGCGCGTTTTCCTCCACGGTGCGCACGGTGGCCTCGGGCAAGGGCTCGCGAAACTGGGCGTGAATCTCTACGGTGACCGTCACTGCCGCCCCTACCTGCGAGGTCAAATGCACCAGCACCTCCTGCAGCACCGTGTCCACGGCGGCGCCGGGTCGGATCGGGTCGACGTTGATTGCCCCATGAAAGCCCGTGACCTGGGCCGTCCGCGGGGGAAGGGGTGGGGGCGTCGGTCCGCCCAGCCCTCGAGCCGGCTTCGGCACCAGATCCCCTGGGCCGCCGGCTCCAGCACCTGGCACCGGGGCGTCGGGCGTCGCCGCCTCCAACTGCTCCCGGGCGAGCTCTGCCCACACCAAGCGGGTGGTCGACGCCAAGCTGCTTCGCCCCTCCTCATGAAAGCGCAGGTTGACGTAGCCCGGCCCGTCCAGGCCGTCGGCTACGGCAAAGTCGGGCTCCACCAGCCGCGTGAGGGCGCTCTGCACACAACTGGCCAGCACGTGCTCGTCGCGCAGTCGCGGCAGGTAGAGATAGGTGCTCAGGTCGCGCCACAGTTGCGTCAGCGCCACATCCGTCTGGTGCGTCCAGTAGTACTGGCGCAGCACTTCCTGGGCCAGCAGTTCGGGGGCATACTCGGTGCACAGGATCTGCTCGGCGACGGCCTTCCGGCTGGCCCGGGCCGGCGGGCCCCCGTCGCCCGTCAGGCGGTGGGTCTCCCAGGCCAGGGCCGCGGTCTTGGGATCCGGCTGGTGCGGCACCAGCAGCCAGGAGAAGGTCTCCCGCATCCGGCTGCCCAGGGTCGTCGCCCAGTCCGCGGCTTGGGCCTTGGCCTGTGCCGCTTGGGCCGGCGTGAGGTCCAGCCCTTCGCTGTCGCGCAGGATCGACTGCCAGCCGAGGTACAGCCGGCCCGCGTGCTCCAATTCGCCCACCCGCGGCGCATCCGCGGCCACAAACAGCAGCAGGTTGCGCCGAAAGCGCGGGCCCGCCCCGTGCTGACCCAGCCATTCCCGGGCGACGCGCATCGCCGCCGAGTCCGGCTCGTTTACCGTGTGGGGGTGCGTGGGCGGCACCACCACCAGTCGCGCGGTCGGCTCATCCGGGATGTCGCCACTGCCCTCGGGAAACACATGCACGGCGGCAAAGCGGCCCCGGTCCTCGTTGGCCAGCAGCCGCTGGACCTCCTGCCACACGCGGTATACCTCCACCTGACCCGCCCGGTCCTGCGCCAGGCTGGTCACGCTGGGCTGGGTGCTGTACCAGTAGCGGCTCCCGTCGTGGTACAGGTGCACGGACGCCTCGGCCAAGCGCCGCAGCGCATCGTCAAACACAGGGGCGGTCTCGCCGGGCTGCACGCACCCGAGGCGCACTTGCCGCGGGTCAATGCCGGGATGCGGCGCCCGCATCAAGGGCGCCGTGCCCATGTAGATGGTCCGGCTCACGCGCCGGGCCGCACTGTACCGCCCCAGGGCCGGGTGCGCATCATCGGTGGCCAGGGGGAGCGAGCGGGGCCCATCGATATCGGTCTCGAGCGCCGTGGTCCAGCGATCCTCCAAGTAGCGCGTGAGCTCCGACTGCACCGCCGGGCTGTCAATCGGCACCATGCCGGGCAGGATGAGCAAGCCTTGGTCGCCGCGCTGCCACAACACGTGCACCACCATGGCCATGAGGCGCAGCACGCCCCGAGTCCGCTGAAACCGATCGACGGCGGACCACGCCGTGTACAGCTGGTCAAACAGCGCGGGGTGAATGGGGTACGCTTGCTCCATGCGGCGGAGGTAGGCCGCTTCTCCCACCCCGGGGGGGTAGTCCGCCGCGGCGGCCCGGTACTGGCGCGAGAAGCTGTGGAGGACGGCGTCGCGAGCCCGAAACGCCGCCGCCTCTGTCAGGGGGAGAAACAGGCGCCGCCGCACAATTTCATAGCCTTCCTCGGTGCTGGCCGGCTTCCAGGTGGCCTCCACGCGCGCCAAGATGTTTTTCAACCGCGCCAGCGCTGCCTGGCCGCCTTCGCCGCCGGTCTCAATGTCGGAGGCGGGCACGCTCACCACGACGAGGGTGTGGTCCACCTGCCGCGCCGCCTCCGTGAGCGCCTGCGTGAACGTGAGCACGCTGTCAAATGTGCCGCCGGGCAGGCCCTCGTGACCATACATCTGGCGCACGTACGCCACAAATTCATCGATGAGCACCACGCAGGGCCCGTAGGTCCGAAACAGCGCACCTAGCGCGTCGGAGCCTGGGTTCATGCCCGTGCGGTCTGCCTCGGCCACCCGCGCATAGCCGGCCGCGCCCCCGAGCTGCCACGCGAGCTCCCCCCACAGCGTGCGCACCACCGTGCCGTCCGGCTTCACCCCCGGCTGCCCCGGCGACAGGGCGGTGCCCACCAGCACCGCGCGCCGCGTGGACGGCGGCGGCTCCGCGCCGGCCTCGCGCGCCAGCTCGCTGACGCCCGTGAGTTCGGCCACCGGCACCCCAGCCAACAGGTGGTACACGGTCAGCATGGCATGGGTCTTACCGCCGCCAAAGTTGGTTTGCAGCTCCACGACGGGGTCGCCGCCCTGGCCGGCCAGCCGCCGCAGCGCCGTGACGCTTAGGTTCCGCAGCCCTTCGGTGAGAAACGTGCGCTGGAAAAACTCGCGCGGCTCGCCATACTCGGGAGAGGCCGTGCCGTCCACCACCTGCTGCAGGTCGGCGGCAAACTCCGCCTGGTGGTACCGCCCCGACGACACGTCGGGATGCGGGGTCACCACCGCCCGCCACGGCCGCAGATCCTTCGCGGGCATCCCTTCAGTGGGGCGCGCGGCGGCCCTGCGCGCCTGCTGGCGCGCTTGCTCATCCAGCTGCGCGCGCTGCACATCGGCATGCAGCCGGTCCATCCGGTCGGCCTCAGGCGCGCCCACGGCGCGCAGCAGCCGGGCGGCCGTGTCCAAGGCCCGAATGGTATCGTTGGTGGAAAACACCTGCTGGTGCGCCCAGCGATTGCGCACGTCGCGGAGCTCACTCACATAAGCCCGCTCGGCATTGCCGAGGACGCGCCGAAACACCTCGCGCCACTGAAACCACACCAGGCCCAACAACGCGTGCACATCGTCCAAGGGCGTGTCCCCCACGCTCTCATCCCGCACCAGGGTTTGCCGCCCCTGCTCCAGCCAGCGCTCCCCGTGCACGGCACGCATCTCGCGCTCCACAAACGGGGCCAGCCCCTCCTTGAGGAGCACCAGCATCCCCCCGATGCGATCCTGGTTGGTTTCCGCCATGGCTACACCCCCTCCGGGTCCAGCAGCGTGCCCTGCGCCATCGGGCGGCCGACCCTGGCCGCCTGCAACTGCTGCAGCGCGGGCCACGCACTCACCAGCATGTTGTAGGGCAACGCGTCCGCAGCCCACCCGCGCCGCTCACACAGGTGGTACAGCTGATACGCCACATCCCGTGCGGCGTCGGCCACGGCGGGCAGGCGGGCCAGCAAGTCCGCCGCCTGCTCTTCGCCGCCATTCATCAGGACCGCCGCCAGGTGATGCGCCGCCTCCCACGCCGTCACGTCCGCAGGCGGGCGCCAGCCCGGCTCCAGCTCCGCCAATCCCAAGAGCCGCACCTTGCCGGCTTTAGCCTCAAGCATCCGCCCCTGCCAGTGGGCCAGCGACAGGGCCTGGGCCTTGGACAGCACCTCGGCCTCGCCGTAGCTCCCGGCACGCCAGCCGTACTGCGTCGCCCACTTGATGGCCCACCGGGTGGCCGGGTCGTACTCGCCTTCCTGCTCGGCCAGCACGGCATCCAGCACCTGATTGATGAGCGTGAGCGCGGCCCGCACCGGCATGGCCGACCCGTCGGTCTCCAGCACTCGCGCGTACCGCGAAAACACCGCCATCCCGGGTCCAATCGCGGCTTGCGCGAAGTCCACCGGTGCCACCTGCCCCGCCTGCAGGGCCCGCAGGGCCGGAGGCAACTCCGCATGCAACATCCGCAAGAACTCGCGTCGGGACACGGCCCCCGCCTCGTCGGGCCGCACGCGGCACACCACGACGATGGAGGAGGCCAATGAGTTGGTGCCGTTGGCCACAGGACGATTGCCCATCTCCGTGCGCATGGGCCACGTGCCCACGACCGCAAATCCGGCTTGCAGCAATCCCGTGAGCATGGTCTCCCAGCCGGTAGACGCAAACTCCGCTGCTCCTGGCTCTTGGCCTTCTCCGTTGTCCTCGGAGTCCGCCTGCTTAAAGGCGTAGTAAACGGTGAGGGGATAGGCGGGGTCAGACTCAGCGCGCAGCCGCACAAACGCCTGATGCAGCCCGCCTTCAAAATGCGCTTTGGCCTCGGTACGGCCGCCGGGAAATCGGTACGGCGTCGCCACCAGCTCCGTTGCTTTCGGGGTCAGAAGTGTGCCAAACAAATTTGGGTATAGGTCACGTAGGGACCGGCGCAGCCAGACGTAGAAGAAGTCGGCCAAGTCGGCGTACCCGATGTTGTCGTAGTAGGGTGGGTCGGTCGACACGACAACTCCCTGCGCGTGTCCCGGGGTGGTGGCATCTGCCTGCCTCACCTGTCCCAGTCCGGTTGTCAGTGCGGCCGTCACCGCTTTCACAACCCAGTCAACTGCCCCAGACCAATTGCCGGTCGAGGCGCTGAACGGGTTCGCTTCCGCAAAATCCCAGACCATGGGCAGGGCCTGCCGTGCGAAGGTGTTTCTCATTTTCTCTCCGCTGACGTGCCAGCTGCAGAGCGCCGATCCATAATCCGAAAGCTTGTCAACGGCCAGCGCCATGTATGTGGCCACCGCGTCGGCATAAGCCGTGGCGCCACGGCCCCCCTCGTTCAACGACACACCATCGTCCGGCAGGCCGGCGGCTTGGGCATCCTGCAGGACTTGCGCACGGCACTGGGGGATCAGGTCACTGAAGGTCGTGAGGGCCGTCAGCTGCCGCGGCGTGAACAATTTCGCAAACGTGGTCAACCCATATCTATAGACGTTGGTATGCCCTGGGTTGTCTGCGATCTCACCGGTCGGTTCCCAGTCGGGTCTGGCTACGTTCGGCGCTTCCTCGTGGGCAGCATCGGGCGGCAGATAGATCCGCCCGCGCGGCCCGTCCGCCACAATGGCCAGGAGCTTCACACCTAGTCGACCCGCGCGCCCCTCGGTCCGAATGTAGTCGAACGGGATCGGGACGCCCGACAGCAGGCAGGTAGCCCCTTTGCGGTTGACCGTGCCCACGCGCGCTGTTCCCTTCGTCCGCACTTCGAACCTATACGTCCCGCGTTCACTGTCGCTGATCGGCTCTACATACGCCTCGTGCCCTTTGCGGCTCGAGAGTACCCACTTGCTCGTAAGCGGCACGTGGGTGCCGCCCAGAGCCGGGTTGGGGCTGGCCACGGTGCGCACCCACAGCCAGGCAATCACCCGTGCCGGGCCTCCGCCCTGCTCCGGGGGCAGCGTCGCTGGGGGATAGAGAGACCCGATGCGTGCCTCGGCGGCCTGGCGCATCCACTCTCCATAATAGCGGAGATCCTCGGCCAAGCCGGCGGCTCCCTGCCACGCCCCCGCGTAAGCAGCGTGGTGTTGCCCCGGATGCACGGGCGGGCGGCCCCGAAACCGTGGCGGGATCTCCACCAGCGCCTTGGAGATCAGCACCGCCACCGGGTTCAAGTCGCTGCCGCGAGCGTCAAGACCTAGCCGCTGGGCTTCCAGCGGAATGCTGCCGCCCCCGCAGAACGGGTCGTAGACCGGCGGCGGCGTGCCGCCTGTGCTGCGCAGGATTTCGGCCCGCGCCTCGGCCAGCACGGATTCCTTCGTAGAGTTCTCCCAAATCACCAGTTGCTGCAGGATGCCAAACAAGCGCTCGCGCTCGGCCGCCTGCGCGGCTTCGGTGGGAAACTGCTCAGGGTGGGCCGACGGGTCGTCCACCAGCTGGGCAAAGAGGACGGCGCGCGTTGTAGCCAAGGGCTTGCGCGACCACCACAGGTGCAAGGTGCTGGGATGGCCGTGGCGAATGGACTTCTCCCGCCGCGACGCCGTGTTGATCGCGTCCAGGGGCAGGGCGACTTCAATGAGCTTCTTGGGGTAGGGCGATGGGGCCACGTGTGTCAGGCTCCTTTATCGTGTGTATTCGTCGGCGGCCGTCGCCTGGGGGTCCGCGCAGTGCGCCATCAGCTGGGTGGCCGGCCCTGTTGCCAGAGATCGCGCCAGTGGTAGTTCACGCTGTCCACCCCGAAGTCCGGCGCCGCGTGAAAGGGCTGGCGCACATAGTGCACCGCAGGAGGAGCGATGTCGCCGTCGGCGGGGACCGCGACCAACGCCAAAATAAAGTGCTCCGGCCGATTTAAGGCGGTCCGAATCTCGTTGGCCGTCACGGTCACGGTGTCCGCCCCCGCCACCCGCCCCTTGACTTCCAAGAGCCGCAGCGTGCCGTCGGGCGCCGCCGATTCGATGTCGTAGCCCCTCTTGTCGCGGCTGACGTCGCGGGGACAGTGGCCCAGATGCCGCTCGGCGGCTGCCACCGCCTGCATGGCGGCCGCCTCCACGCGCTGGGTGTCCCGGGCGCGGCGGGCCGCGTCCTCCCCGCGGCCCGCCCGGGCGTCCAGCAAGCCCTGCGGCACGACCAGCGCCGCGCCTATCACCACCGGCGGTCGCGCCGTGACCTGGCCGACCCGCTCAAGTTCTGCGGTGCGGGCCGCCAAGCGCGCGGCCAGCGCCTCCGCCCGGGCCGTTGCCCGGGCGGCGTTGAGCCGGGCATTGGGCTTGCCCCGCGCCTCGTCCTCGGCCAGCTGGCGCGCCCGGTGGTCCCAGTAGGCAATCTCGTGCGTGAGGCGCTGGCGCACGGCCTGCAAGCTTTTGGCAGCCCACTCGGCGCGCCGCGTGCGCACGGCCGTGAGGTGCTCGGGCACCAGCTCCGCCAGCGCATACCGGACCGCCGCCTGATCCCGGGCGGCGGCCGTGCGCCACGGCTCCATGTCGCGCTCCAGCCCTTCGCGCTCGTTGGGCGTCGCGGCCCGGTAGTCCAGGTAGGGGGCGGGACCGCCGGGACGGGCGGTGCCGTCGGCGGTGACCTCCACAAACTGCACCCGGCGCGAAATCGTGCGCCCGGGCGCCCCGTCGGCGGTCGGCTCGTCGATAGCGTGGTCCAGGTACACCAAGAGCCGGGGCGCCTCGGTCGCGTCGGCCGGGTCGACCAGGACCGCCCCGCGCGCCAGCAGCGGCCGGTAGCGCGCCAAGGCCAAGTCCACCAGGGCGTCCAGCAGCGGGTGGCCCGGGGCCACCAGCGCGGCCGAGGACCGCCCCGGCGGCCGCACCCGCGCCTTGTCAAACGTGATGCGGTCGTAGCGGGGCAGGACCGGCGCCCCGGGGCCCCGCGCCCGCTCGCGCACGGCGGCGGGGACGTGCGTCACCTCATAGCGGCCCGGCTCCCGCTCGCGGCAGAGGCCGCCCGCCTCGGCCAGCATGGCGCGGCAGAAGGCCGACACATAGTGCGGCTGCAGGCGCTGGGCCAGGGCGCGCTCCATATCGCGCCGGACGCGCTGCACCAGCTCGGGGTTCATCAGGTCGTCGGTGAGCGCCCGGTCCTGCACCAGGGCCGCCAGGCGGCTCGCATCCACCTTCCCTGCCACCGCCGCCGTGAGGCGCGCCCGCACCGCCGGCTGGTCGCCGTAGCGCACCGCGTCGATAAGCAGCCGGCGGAGGTCCGCCTCCGCCAATGCCTTGCCCAGCACATCAAAGACGGCGCCGCCCAGCGCCTTTTGGGCCGTCTCCAGCTTTTGCAGCAGGGTCAGGTAGACGTCGCCTTCGCGGGTGTCCTGCGCCACTAGGTTCCACAGGTGGCACACTTCTGCCTGGCCGATGCGGTGGATGCGCCCAAAGCGCTGCTCCAACCGGTTGGGGTTCCACGGCAGGTCGTAGTTGACCATGAGGTGCGCCCGCTGCAGGTTGATGCCTTCCCCCGCCGCATCGGTGGCCACCAGCACCAGCACCGCCGGGTCCTGGGTGAAGCGCTCCTGAATCGCGCGGCGCTCCTCGCGCCTGGTATGCCCGCTGATGGCCACCACCGCCTCCGCGCGCCCCACCAGCGCCCGGATGCGCTCCACCAAATAGGTCAGGGTGTCGCGGCTCTCCGTGAACACAATGAGTTTGCGGCGATGGCCCTCGCCGTCAAACATCGCCTCTTGATCCTGCAGGACCCGCGACAGCTCCTGCCACTTCCGGTCCTCGCCGCGCCGCCGCACCTCGGCGGCCAGGGCTTCCAGCGCGCGGAGGCTCTCAATCTCCGCGGCCAGCTCCTCCAAAGAGCGCGCCGCCGTGGCCTTGTCCACCAACTCGTCTTCGAGGTCCTCGCGCTCCGCCCCCGAATAATCGTCCCAGGCCTCCTCGGCGTCCGGGTCCCGCCCTGCGGCCCGCCGGATGAACCCCGCCAGGTGAGATGAGTCCGCATCGGCGTCGAAGAGGGCCCACTCGGCGGGAGATCCGGGGGTCCGGGCGGTCGGCGCGCCCAGGGCGGCGCGGGCGTCGCGGTGGCGCTGCTCCAACCGCTCGCGCCGGCGGGTGAGCGAGCGGTAAATCGCCTCGGGGGACGAGGCCAGCCGCCGCTGCAGCACCGTGAGGGCAAATCCGATGGTGCCCCGCCGCCCCCCTTGCGCCAGTGCGTCGGCGCGGTTGAACTGCTCACGCACATAGGCGGTGACGGCCTGGTACAGCGCCCGCTCCCCCTCCGACAACGTGTACGCCACCGTATACGCCCGGCGCTCGGGAAACAGCGGCGTCCCGTCAAAGCGATAGAGCTGCTCTTTGACGAGCCGGCGCATGAGGTCTTGGGTGTCCACGGTGTGGATCCCGTCGCGAAAGCGCCCCGCAAAGCGGTCGCCGTCCAACAGCGCCAGGAACAGCTGGAAATCTTCTTCCTTGCCGTCGTGGGGGGTGGCGGTCAGCAGCAGATAGTGGCGTGTGACGGTAGAGAGCAACTGGCCCAGCTGATAGCGCTGAGTCTCTTTGACTTCGGTGCCGTAGTACGCCGCCGACATCTTGTGGGCTTCGTCCACCACGATGAGGTCCCAGTCGGTCGCGCGCAGTGCCGCCTGCCAGTCCTCGCGCCGGCTCAGCTGGTCCAATCGCGCGATGAGGAAGGGCACCTCTAAGAAGGCGTTGCCCGTCCGCGCCGCGCGGAACCGCTCCGCCGTCAGCACCTCAAACGGCAGGCCAAAGCGGTCGTCCAGCTCCTCCTGCCACTGCTCGGCCAGCGAGCCGGGGCACACCACCAGGCACCGCTGCACATCCCCGCGCAGCTGCAACTCTTTGATCAGGAGGCCCGCCATGATGGTTTTGCCCGCGCCGGGGTCATCCGCCAGCAGGTAGCGCAGCGGCTGGCGCGGCAGCATCTCGCCATACACCGCCGTGATTTGGTGCGGCAGCGGCTCCAGCAGCGACGTCGTCACGGCCAGGTAGGGGTCAAACAGGTACGCCCAACGCAGGCGTTGCGCTTCCGAGACCAGGCGAAAGAGTGCGGGGTCCGCGTCCAGGGGCAAGCGGACTTCGCCTGCGACCACCTCCAGGCGCTCCGCCTCGTCGGGGTACACGAGCACCGAATCGACCCGTCCCCGCGCATCCCGGTAGATGACTTCCGCGACGCGCTCCCCGACAACCTCCACCTTGACCACGGTGACATCGGTGCCCGGCACCAGGTGGCGCAGAATGGCGCCCGCCGTCAGGTCGTCCCAGTGCATTGCGCCATCCTCCTCTCCACCCCAGCCGGTCAGTCCACGCCCGCCAGGTGATCCCCCGTGCTGTCGAATCCTGTCGCTGATGTCTGTTAGACATTGGGGCCGCCCGTTCCTGCCTCGGGCGGCCATCAGAGAAAACTGGCTCGGGCACGAGCCATCGGGACGGGCGACCGGGAGGGCGCGGCAGGGAACGGCCGACGGCGCGCCGACGCCGACCCGGGCGTGGACCGCGATCCGCCTTCCGCTGGCGGCCGTCACGGTGGGGCGCCAGTGGACAGAGCGGGGGCATCGCGGACACGCTGGTCCCCAGCGGCTCGCTGGGGCCCTGTTTCCCGCACGAACGGCCCCATGCCAGACCGGGCGGAGCGCCCCAGCCTGAACCCTAGCCGTATCCCCGTAATGGCCGGGGACACGACGGCGTCCCTCACCCTGGTGCCGCGGCGGCGGAACCACCGAACGCAGGACGGTCCGCCAACGCGCGGCACCTTACGCATGGACTGGGGCCTCGGCCGGCAACGCGGCCGGCCGGTCCTCCAGGACCAGCGTGGCGACGCCTTGAGCGAGCCATGAGCTGAGCGCGGGTAACGACAGCCGCACGGGGCCGTAGAGCGTTGGCCACTGGGCTTGGCGCATCAGGGCCGGCGCCAGGTCCGCCGGGAGGGGAATCTCGCTGATGACCCCCTGACGGTTCACCCACTGCTGCCAGCGCCCAACGAGGGCCAGCCAGGCTTCGGGACCGACGCCGTCCCACGCCGCCGGGTCGGGGTCGCCCAGCGCGCGCGCCCAGGCGACGTAGGTTTGCAGGGCCTGCGCGTCGCGTTCCGCCGCCGCCACGTGCGCCATCGCCGCGGCCACCGCTGCATCCAAGCTGCCCAACGTCTGCTGGGCGCGTTGGCTGGTGCGCCGAATCGCAGTGATGGCGGCCGTTTCCGCCGCGGCCACGCGGGTCGACCCCTCATCGTGGACCGCCGTTAAGGCGGCTTGCAGGCGGGCCTGGTCCGCCCGGAGACGTTGCGTGGCTGCGCGGAGACGCTGAACCTCCGTGGCCCACGCGTCGCGTTCGGCGGCCTGGGCGTGGCACGCGGCCGCCAGGGTCCCGTATTGCTCCAAGGCGGACGCGAGGCCCTGGGCCAGGTCAGCGGCTGGCACGTCCAAGGCCGTGGCGATGGCTTGCCAGGCCGTGAGGGTGTCCGGGCCGATGCCGCGGCGAAGGCACCACGTCGCGGCGTCGACGGCGTTCGCGCGCAGCTTGGCGGCCCGCGCCTTGGCCACGGCCGCCGCTTCCGCCTGCCGCGCCTGGTCCTGCGCCGTGCGCATCTGCTGTTCGGCCGCCGCCAAGTCCGTAGCGGTCTGCATCACCGCCAGGCACCGGGCCACGGCGTCGGAGACGGGTTGGGCGCTCACCGCCGTCTCGCGGGTGAAGAGGCGGGTCAAGGTGGCCAGCGCGTCGGCGGTCCACCCGGCGGCGGCCAAGGCCTTCACCTGTCGCAGGGATTCCTGATTCCGGGCCAAGGTGGCCTCACTCGCGGCCAAGCGCTGCTCCGCGGCTTGGGCGGCGTCTTCGGCGCGGCGGGCGCGGGCCTCGGCTGCCTGCGCGCGCTGCTCGCTGGCGGTGACGCGGGTGCGGGCGCGGGTCAGCCGCTGGTGCAGCGTGGCATAGCGCGCGGTGGCGTCTCGAGTCGCCCGCGCCAGCGCGCCATAGAGCGGGCCCTTCGACCCGCGATAGCGGGTCAGCACGGTCTCCGGGTCGGTGTCCGTCTCCAACGTTCTCAGCAGCTCATCGGTAATCACGTCGGTGAGCGCCATGGTCTCCCTCCTTCGCGCGTGCAAGCGCGTGGCGGGTACAGTAGCGAGGTCGGCGGGGTTTGACAAGCCGCGTCAGACGCGTGGAATGCGTCGGCGCCTGCGGGTGGACACGTGGACCCAAACTGGACCGCGCGCGCCCGGCTTGCGTTGGGACGGTCCACGAACCGGCGGCCCGCGGTAGACGACAGCGCGGCGCCGCGCCTGGGGTGGACGATAGGGTAGACGACACCGTCATCCCTGTGGTATACCCACCGCCACACGACGACGACAGGAGGGAATGCCATGCGGAAGCGGACCGTGCCGCCGGCGCGCCGTCGCTATGAAGCGGCGCATCCCACGGTGACGGCGCGCGTGCCGGCCACGGTGAAGACGGTCTTGCAGGCACGCCTCACGGCCGACGGGCTCACGTTCTCGGAGTGGGTCCAAGCTCAGGTGGCCCAGGCCCCGCCGGACCCGACCGCCGCCTATCAGCGCGGACGGGCGGCGGGCCATGCCGCCGGCGAGGCGGCGGGGTACTCGCGCGGTGTGACGGACGGCGAACGGCAGGGCAGCGCGGCCGGCTTCCGCGCGGGGGTGTTGGCCGCCGAACTCGCGCAT
>JAKARZ010000004.1 GCA_021828405.1 Bacillota bacterium
CGGCGCGCCGTTCACCCCCGGGATGTAGCGGAGGGCTGCGCCAACCAGCCGCGACCGGCCCCACTCATAATGACGAGCCAGCAGGCGGTCCCATGGCTGCGCGTCCTCGCGGCCCGCGATCCGATGCCTGACGACGACGCGGCGCATCGTCTCGGGTGCCGTGCGCGGGCAGGGCCGCGCGTCGTGAAGGGGTGTCATGGGCCTGGCCGCCCGCCGCCGCCGCGAACACGCCCGCCCCGCGGCATCCGTGGGGACCCGACTTTGGGTTAGTCCTGCTCCCAGGTGATGGACAAGGCGAATGGAAGGCGGTCCGCGCGGACCCGGGCCGCTCCGCCTGCCGAGAAATGCGGCGCCGCCTCCTGATGGGAAAGCCAAGCCGTGGGTGCCGCCGACGCGGCATCCTCCCGAGGCGCGAGTCCGGGCGCTTGGACGTCACAGTGCGCCATCGGGTCAGGGAATCGGTGGCCGTCCGCCCCGCGCGGTGAGCACGCGCTCCACGGCCTCCTCGGTGGTGTGGGCGAGGGCGGTTAGGTGGCCCATCTTGCGCCCGGGGCGCGCCGCCGCCTTGCCGTACAGGTGCAGGACCACGCCGGGGACCGCCAGCATGCGCGCCACCGGGAGCTCGCCGTCGGGGCTCCACCAGTCGCCCAGCAAATTGGCCATGGCGGCTGGACGCACGAGCGTGGTGTCGCCGAGCGGGAGCCGGGCCAGGATGCGCACCAACTGCTCGAACTGCGAGGTGGCGCATGCTTCTAGCGTGTGGTGGCCCGAGTTGTGCGGACGCGGGGCCATCTCATTGACCAGGACATGCCCCTGTTGGTCGACGAACATCTCCACGGCCAGCAGGCCGACCAAACCGAGCCCCTCCGCCAGTTGACGGGCCACCTGGTCCGCTCGGTGGGCCACGGCGGCACTCACCCGGGCGGGCGTCGACGACACGTCTAAAATGCCGCCCACGTGGCGGTTTTCCGCAGCGGGATAGGTTGTGATGTGTCCCGCCTCGTCCCGTGCGCAGATGACCGACAGCTCCAAAGCCAGGTCCACCTGTTCCTCGATGATGAGCGTGTCCGAGACGGCCAGTAGCCGCTCGCACGCGGAACGAGCCTCGGATGCGGTGGCCACGACGGCTTGGCCCTTGCCGTCGTAACCGCCGGTTGCGGTTTTCACCACCAGCGGCAGGTGGAGCGCGTGGAGGGCTGCCTCCAGGTTGGCCAACGAGGAGACGGCCCGAAAGGGGGGCACGTCTCCACCCAACTGCCGGATGGCAAGCTTTTCGCGGATCCGGTGCTGGGAGGTGCGAAGCAGCTGACTCGATGGATGCACCGGCACCCGGCGCTCCAGGGCCGCCACCGCGTCGGCGTCCACGTTTTCAAACTCGTAGGTGACCACCGCGGTATGCTGTGCCAACGTTTCGATCGCGGCCGGATCGTCGAGGCGTCCTTGCACCAGCTGGTCGGCCACCTGCGCACCCGGCGAGGCGGGGTCGGGATCTAGCACGACGGTTCGATATCCGAGCCGGCGCGCCGCGATGGCCGTCATCTGGCCCAACTGGCCCCCACCCAGGATGCCGATGGCGCTACCCAACGGCAGCGGGGGATGCGGGGTCATTGGTCCTCTGCCGCCAAGGTCGCCTGCTCGGCGCGAAAGGCGTCGAGCGCCGCCGCCAATTGGGGGTCCCGGATGGCCAGCATCTGCACCGCCAGCAAGCCCGCGTTGGCTGCACCCGCCGGGCCAATGGCCACGGTGGCTACCGGCACGCCGCGCGGCATCTGTACGATGGACAGGAGCGAGTCCCAGCCAGAAAGCGCCCGGCTCTGCACCGGCACGCCAATCACCGGCAGGGTGGTTTTGGCGGCCACCATACCGGGCAGATGAGCCGCGCCGCCCGCGCCCGCGATGATGACCTCGAGGCCGCGGCCCCGCGCTTCCTCTGCAAAGCGAAACATCAGGTCGGGCGTGCGGTGCGCCGACACCACGCGCACCTCGTGTGGCACCTGGAACCGCGTTAACATGTCGACCGCATGCATCATGGTGTCCGCATCGGATCGGCTTCCCATGATGACGGCCACTCGTGGACCAGCCATACACCCTCCATTCACGGGCCGACATCCTAAGCTCCGCCTTCCTCCCGCCATCATGCCACGGGAGAAGCCGAACCCCCAAATGTGAGTTCAGATGTTCGGGCATCCACGAGGCTCACGGTGTCTTGGCGGGCTTGCCAAGGGTGCGGCCACGGCGGATAATCAGCGGCACCTGCGCAGGGGAGCCCAACCTCTGCCGCTCATGGAGGCGCGGCATGCTTTTCCCCTATGACTTGGCCACGGAGTACCGACGGAATCCCCTGGGATTGGACGCCCTGCGGCCGCGGCTCGGGTGGCGGCTGCGCGGGTCCGGACGGGGGCGGAGACAGACCGCTTACCGCGTGCGCGTGTGGGAAGCGGGTCTGGGCCCCACACGCCTCTGGTGGGACTCCGGTGTGGTGGCGGGTCGAGAGCCGGTGGTGCCCTACGGGGGGCCGACCATGTCTTCTCGGCAGACCTTCGCCTGGACCGTGGCCGTGTGCGACGAGCGGGGGCAGTGGTCAGAGGCGTCGGCACCCGCGCACTGGGAAATGGGGCTCCTGCACCCGGACGACTGGGGAGCCCAGTGGATCGCGGCGCCGGATTGGTCTGCTGCCGGGGACCTGCCGCCGGGAGTTCCGGCGGCCGCGCGAGCACTGGCACCGCCCGCGTTGCTGCGGGGGACGCTCACGCTGGCCGAGTCCCCGGCGCGCGCACGCCTGTACGCGACCGCTCTCGGGGTGTATGAGGCCCATGTTAATGGGAAACGCGTCGGCCATGTGCAGCTCGCGCCGGGGTGGACGAACTATCATCGGCGGGTGCGATACCAGGTTTATGACGTGACCGGGTTGCTGCACGAGGGCCAAAACGTCCTGGGGCTGGTGCTGGGGGACGGTTGGTATGCCGGCTACCTGGGGTTTGGCGGGCGTCGGCGGCTCTACGGGGGTACGCCCGCCGTCATGGCCCAGTTGGAGGTGCAGGGGCCGGAAGGCGTGCGACAGGTGCTGGCCACCGACGCTGGCTGGTGCGTCCGGTCGGGCCCCATCTTGTATTCGGACTTTCTCATGGGCGAAGCCTACGATGCGCGCCGCGCGGTGCCTCATTGGAGCGAGGGCGAGACTTCCCGCGATGACACGTGGATGCCGGTGCGGGTGCGCGAGGCCCCCGCGCTGCTGGTCACGGCCGACCGCGATGACGGGGTGGTCGTGACCGACACGGTGGTGCCGGTGGCGATATCCCGCACGGCGTCGCGGCGGTGGCAGTTTGACCTGGGGAGAAATCTGGTGGGACGGCCCACCCTGACCGTTCAGGGGCGGCGGGGCACGACGCTCCAATTGCGCTACGCGGAAGTGCTGGATCGGGAAGGCCGTCTGTACACAGCCAACTACCGGGCGGCGGCGTGCACGGACATCCTGGTGTTGGCCGGGGAGGGCACGGAGCGGTATACCCCCACGTTTGCCTACCGGGGCTTCCGCTACGTGGAGCTGACGGCCGACGACGTCTTGGACGCGCCCCCATCCCTCGTGGTGCAGGTGCTGGAGAGCGCCACGGGCCCGGTCGGGACGTTCCGGTGTGGCCTTTCGCTGGTTAACCAGCTCCACGCCAACATCGTGGTGAGCCAGCGGGGAAACTTCTTGGCCGTGCCCACAGACTGTCCCCAGCGCGATGAGCGGCTGGGGTGGCTGGGCGACATCGGGGCCTTTGTTGAAACGGCGGCCTACAACCGGGACGTGGCCGCCTTTTTCCAGGGATGGCTGGAAACCGTGCGCGACAGTCAGTCGGAGGCGGGGGCGTTTCCCGACGTGGCGCCACGCATCGTGGACGAAGCGGACGGCGCCCCGGCCTGGGGGGACGCCGGCGTGAGTATCCCGGCCGTCCTGCACCGCATGTACGGGGACGATCAGATACTGTCGGAGAACTATGAGGCCATGCGGCAGTGGGTCGCGTATATCCGCGCGGGCAACCCCACCGGCCTGTGGCAACACCGGCGCGCCAACGACTTTGGCGACTGGCTGGCGGTGGACGCGTCCACCGACCATGCGCTGATGGCGACGGCGTACTACGCGATGGATGTGCAACTCCTGGGGAGCATGGCTACACGGCTGGGAGACACCGAAGCCGCGAGGGAGTATGCCAACCTGGAGGCAGAAATTCGTCGGGACTTTGAGCACGCGTTTCTGGACAGCGGCGGGCGGCTCTCCCACCCTACGCAGACCGGCTGCCTGTTGGCCCTCCATCTGGGCCTGGTTCCCGATGCCGCCCGCGCGGTCGTGGCGCGTCAGTTGGTCGACGACATTGCCGCTCGGGGTGGGCATCTGTCAACGGGGTTTGCCGGCACCGCGCTCTTAGGGCCGGTGCTGTGCGAGACCGGTTTTTCCGACGTCGCCTACGAGATTCTGACGCAAACCAGCTATCCATCGTGGGGATACATGATTCGCCACGGCGCCACCAGCATGTGGGAACGGTGGGATGGCTGGACGGCATCGCATGGGTTTCAGAATCCGGAGATGAATTCGTTCAACCACTATGCGCTGGGATCGGTGGGCGCGTGGCTTTTCGGCTGGGTGGCCGGGCTGCGCCCCGACCCGGCCGACCCCGGCTTTCGATCGGTGGTGGTGGCGCCGTATCCACATCCGAGCCTGGGTTTCGTGTCGGCCAGCCGCCTGACGCCTGCGGGGCGGCTGGGCGTCCGGTGGACCATGCGGCGCACAGGCCGTCTGGTTCTGGGCGTGGACGTGCCCCCCTCGACGGTAGCCACCATCCGCGTGCCCCGTCAGCCCGGACAGCACGTGTGGGTGCGCGGACGCCCGGTGGCCGAGGCGGCGGGGATGGACCAGCTTCCGGGAGACGCGGGCACCGTCGTGTGCCGCGTGGGATCGGGTTTTTATCGGTTTGTGGTGGACGAGAAGCAGCCGCAGCGTTAAGGCCGAAGGACCGGAGGGGAGCCAGCATGGTCACAACCGTCTGCTGGGTGCGTCATGGCGAAACGAGCTGGAACCGGGAGGGGCTCCTCCAGGGGCAGGAGGACGTACCGCTGAACGAGCGGGGGCGCAGCCAGGCGCAAGATTGCGCTCGCCACCTCGCCGCTCTGCGCTGGGACGCCATCGTGTCGAGCCCGTTGGCGCGGGCTCGCGACACCGCGTCCATCATCGCCCAACAGGTGAGGGTGGGTGCACCTGCCCTGTGGGATGCCCTGATGGAGCGCAGCTACGGGGAGGGGGAGGGCCTGTGCACCACTGAGCGCCAATTGCGGTTTCCAGACGGCGTGATTCCCGGCGTCGAGCCGTACGCCGCGCTGGGAAGTCGGGTCCAGGCGGCGCTGGAGCGCCTGACACGGGACTATGCTGGGCAGCGGGTGCTGGTGGTGGCGCACGGCGGCACGATCAACGGGGTGATGGGGATCGTGACGCATGGCGCAGCGGGCACGGTACACGTCGCGCTGGCCAATTGCAGCCTCTCGTGGACGGTTCATGATGGCGAGCGGTGGACCCTGGGCGCGTACAATCAGCGGGTGGATGACGATCCTTGGTTTGTGCGGAGGGTCGGGGGGACTACCCCTATCGGGGATCCTGAAAGCAGGGAGGAGACGGACGGCGGAAGTGATGGGCCAGGCGTTCAATTGCCGGCGGTGCCAAAAGCCCCTTGAGAGGGAGGGCGTGCTGCAATCACCGGCCTCGGGGGGATGTTGCTGGGCAGTTTGAACCAGCTGGGCGAAACGCGTCTGCCGCTGGAGGTCCGGGTATACTCGAACTGTGAGCACGTGGAATTGTTTCGGGCGTAGCCGTCGCTCGTTTCCCTCCCTGATCTCCGTCGGCTCGGCTAGGTATCGGTGGGCTGGATGTAACAGACGGAGGGGATCACGCTGGCGACCAGCAAGACGGCTACGAGGTGCCGTTGGCCACTGGCGCGAGGCTCTGCAATCCATGACTACGACTCCACGCGTGGAGCCTTCGACCATGAATTGCCCGTCTGGACCAGCACCGCGCCGCGCCTCATCTGTATCGACATCGACCCATGTCCCGATGGCTCTCGGGACGTTTATAGCGCCGTCATGCGGTCGGCTCCCGACACCCCGGAGACATCGTATGCCCTGGCCACCCTGAAGAATGTTGCCACGACAACGGGCCAGGAACTGCCCCATCCCTCGGTGACGTATTTTCGTGCGCGCGGCATCGTTCGGGAATAGCGCTTGGCTCTTGGACGCCTAGCTGAGCTACCGGCGGAATCCTTCACCCTGTCGATGAGGTTGGTCGCGTAGATGGTCCGCCAGAGCCCGTCGGGACACCGGCAAAAGCTCGCCAGTTCGTGTCACTGGGCTTGTCACGACCGCACTACCGTGGGATATTGCTCGCCCCGGTCGGCCGCAAAGGTGGCTGGCGCCGCCACAGGCGCCTCGGGGTTGACAGCCTGTGCCGACGATTTGTCGGAGCCGTTGCCACGTCGACCCTGTGAGCTTCCTCTGTCCGCGATGCGCAAGGATCTGTGCCGGAATGAGCGGTGACCACGCGACCAAGCTGGACTCGTTTGCGCTGGTCACACTCATAGGGGCGGAGCCTGAGACGTTGGCGGGGCGTGCCTATCTGCACGGTCGGCGCCGCCTGATAGCGAGGGCGTTGGCGAGCGTCCAAGCGGCTCGGGCGGTGGCGGCCGCGGGGAGCCCCAATATGGCCAAGGCGCAGGAGCTGTTCCGCAATCGGCGCACGGCAGCGGTCGTATTTGGTCAAAAAAAGGGATTTAGAAAGTTGTAGCGAATCCGGTGTGTGGAAAAAGGCAAGCCGCTTCCGTGTTCTGGAATAGGCCTCCCGCGTCGGATGGCAAGTTGGTCGAGTTAAAAGGGGTCACCTTCACGGAGAAAGCAGGTTGGGTAGGGTTCGCCAAGATGCGTCGTGCCGATGCTTGTCAACGTGGTCGCAGGGGGCATCGGGGTTGCGGGGCGTCGCAGGCAAGACGCTGGTTCCTTCCAAGGAATTCAGCGCCGTCCCAACGGGGGCGCGGTGAACCCATCCGTGCACGCCGGGTCTAGTGGTCGCGGCAAGGTCTCGAGGGGACGACGAACGGAACCGCGCTGGCCGCTTCTGCGGTTAAGTTGGACGGTTCTCACGCTGGGATCTCAACGAGCTTGCCGGTTCTGTCGAGAGCTTAGCGCTCTGAGGAGGAACCACGGTGAGGGAAGCATTTCTGGAGAACCTGTGGGTCGCTGCGCAACCAATCATCGAGCTGTCGACAGGCGACGTTATTGGGTACGAGACCCTCATTCGTGGTGATCCTGCCTCACGTTGGGCGACTCCCGCTCAGTTGTTTGCGGAGGCGCGACGGCGTGGGCTCGAGGCCCGCTTGGAAGCGCAGTGTCGGTCGTTGGGTATCGCCTGGGGACTACGGCACCTCAGCGCGGGCCAGAAACTTTTTCTGAATGTCCACGGGGGCTTCCCGGCCCTGCCCATTGCGGCGGACCACGAGACGCTGCCTCCGGCGCGCGTGGCCCTCGAAATTTCCGAACACCATAACACCCTGGAAAACCCGGAGGCCCTCCACCAGATCGAACGATGGCGTGGAGAGGGCTATGACATCGTCATTGACGACTATGGCGTGGGATACGCAGGGCTGGGATTGCTGTTGGCCGTCCAACCACACATCGTAAAGATGGACCGTATGCTGGTCGAGGGCATCGACCAGGTCCCAATCCGCCAGTCGGTCGTGGGCCACCTCCGTGAGTTGGCCATTGACCAAGGCATCACGCTGTTGGCGGAGGGAATCGAGACTGAAGCAGAACTGCGGACGTTGCAGCAGATGGCGATTCCTCTCGGCCAAGGGTTTTATTTGGGCCGACCGCAAGCAGAGCCCGTGGCGTCGTCCCGAGTGGGACTGGCGGCGACATCTTCGACAGGTTGGATCTCTTGGCCCACGGAGTCCTCTGCGCACCGGCATGGGTTGGCACCTTCGGATCAAGAGATCCTGGAAAAGGCAGCCCATGCAGTCTACGCGACATCTTTTCCTGCCTACGTCGTCACGCGCACGCGGACCATTGTGGCGTGGAACGCCGCCGCCGCCCATCTCACCGGCTGGGCGCGCGACCAAATGGAACACCATCGGTGCCGGGACCAGCGGCTCAACCATCATGACCTCCAGGGAAACCCCTTGTGCGTGGGTGCTTGTCCGCTGGTTTGGACGATGGCCAAGAACCAGGCTCACAAGCAACAGGTGTTGGGTTTCTCACCAGAAGGGGCACGCCTGCCGCTGGAGGTTCTCGCGACTCCGCTGTGGAACCCGGTGACACACAGGACGGTGGGCGCCGTGGAGTATTTTTGGTCCCGCGACGCCGCGTTGGCGCCCGGCACCCACACGGCCGACGCTCCTGCACAGGTGCTGCCAACGGAAATCTTCGGTTCCCCAGATCGCCAACGCACATTTCCCCGGATCGGCAGGCAACATTCTCCGGATCAGCAGGCCACCCCTCCCCAAATCGGCGCCGGGAACCTTCTGGCGGAATTGAAGGGCAGGAGGGGGGCCGACCACGCGGCGGCGGGGTGAAGTGCGGCGGGCCAACGCCGCCTGCTCGCTCACGTCGGCGGCGGTGAGGGTCCCGGTTCGGCAACCGCAGGCCTCCCGTGCCCGGTGCCACCGATACGAGAGATGGCGCAGGCGACTGGGGCGCCGGCGACGAGTCCGGCGGGCCATCCGCCCCACAGACGACTCGCGGGGGACGGCGCTTGTCGCGGCCGTCCATCGAACACTTCGGCCTTCATGGCCATCCCCATAAGCCGCCGGGTTGCTGGCGACGCTGGTCGGGCTTATACCTATACCACGTGGTCCGGGTGCCATGCGCCGGGCGTGAAGATCCACCGTGAGACAGGGGGCGCCGCATGCTGGCACAGCACTACTTGGACGCGATTCAGCGAATTTTGGGCGACATGCGAGAAGACCTGCCGCAGTTTGCCCGACTGGGGGGCCAGATAGCCGGCCGCATTGCAGAAGGTGGCGTGTTTTATGTCTACGACAACGGCCACCTGCTGACGAGCGAGTTGTTCAACCGTGCCGGGGGCCTGGCGCTCATGGCACCCATCCAACTGACGCGGCCGCGCTTCGGGTCGGACGCCGTGCGGCGGGGAGGGGAGCCGGCGGCAGGCCGTGCGGACGCGGGGGTGGCGGAGGAAGACCTGCTGCTGGCGCGGATGGCCGTGCAGCACGCGGGCGTCCGGGCTGGCGATGTGCTGCTTTTGGGCTCCGTATCGGGGCGAAGTCCGCTGGTGGTGGAGATGGCCCGCGAAGCCGCGCGGCGGGGAGCCCTCACCATCGCGCTGACCGCGCTCTCCTACGCGCGCACCCTGCCGCCGGCCCATCCGTCGGGCCAGCGGCTGGACGGCGCAGCGGACGTGGTCCTGGACACCCACACCGGGGTGGGAGACGCCGAGGTGTCGGTGCCTGGCCTGGCGGAGCAGCTCTTACCATCCTCCGGGGTCAGCGCGGCGCTGGTGGCGTGGTGTCTGGTGGGCGAGGTGGTGGAACATCTCTTGGCGCGGGGGATTGAGCCGACAGTGTTCCGCAGCATCAACTACCCGGATGGCCCCGAGCGGTATCGGGAGGCCGTGGCGCGGTACCGGGAGCTGGGCTACTGATGGCCGAGCCCCAGAGCTTCCTGGCCCAGTGGGTCTCAAGCGTGCCGCGTCACCTGGAGCAGATTGGACAGCGCGAGGCTCCAGGGCTGGAAGCCGCCGCCGCGCTGCTGGCGGACGCGTGGCAGCGTCGGCGCCGGCTGTTTGGCTTTGGTTGCAACCATTCCGGGCTTTTGGTCGATGACCTGTTCTACCGGGCCGCGACCCCGGTGTTCATGAACCCGATTCATGTGCCGGGTCTCCGACTGGACGGGGCGGCGCCGGAGTATGGGTCGGCGCTTGAGCGCCTGGGCGGCTTGGCGGATCGGGTGCTGGATCATCTGCCCAGCCACCCGGGCGACGTGCTGCTTGTGGTGTCAACCTCCGGCCACAATGCGGTGCCGGTGGAAATGGCGCAGGGGGCCCGGGCCCGCGGGCTCGCGGTGGTGGCGCTGACCTCTCGGGCGGCCGCCGCCGACCAGGCCGGGCCGACCGTGGCGGATGTCGCCACGGTGGTGTTGGACAACGGGGTGCTGCCGGGTGATGGCACGATCCCGTTGCCAGACGCCCCGGGGGTCTTTTTGGGACCCGTGTCCACGATTGCGGGCTCATTCCTGCTGCACGCCTGGTTCATCAGGACCGTCGAGTTATTGCGGGCGTCCGGGGTTGCGGCTCCCATCCTGATGAGCGGCAACCGCCCCGGGGGTCCGGAGTACAACCGGACGGTGCTGGCGGAAATTTTCCCGCAGGTCTTGTGGGCGCACCCATGACCAGCGTGCTTGGGCTGGACGGCGGGGGCACCAAGACGGAGGCGGTCCTGTGGGATGGCCGCGCGGTTTCGGGACGCGGGTGGGGCGGCCCCAGCAATCCACACTTTGTGGGCCGAGACGCTATGGACGAAGCGGTGGCGGCGGCGATCGGGGGAGCGCTCCGCGACGGTGGCATGAAGGGCGGCGCTGTGCGCGCGGTGGTTTTTGGAGGGCCGGTCTCAGCCGCCGCGGTCGAGCGCGTGGTGCGGCGGCTGCTGCCTGACACCGCTGTGGTCCATCGGAGGCATGAGGGAGACCTGGTGCTTCGTGCGGGAGGCGTCGCCGGTGCGGGCATCGCCGTGGTGTCCGGCACCGGGTCGATGGTCATGCGGCGCGACGTGCATGGGCAGCGGGTGCTGGTCGGGGGCTGGGGCAGCCTGTTGGGTGACGAGGGCAGCGCCTACGACATCGGGCGCCAGGCCCTGGTCGCCTGCGCCCGGGCGGATGATGGCCGCGGCCCGACCACGGCACTCATGGTGCCCATCCTGGCGTGGGCGGGGGCTTGCACCCTGAGGGACGCCGTCCGCCATGTGTACGATGCCCACACCTCTCGCGACCAGATTGCCCAGCTGGCCCGCGTGGTCAGCCAGGCGGCAGCGGATGGGGACGCGGTGGCGTGCGCCATTCTGGACGACGCGGGCCGCGAGCTGGCGCTGCAGGTGGCCGCCGCCTTGGGCCCCCCCGCAGAGCGGATGTCGGGGCGGTGGCCGCTGGTGGCCGCCGGGGGCGTGCTGGCGGGAAGCCCCCTGGTGTATCAAAGCCTTCGGTGCCACCTGGCCGGCCAGCCGGTCGAGGTGCTCCAGCCGGTGATGTCGCTCGCTGAGGCGGCGGCGCGATGGGCCGCGGACGCCCTATTGGGCGCGCCCCCCCGCTGACGGTCGGCCGCCCCTGGTCAGTCCGCGAACAGCCGGGTGGCATTGCCCCACCCGATGGCTTCGGTGGCCGTTGCGCCCAGGTTGGCTCCCAGGACGTCGTGCCAGACCTGCTCGGCGTTTCCCAGATGGGGGTAGTCCGACCCAAACAGCAGATGGTCGCTGCCGACTTGCCCGGCCGCAAACGCGACCGCTTCGGGGGAAAACAGCAGCGTGTCGTAAAACACGTTGGGCGGCAGGGGACCCGGCGGGATGGCCGAGGCGGGCCATCCGAAGCGCCATCGGCCCAAAAGCCACAGCGCCGATCCTCCGGCCTGCGGGAGGATGAAGCGGATGCGCGGATATCGGGCGAAGAACCCCCCGAACCAGAGCCGGGCCACCACTTCGGTGGTGTCCGCGACAAAGCCCACCAGCGACACTAGGTCGTGGTCCCCGAGATGCTTGGGCCCGGCGGCTGGCAGCATGGGGTGCAGCAGCACGCGCGCGGCGCGGTCGTTGAGCCGGCGAAAGATAGGGGCATAGTGCGGGTCGTCCAGCTCAGCCGCGCCCAGGTGCGTGCCCATCACGAAGCCCGACAGGCCCAATTCATCGGTCGCGCGGTCCACTTCGGCGAGGGCGTCGTCGCTGTCCGCGGGGATGCTTGCGAGCCCGCGCAGGCGGTCGGGGTGCTGGTCGCGCCACCGCGCCAAGTCGTCGTTGATGATCCGGGCCGCGCGCGCCTGGAGGCGCGGCGCAAAGGGGTACACGTTGGGGACCGTGGTAGACACGATGTGGAGCGAGACGTCCCGCTGGCGGAGGTCGTGAAGACGGGCAAACGGGTCGTAAGTTCCCGGGCGCAGCGTGACCGTGGGGATACCCTGCCAAACGATTCGGGGATAACCCGCCCCACTGCGGTCGATGCGCACGCCGCCCGCCTCTTCCAGGAGGGCCAGGTATGCGGGGCTGAAGGAGTGGGTGTGAACATCGTGCAGCGTGGGGGTCCCTCCGTTCGCAACCAAGTCCGCGGACGTTCGACGCCGGGTTTGTCCAATATAGCGCACGGCCGGATGCGGTGGGGGGCTGCAAGGCGGCACGGGAAGGTCGCGGGGCCGGGAGTTCCGCACCCGTCGGGGAGGAAACAGCATAGTAAGAACCCAATATTGAAATACTGTGTTATGATGGTTGCGAGATAGCCTGGAGGGCTCGGTGTCGGAAAGAGGCGGCAAGCGGATTCAGGTCAAGGCAGCAGGAAGGGAGCAAATGAGTGTGGCCAAGGATTTTGATCTGATCGTGCTGGGAGGAGGGTCGGCCGGTTTCGCGGCTGCCATACGCGGGGCCGAGGCGGGCAAGCGTGTCGCGCTGGTCGAGGCCAGCACCATCGGGGGGACCTGTGTGAACGTGGGGTGTGTGCCGTCCAAGACCCTGATTGCCGCCGCCCGTGTGCGGGACAGCGCGGCCCGCCCCGCATTTTTGGGCCTGGGCGTGGAGGCGGGGACACGGGACTGGACACAAGTGCAGGGTCAGAAGACGGCCCTGGTGGACGAACTGCGGCAGGCCAAATACGTGGACGTGTTGGCGGCCTACCCGGAGATCGAGTGGATCGCCGGGCACGGAGTCGTGACCGGGGTTGACCCGGTGTCGGTCAGCGTGGCCGGAGCGCGCGTCACCGCGCCGGCGCTGGTGGTGGCCACCGGAGCCCGGCCGTGGGCTCCGCCGGTGGCGGGGCTGGCCGACACCCCGTACTGGACCAGCACAGACGCCCTGGGCGCCGACCGCCTGCCGGACCACTTGATCGTGCTGGGGGGCAGCGCCGTGGGTCTAGAGATTGGCCAGGCGTACCACCGGATGAATGTGCGGGTCACGGTGCTGGAGGTCATGAACCGGTTGGTGCCCGCCGAAGACCCCGATGTGAGCGCGGGCCTGACCGAGGCATTGGCCCAAGAGGGTTTGTCGGTTTTGAGCGGAGTGCAGGTGGAGCGCGTGAGCTTTGAGGCCGGCCAGTTCACGGTCTTGGCGCACCTCGAGGGTCGGAGCCAGACATTTTCCGGGGACCGGCTTTTGGTCGCCACTGGGCGGCGGCCGAACACGGTGGGATTTGGGCTGGAAGAGGTGGGTGTCGCGCTCGACCCGCGCGGCGCCATCCAGGTGGACGAGCATATGGCGTCCTCGGTGCCGTCCATCTACGCGGCGGGCGATGTGACGGGCCACGCGATGTTTGTCTACGTAGCCGCCGCCGAAGGGACGCTGGCAGCGGGCCACGCACTTCGCCTGGACGCGGGCCGCGAGGACCTGAAGGCCGTACCGCGCGTGACGTTCACGGATCCGCAGGTGGCCAGTGTGGGGATGACCGAGGTGGAGGCCCGGGCGCGTGGGATCGCCTACGACTGCCGCGTGCTGCCGATGAGTTACGTTCCGCGCGCGCTGGCCAACCGCGACACGCGGGGGCTGGTCAAGCTCGTCGTCGAGCAGAAGACGGAGCGCATTTTGGGTGTGCACGTGTTGGCTCCGGACGCGGGCGAGATGATCACGGCCGGCGTGATCGCCGTTCGCTACGAGATGACACTTGAGGATCTCACCAGCCTGTACTTCCCGTATCTGACGGCGGGCGAAGGGCTCAAGCTCGCGGCGCTGACCTTCCACAAGGATGTCAGCAAGCTGTCGTGCTGTGCTGGCTAGATGGCGGTGAGGTCGATGCGGGCGCCAGTGGGCGGCGCCTGTGGCAGAATGGGGCGACAGGGTGGTAAGGGGGTGCATCGATGCAGGCCGTGCCGGGAACCCGTGAGCAGCTGCTGGCCGCCTTTTGGCAGGCGCTGAGCCACCCGATCCGCCTCAGGGTGTTGGACGCCCTCCAAGACGGGGGATCGCTGAACGTGGGCCAATTGGTGGAGCGGCTCGGGATTGGGCAGGGGCACCTGTCCAATCACCTGGCCTGCCTCCGAAACTGCGGGTTGGTCCAGGCGGTCCCCGAGGGTCGGTTCATCTATTATCGGATTGCCGACCCGCGCGTGCAGGCGCTCGTGGACCTGGGGAGCCGCGTGTTGCAGGATCACATGGACGGGGTGGCCGCGTGCTCCGTCGTGCGCCCCACCCGGAGCCGTGAGGACTGAGACGCGGTGGTTCGCATGTGGTCGTGAAGAGGAGGCGTCAGGTGCGCATCGGCTTTGTGGGATTGGGTGTGATGGGGGCACCCATGGCGGAAAATCTGTTGGGCGGTGGCTATCATCTCACCGTCTACAACCGGACGGCGGGGCGGGCCGACCCCCTGGTGGCGCGCGGCGCCACCAGGGCCGCCACCCTGGGTGAATTGGCCGCCGCCTCGGATGTGGTGGCCCTCATGGTCACGGATGCGGCGGCCGTGCACGCCGTGTGCGACGGCGGCGATGGCCTGCTCGCGCACCTGGCCCCCGGCAGCGTGATTGTTGATTTTTCCACGATTGGTCCGGCGGCGACTCAGGATCTGGCCCAAAGCGCCCGCCAGCGAGGCGTCGTGTGGATGGACGCGCCGGTGACCGGCGGCGACGTGGGGGCCAAGGCGGGGACGCTCACCATCATGGTGGGGGGGGATGCCGAGAGCTTCGCGGCCATTCGGCCGCTTTTGGACGCTGTCGGTGAGCGCATTGTGCATGTGGGCCCTACCGGGGCCGGCCAGAGCATGAAGCTGGTAGGCAACCTGGTGTCGGGCTTAAACCTCCTGGCGGCGGCCGAGGGCATAAGGCTCGCGGAGGCGGCCGGCATCCCGCTGTCGGCGCTGACCGCGGTGCTGCCGGCAAGCTCGGCTCGCTCCTTTGAGGTGGACAAGCTCCTGGAGCGGTGGCCGGCCCGCGCCTTTGCCCCCGGCTTCTCCTTGGCGAACCGCACCAAAGACTTGGGTTTGGCCCTGGAGATGGCAGATGCGCTCGGGTTCCCCTCCGTGCTGGCGCGCGCCGCCTATCCCGCGTTCCAGCAGGCGGCGGCGGCGGCCGGTCAAGACGATGAGACGGGCGTCGTCCGCCACTGGGACACGGGTGCCGACGCCAGGCCGACCGGCTGACCGCCGTCAGGGCAGGAGCGGGGTCAGCAGCGGCACCTGGGGGCTGGCCGCATGTCCGAGATACGGCAGGTGCCAACTGGCCTCAATTGTTTTCAAAAGGCTGTAGTGGTCCGCCCACAAGTGCACGGCGGTGGGCCGCATGTGGGGGGCGATCACGATGAGCGGCGCGGGCCCGCCGCCCAGCAGTCCCAGCCACGGCACCCCGCGGAGGATCGGGGGGGCGGCGGGGCCCGCGGCTTTGTAGGTGTGGATGCTGGCCGGGGACGGACCCGTCGGGCCACTGCCCTCGTCCCAGGTGATGAAAATGACCGCGCCCGGCCCCCACGCGGCTGACCCCATGATGCGGGGAATCCACGTCGCCAGAAAGGCGTTGCCGTCGGCAATGAGGGCGGATCCGTTGGCCGACGGACAGGTGGCCCCGCGGGCGTTCGGCTCCCCATGCATGTCGTTGCAGAGATTGGGTGAGATCCACACGAATCGCGGCACCGATCCTGACGCCAGCTCGCGCCTAAGGAGCGCGAGCGGCACAACTTTCTTGGCGTCGACCCGGGCGACGGCGGGAAACAGCAGGAAGGGGTCGTGCTTTTTCGCATACAGCGCGGTGGTGGGCATCGTGCTGGGGGCGGCATGCAGAAGGGCGTCGGGATACCAGTTGCCCGTGTAGCCGGGGTAGGGCAGCGACTGCATGGCGGCTTGCCAGGCGATGTGCGCGTGATCCAATTGCAGCGCAAGATTGGGTATGTCAAAGGCTTGAGTCGGATTGTCACTGTGGCTGCCCTCCGTGCGTCCCGAGATGGCCGCAATATAGTTGGGTAGGCTGGGATGCGTCACGCCAAAGTAGTCGCTGTCATAGCCCTGGGTGGCGATGAGGTGCCGGATGTACGGATCCGGGGCTGACGGGTTCAGCAAGGCGGCCGGGCTGTGGTTTTCCATCATGATGACAAACACGTGGTTAAAGCGCGGGACGGGCAGAGGCGCCGCCGCGGGGCCTGTGGCCACGAACGGGCCCGGCCAGAGATACACTACCAAAATCGCAAGGACCAGGACGGCGGCCGCCAAAAGACACCGTCCCAAACGCCAGCACGCTCTCAGCGTCGGCGCGGTGGGCCGTCGAAAGCTTGCCGCATCACGCTCTCCCCCTTACGGTCGCCGTCGCGCGGTCGCGAGCCAAAGCCCAACGTGCGCCTCAAATGCATGGTGGATCGTGGATCATGGAAGATGATTCCGCAAGACCTGACGTGTAGCCTGCGGCCATTGGCAGTCCGCACGACGCGTGTTATACTGCTCACAGGTTGCGCCCGTAGTGAAGTGGATATCACGCAGGCCTCCGGAGCCTGAAGCAGGGGTTCGAGTCCCTTCGGGCGCACCAAGAGTTTGAAACCCGCATTCCGCAGGGGATTGCGGGTTTTTTAGTGCACGCCGATCCGCCCGCGTCACCATACGGCGTCACCATGAGAGGCGAGAGAGGGTTTCTAGTGGTGGATTGCCGGTTGCGATCTCGGGTCCCAGGGGGTTCGCCCAGGGAGAGTGCCCCCGCCCTGACGGGTCGGGGGCCGCGGAGAGTTTTGTGTCGCACAAAAGAAGGAATTCCGGTGCCGGCGGCGAAACGAAACACGAGGGCGAATATTTCTATACGCCGCGTCGGCGACCACATGACGGCGAACGACGTGACGGCCCTGCCACCCGAACTCTTGCGCAAGGGCCGCCTGGACGAGATCTTCTGGCTTGACCTCCCAAATGATCCCGAGCGGCAGACCATCTTCCAGATTCATTTGGCGAAGCGTCAGCGGGACCCGGCCAGCTTTCCTCTGCCCGCGTTGGCCGCCGCGACGGCGGACTTCAGCGGCGCTGAAATCGAGGCGGCCGTCATCGACGCGCTGCACCTCGCCTATGCCGCCGGCCACGACCTCCAACCGGCCGATATCTTCGAGGCCGTGGCTGATACCCGCCCCCTGTCCAAACTGAGCCCGGAGACCATTGCCGCCATCAGGACGTGGGGCGCGACCCATGCCCGCCCGGCCGGCCAGGACCCCCGGCACCAGGCGGCCGGGTCCCAGGTGGAACGGTTGCAGGCCTAAACACTCGGAGACATCCGGAGGGAGGGAAGACGATGACGATCCTGACGAAGGGGGGGCTCCTGGCCGCCTGCGGGGCGGCGGTGATCGTGGGTGTCCGCTATGCGCCCACCGTGGGCATGTCCCCGCCGGTGTGTGTGCGGCAGGCGCAGACCGCCGTGTGCTGCACCCCGTGGGGCGTGTACCGGTACACGGCCCCCGCCCGGGCGCAGTGAGGGTATCCCGACAGGAACCCCCAACACAAGAAAACGGGGAGCCGTGGTCCGGGACAATTGGCCCGGACCGCCCCTATGACGGGTCCGCTTGATGCCTTACGACAGAGGCCCCGGACATCCCGTCCGGGGCCTTTTTACTTTGCGCGGTGTGCGCCGAAAGGATTTCCTTGCGGCGCGGCGAATTCGAGGATCTGCAGTGGCGCAATAACGGGCTTTGCTAGCGCCCGAAACAGGACCCCATTTCGGCGCGCCCCGTACGCCTAAGCAGTGAGCCTAAAGAGAAAATGAGAAAGGGTAACCCCGAGTCGGCAGGTCGTGAAACGTGCACCGCCGTTGATGGATTATGACCAAACCCAGGGGCCGCCCGGCATGACTGAGCCCGACAAGCCCGGGGAACGGGCTTGGGGGCAACGCACGGCCACCGGCGGACCTGGCGTTCGCCGAGCGCTGCGGGACGAATGGCGCCCGCTTCTACGTCACTCCGCGACAGTCTCTGGCAACAGGCTCCGGGCGGGACATCCCCACCAGCCCGAGGGCGCTTACCGCCACCATGATCCCAGACACCAACAGCACGGTCGACAGCGACACCAGCGTCGCCGCGACACCCGCAGCGACGGCCCCGAGCGGACTGGTCACGCCCGTGAGCGCGCCCACCGCTCCGATGCTGCGCCCGATCACCTCAGGGCTGACCATTTGCTGAAGGAGTACATTGAGCGCTGTCGATTGGACCGCTAGCGCGGTGCCCAGGATGAACATGAGTGGAAGATTTACCGCGAGAACTGGAATCCGGGATAGCGCCACGATAGACAGGCCGCCCAGGACCAACGGCACGATCGTCAGCGTCGCGGCAGTGAATCGGTCCTGGAGTCTACCAGAAGCTAGGCCGCCGGCGACTCCACCGACTCCCGCTGCCACCCAGAACCCTGCGAATGCTAACGGCCCCCCGTGCAGCACTTGACGCACCCACGCCACGTCCAGGACAAAGACGGCTATGGAGAAAAAACCCATTATCATTCCTAGCGGGACGAGACGGCGTAGAAATCGGTTCCGCCACAGGTCCTGCTGGCCGTCTACCACTTCGCGCCACAAACTCCGGCCGCGACGCTCCTGGACCGGTGGATCGGGACGCCCCCGGCCAATGCGGGCCAGCGTGCCTACTGACGCCACAAAGGTGAGCGCGTCCAGGAAAAAAAGGGACGCGGGACCCAGAGCACTCAGAAGGGCTCCGGCGAGCAATTGTCCCACGATACCGGCGGATGTTCGCGTGCTGGACAGAAGCCCCGTGGCCCGCGGCAGCCGTGCCTTCTCCACGAGCTGCTGCATGAACGCAAACGCCGCCGGCGTGAAAAAACTTCCCGCTACGCGACTCACGATAACGATGACGACGATGAGGCCGAGGTCCAAGTGGTGCGTGGCCGCTAAGGCAAACAGCGCGAAAGCCATTGCGGCGCGAACCATGTCGGTCGTCACAAGCGTCCGCCGGTGTCGCCATCGGTCCACGTAGACGCCGGCAAAGATCATGGCCAGACCCGATGCCTCTCCCGCGGCGGCCACCAAACCCAGTGCCGCGCGACTGTGAGTGAGCGAGAGGACCAGCCACACCAACGCAAGCCCGGTGAGTTGGTTGCCAACCGTGGACACCCACTGTCCAGCGACGAGAATACCGAACGCGGGGTTGTCGCGTACCAAAGCCGTCAGGGAGACAGACTGAGGCGCCACGCTCCCCGATGATTCGGTGCTCATTGCTGGGCCGTCCTCTCCCATCTATTTCTCAATCCAGCCGCAGCCGACGATTCAGACTCGACCACATCACCCGACGGGGTGTCGCAGAGAGACCGGGGGGTTGCCTGCGGTGTGCAAGAGACCATCTGGCACAAAGTTGGAGTTGGAGACCCCCGTCAAGAGTCGATGGAGGAACAGCGCAATGCCTGCGGAGCCGGTGCCAAGGTCCATGGAAAGGCGAAACGAAAATTCGCCCGGAAAGTATGTGCCACTGTCCCGTCGCACTGCCTGCAACAGAATCCCGCGTGCCACGCTCCACGCCACTGCGCCACACTCCTGATCTCCCAAAATGTGAGATGCGTCCAGCAACGCATTTCCTAGCCCCGCAAGCCCGGAGAACAGACCAGGAAATTTTGTATACTTGCGTTGGATGTCCGGCAGGATTAGGCGGAATTGATTCATCAGGTCGGGGTCCTTGGTGATCGCGACATAACGGATGAGCGCGGTGAGCACTCCGGCCGAGCCGAAACGCCAATACGGTTCCCCTAGGCTGCTCGTCGGTTCTTCGCCAAACGATCGGTACCCCCCGGGCTGAGTCAGAGCTGCGTCTAGGTCAGATTGTAAGGCTATCCGCCCGATGTCTAAGAAATCCTCTCGTCGCGTGGCCAGGTAGAGGTAAAGGAAGAATAGACGGGCGCCGGCGGCACCACGCGTATATCCCAGATAGCGCACACCCTCTGGAGTCGACCACGCGGCGTTAGCCCCACTATTCACCCGTTCTGATAAACCGTCACCTATCGCCACAGCCTCATTTAGGTATCGGGCCTCTGCCGTTTGCTGAAACAAATAGAGGCTTGCGAGACCGATGCCCGCCGCGCCGTCTTCGACGAACAGATCCGACCACCGAAGCGGATGGCTGACCGCAATTTCCCAAGATGCACGTGCCTCGTCATATTGTCTCAAATCCCATAGAGCCCACGCGATCCCTGACAGTCCGTGGTATAGGCCAGGAGGGTACTCGTGTGGGCTCAGTCTGTGAGACAGCACCCAATCTAGGTGGTGGTCAGCCACTGACCCGGTCACCCGGTTCACCACGCGCAACACGCCCAACGCACCGTGAGACACCTCAAGCGGGTTTCGTTGGGCTGGGTCCGCTGGAAACAGGCGGTCACGACGGTCGAGGGTGGCGGAGGCCATGATCGCCGAGATGATTTGGGGCAGGACGCTTCGTACCTCGTCCGAGGTAGCCGCACGAAACACCGGCGGCGCATCCGCGACCAGGGTGGCCGCCAGAATCGTAGGCTGGTCGAATGGCGGATCGTCGTCAGGAGGCGTCAACCCCAACAAGGGCCGAATGCGGGGGGCCCAAGGAAATTGAAGTCCATAATCCGACTCTAGTTCGCGTAGAAACCGTTCCGGCGGTATCCCCCAAGACATCAACTCCGTCATGGGGTAGCTGAGCGTCATCAGGAGGCAGCCGAGCGCATAGCGGTCATCTTCGGGTGTTGCGCGGGGCTTGCGGTTTGGTCGCTGAAAGCCATGGGTGAACAGGGGAATCGCCCGCTCGCTGTCCGCGAACGTGGCAGCATCCAAGTCGATGAACATCACGCGCCCGTCGCCGGTGATAAGTATGTTCGTCGGCGACAGGTCCCCGAGGACAATCCCGTGATCGTGAACAGTTTCCACAGCGCGTATTAGTGCCTCCGCAACCGTAGTATTCGCTACCCAGCGGCCCCGGATCGTAGTGTACTCTTCGGCCGCTGCCAAGCCCGGAGGCGGCGGCACCGGAGTCAGTTGTGATAGCGGCTGCCCTCCCACGAACTCCCGGACCAGGAAATAGTGCTCCCACTCTTGAAAAAATTCCACACCCTCTGGAACCAACGCGGTACGTGTGAGATGACGTAGCACCTTCCATTCATTTTTCCGAAGCGTGATGGCGTCGTTTCCAAAAGGATCATCGTCGACGTGCGGCCGTGCTTCTTTGATCACCACATCAGTGTCGCGGGAACGGTCGTGTGCTAGGTACACTCCGCCGGAACTGGAAAAGTGACGTGGTCTGAGTATCCGATAACGACCATGGTTCAGCGTGAGTGACCCGGCCTTTTCACTGGCGGTCGGGCTCTCTGACCTGTCCGGGTCTAAGAACGGGTCTGCTGTGACCCACGGTGGCATTTGAAATCGTGGCAGGCGTCGGTCCTCCCACTCGGACCCATCAGGTGCGACCAGAACAGGGACTCGACGGCCGTCGTAGGAAAGCCGAAAGCGAGGCCTCATGCCACCGTAGCGGTAAAAAACCGTCTTGGCATCCCGGAACCGACGGTCCGATAGTACGTAGGGGCCGCAGGCTCCTGTCAGTCTCCGCGCTAATTGGGCCAACAATGTCCCACACTGGGCCGAATCGACGAGGTAAATTGTGATGAACTTTCCGGAGCCACCGCGGTCCCATTCCCGTGAGTTAACCATCCTGAGAAAGGTCGGGTCGGCAGCAAACTTGGCAGCGACCCCCGCGGTCGCAACCAAGGGCACCACGGCTGTCAGCGTGCGCGGCGCATCAGCCAAAACACTGGACACATGGATTTTCCATCCATACGGTGGTACACGGTTTCTCGGTGGGACCATGTGCAACCAGATGGAGTCTCTCACCAGCTGCCAGTCCGTAGGCAACAGGGACCGTACGATTTCCTCATAATCGTCATTGATGGGTCGTCGTTCGACTGGCTCATAGAACGATCCGCCTGCGAGGCTGTGCAACCTCAGTTCCTCAAGACGCTTCATTTGTCGATACGCACGGCGCAAGTCGGCCTCTGACATCCTGGTCGCTCCTTCCTTCCCAACATGCGGTGATACGCCTGACCACCGCGCCGTGCACTCTCTTAGCAACTGCAAACGATGCTAATGGCGCTGGAGAGAGAGACGCTTTCGAAGTTCAGGCAGTCGTCAGCCGCTGTGGAGAGTGCCTCAGTAGAGGAGCGTGAGATACGCGACGCATCAGGCGCATCGCTTTCGAGGTTCGTCGCGCGTCCTCCGTTTTCCTTCTTCGGGAGAATCTTTCTGGTGAAAGTGCCGTGATGTGGGTGGCCGGGCGACAGGAACACTTGCCCGACGGACGTTTTGGATCCTCACCCAGGTCGAGGGTACGTGCCAGCGGGCGGCTCTAAACACACAGTTGAGCCGACATCTGCCCCACACCGGGGGTATGACCGGTGGTCCCAAGACGCCGCTAAAATTCCGCTCGGGGCCGTCGACAGTACGGGGGTAGCCGGGGGCAGGGAAGGCCAACACAAGAAAACGGGCCGGGCAGGAACATGCGGCGCCGCTGGCGAACCAATCGCACAGGCACGGCCATCACAGCAATGTGGAGACGGGAGGTGGGGCGCGTGCCGTACCGTCCCCGCAACCCGTCCGGCTTTGTCCGCAAGCACCCCGACACGGCGACGGAGCGCTGGCAGGGCATCGTGAAATATTGGGATGTCACTGAGGAACGCTGGCGGCCACGCTCGAAAACCTTTGCCAGTCGGGCAGAGGCAAATGCGTGGGTTGACGCCGCCAAGATGGAACATCGGAAGAACCCCGGCTATCGTCCCCCCGCCGATGAAAACCCTGGCCGCGTACCTGACGCGATGGTTGGATGACACCGTGACGGGCCGGCGACGGGCCAACACCGTGGATCGGTATCGACTGGCCGTGCGCCACATCGTGCGGCACCTCGGGTCGGTGCCGCTGTCGCACCTCAGTCCCCAGGATGTCCAACACCTGGATACCCTGCTCCTCGCCGATGGACTCGCCCCCGCCACCGTGAAACTAACGCATACGGTGTTGCACGCGGCGTGCGAGGACGCGGTGACGGTGAACCTTCTGCTACGCAATCCGACGCGCGGCGTCCGGCCCCCGGCCCCCCGACGGCGAGAACCCACGGTCCCGACGATTGCGGAAGCGCGGACGTTTCTCGCAGCGGCCGAATCCGACCGCCTGCGGGCCCTTTGGATCACGCTCGCGCTGACTGGCATGCGCCGGGGGGAGGCGCTGACGTTGCGATGGTCCGACGTGCATTGGGAGGATCAGACCATTGTGGTGGAGCGCACGCTCAGTCGCTACGGGGCCAAGCGCACGCTGGAAGACACGAAAAGGCGTGCGGGCGGGCGTACGGTCGCCCTGTCCCCCTATCTGATCCGAGTGCTGCGCGATCAGCAAGCCCATCAGGCCGAGTTACGGGCCGCGGCGGGGGATCGCTGGCAGGAGCACAATTGGATCTTTACCACGCGGAATGGCACGTGGATCGCCGGCGGCCATGCCTACGACGCCTTCAAGGCCCTTCGCCAGCGCGCAGGACTGCCGGACCGTATCCGCCCGCATGACCTCCGGCATGCCATGGCCACCCACTGGCTCGCGAGCGGCGTCCCGGTCAAGGTGGTGACGGAGCGGTTGGGGCATTCCAGTGTTGCGATCACGTTGGAGTTGTATGGTCACGTGCTGCCGACGATGCAAGCCACCGCGGCGGCCCAAATGGAAGCCGCCTTGGTGGACGGCGTCACCACGGCGTCACCACGAGCCGAGAGAAACCAGGTTTCTGAGGAGACGCAAGAGACAACCACTACCCCAGAAACCCTATCATAACGCCACTTCAGAGGCGTTTGGCACATGGAGAGACATGCTGGGTGAGAACAGAGGTTTGAGTCCCTTCGGGCGCACCAAGAGTTTGAAACCCGCATTCCGCTAGGGATTGCGGGTTTTTTCATGCGACATCCCCGGCGTCGCCAAGAGAGGTGGCAGAGAATGGCGGGCATCCGTGCGGCGCCGCCGGGTGCAGTAGGATCACTGCCAAAAGGGGGAGGCAGACGGTGGATATGACGGGCGCCTGGGATCGGCTGCGGCACACCCGTGCGCGCGCGACCTGGGCGACATCCGGTGTGAGGGCGGCTGGGTGGAGCTGCTGGATTCTTGCTTCATGGCGCGGCTAACGCTCCATGCGGACAATGGGGCGGCGATGGCGTCCCAGCCGGGGGCCGCCCTGCTGGAGGAATTGGGCGTCACCAAGAGCCATTCCCGGCGGCACACATCCAACGACAATCCCTTCTCGGAACGCAGTTCAAGACACTCAAGTACCCTCACCCGACACCCAGGGAAACACGGCGCAGCTGCAGTTCGGCCCGATTCGGACCGCGGGGCTTCCATCCAGGGAGGGGACCGGGGCCACCACGAAATCCAGGCGCGCCTCGTCGCGCAGGGCCACGGTCGTCGCGAAGGTCGTGGAGAGACCAGCAAAGGCACTGGCCGGATCTGCGCCCAGCCAGTCCTTATGGCGAAGGTCATCCACTGTCACGAAATAGCGGCGGCCCTAGTCTGCCTCCGCCATCCAGTGATAACGCCGAAGCCCGTGGGTACGTAGGTCTGGCGCGAGGGACCAAGGCCCCAGGCCAATGCCAGGGCGCTGCGGACGTCGTTCGCGTCCAGATCGCCTGGCAAATCGTTCATGGGGTGAGCTTAGCACGCACGCGCTCCACTATCAGGTTCCGCCGACGGGTGCCCTGGTCGCGCGTGGGTCCCGCAAGCACGAAGCCCCAACCAGACCACCGCCTACGCCACAGAAAGAGCGGACGAACTGCCACGGCCAGCGAATCGCGGCCTCGCGTACGCGCTGTCGCGGTGTTATAGTGCGGTCATGCGGGAGGGGTTTTGTGCCAGACCCAGACGTTCGATGGCAGCAGCGGCTGCACCACTGCCAGCGTGCTCTACTCCAACTGGCGGCTGGCGTGCGCCTCGCCGCCGAGCGCACGCTCAGCCCCCTAGAGGAACAGGGTCTCATCAAAGCTTTTGAATACACGTACGAACTCTCGTGGAACGTCCTCAAGGACTTTCTGGAGAGCCAAGGTGCCGGCCCCCTCTATGGATCGCGGGACACTATCCGGTCCGCGTTCAGGGCTGGACTCCTTGAAGACGGCGAGGGCTGGATGGAGATGGTGGAGAGTCGGAATCTCACGGCTCACAGCTACGATGAGGCAACCGCGGCGCGCATTGTTGCTGATGTCCGCACGCGGTACGTTGCCCTCATCACCACGATGGTGGATGCCATGTCCGCGCGGGAAGCGACCTCGCCATGACGTTCGGGCTCTCCGACCGCTCGGTTCGGACGGTGCAATCCATCCTTCAGCAGGAGCCTGCGGTAGAGCGGGCGATCCTGTTTGGGTCGCGCGCCAAAGGGACCCACCGCCCAGGCTCCGACATTGATCTTGCGCTTGTAGGCCCTGAATTGCAGCACACCGCGCTCCTTCGCCTCATGCGCGCTTTTGCGGACTCTTCGCTCCCCTACACGGTGGATCTTGCTGTCTGGCATCTCATAGAAGACCCCGAGCTCAGGAGCCACATTGACAGACGCGGAGTGCCGTTCTACGAGCGCGATTTGGGCCGGGTCCGGCTGTAGGCGCGACCCGAGGCCAGCCAGACCCTTGGTAGGACGCTTCAGACCGAGGTGGCGTTTGTGGAGCGGGTGTCGATGAGGGCGCGCTCCACGGCTCACACCCGTCGCTACCGCGCGCTCAAGCGATGATGGTGCCGAACTGCATCAGGCTGTCGGACGCATCGGGCCATGCGCGGCCGGCGACGCAGCGCGTGTGCTCGGCCGGGGTGATGGGGCCCCAGGTGCTTTCAAACAGCGCCACGAGCTTTTGGGGGTCGTCCGTGCGCCAGGACGGGTCCAGGGCGCCCCACAGGCGAAACTCGTCTTTGTTGGAGCCCACCAGCAGGGGGACCTTCATTATCTATCCCTTCGCGACGGCCTCCCAGAGCGTTTGCGGCAGCGTGGTGCCGTCGACGATGGGCCACGCCACCCCGCTCTGGTAGGCCGACAGCAAGGTTTCGACGGGCACCGCCTGTAGGGCGGACAGGATGTCGCCCCGAATGGCCAGGCGGGCCAAACAGGCTTGAGTCTCCCGGCCCGCCTGCGTGCGATCCCGATACACGGGGATGAAGCTTTCCAGGATGGCCTGGTGAAACAGACCGCGGGCCGCCGACATGCACAGCAGCGTGGCTATAGACAGGGCGCCGGCCGATTCTTTTGCCACGGTCACGCGGGCGGGATCACCACCCAGGGCCCGAATGTTTCGCTTGTTCCACAAGAGCGCTGCCACTTGGTCCAGCAGGCCGAGGTTTCCTGAGCCGTCCGCCGCTTCGCCGAGATGCAGAAAGCCCAGGGGCTCCAGGCGATAGTTGAGCGTGACCAGGACGACGCCGTGGCGGGCAAACGACGTCCCGTCGTATGTGGGGCGCCGCCCACTGCCGGTCACCCGCTCCGCCGTGCATCCACACCAGCACCGGGTGCGGCCCGGGGGACGTTGGGGCCCATACGTTCAGCGTGAGGCAGTCTTCGCTCTGGAGGCCGTTTTCCGCCAGGAGCGGGTGGGAGGACTGCGGTGCCACCGCGCCAAATTTCGTGACGTCGCGCACGCCAGCCCAGGACTCCGGGAGCACCGGGGGCCGAAACCGCAGCGCGCCCACGGGCGGGCGCGTAAGGCACGCCGCGCCAAACGTTGACGTCTTCCGCGTGCTCACCCTCGAGCAGCCCGCGTCGGTGAGGGCGTGGGCTGCGAGATGGTACTCATCCTGACTAGCCCCTTGTGCCTAGTGTGACTCCGCGTGAACTCCGTCATCACAGGGGTGGGGCACGGGGCGACACTCGGCGGCATGATAGCATAGGACCAACCTGTGTGGCGGTCGCTCCGGAGAGGTGGAATCGCATGCCGTTGGCGGCTCGGCGACCCTGGGTGGCGATTTTGTTGTGGCTGGTGGTGCTGCTGGTCGCGGTGCCGCTGGTACCCTCCGTGGCCAGGCACCTCAGTGCGGGCGGGTTTTCGGCGCCGCACAGTGCGGCTCAGGCGGCCGACGCGACCACGGCGCATCTGCACACGGCGGGCTCGGTCCCGGCAACGCTGGTGCAGGGGCTGTCCCTCAGCCATGTGCGGACCCTGGCTGGCGCAGCGGGCCTGGGGCCTCGGGGCCTCACGGCCAGTGGGCCCGACGCGGTGGTGCTGCTGCCCGGGGCGCCCAGCGCGGCGGCCCAGCGCTTCTTTGGCGCGGCGCGGGCCACCGGGGCCCGAATCACCCGCATTGACTCGTCCACCGAGAGCCAGGCGGTCAGCGGCCAGGCGATTGCCGCGCTGAAAGCTAGCACGGTGGTGGCCGTGCCTGCCCTGGTGGTTTTACTGGCCCTTGTGTTTGGCGCCTTGGTCCCGGCCATGCTTCCTCTGGTGGCGGCAGGCGTGGGCGCGGCGCTCACCCTGGCCGTGGTGTCGGTGCTGGAGCGCTTTGTGCCCCTGTCGGTGTACCTGCTCCAGATCGTTACGTTCCTGGCGCTGGGTGTCGGGGTGGACTATGTGCTGTTTGTCACCAGCCGCTTTCGCGCCGAGCTGGACGACGGCGCGCCGGTGGACGGGGCGCTGACCACCGCCATGCACACGGGCGGGCGATCGGTGTTGTTTTCCGGGGTCGCGGTGTCGCTGGCGCTGGCGGCGCTGCTGCTGGGCGGCACCTCCTACTGGACCGGCATGGCATTGGGTGGCGCGCTGGCCGTGGCGTCCGTGCTCCTGGTGACGCATACGCTGCTGCCGGCCCTGCTGCGCCTGCTGGGCCATCGCATTCACCGGGGCCGCATCCGGTGGGCCATGCCGGACTGGCCGCTCTGGGGGCGACTGGCGACCTGGGCGACGTCGCGCCCGGCTTGGGCACTCGGGCTCGGACTGGTGGCCCTGGGGGGGCTGGCATGGGCGGCACCCACCCTCAGCGCCAGCGTGCCGGCCAACGTGGCGCGCATGCTCCCCGTCCAGAACCCCTTAGCCCAAGCCTCCCGGGTGCTCCAGCGGATCGAGGGGCCAGGCAGCGTCGCACCGGTGGTGGTGGCGCTCCGACTGGGCCCCTCGCTGGCAGACCCCGCCAGCTGGGCCACCGTGGGGCGTGTGACCGCCCAACTGCGCGGATTAGGGGATGTGGCCCGGGTGTCGTCGCCAACGAGCTACGCGTCACCCCAGGCGCTGGCTGGCCTCGCTGCCCATCGGGCCGGCGCGCTTTCGGCCTTTGTGGCCGGAAACCACCGGGTCGATCTGTTTGTCACGGCGCAATCCGGCCCCGACACCGCGCGCACGGCGGCGCTGCTGCAGCAGATCGTGTCCCGAGTCGGCCGCGATGCGGGTGTCGAGGTGCAGGTCGGAGGCGCCTCCGCCGTGATGCACGGGTTTGACCACTATCTGGCCGGGCGGCTTCCCTGGATGGGTGCCGCCGTGGTGCTGGTGGCGCTGGCAGTGCTGTGGGTGGCCACCGGATCCGCGCTCCAGGCGCTCCTGGGAGTGAGCATCAATGCGCTGGTGATGCTGGCCACCGCAGGGGTCCTGGTGATGACGATCCAGCGGGGGGCGTTCGGCATCGTACCCAATCCCTTAAACCTGGCTGTGCTGCCGCTGGTATTTGTCATGTTGTTCGGCTTATCGATGGACTATCAGGTGATTCTCCTGCATCGTATCCAGGAGCAGCTGGCGCGGGGACTCGCGCCGCGCGTGGCGGCACGGCAGGCCGTGGCCACCACGGGCGGCCTCATCACGGGGGCTGGCCTCATCATGGTGGCCGTGGTCGCGGCGCTGGTCGGGAGCCCGTTTGAAGTGCTGCAGGCGCTGGGGATTGGACTCGCGACGGCGGTGCTTTTGGACACCCTGGTGGTGCGCACCTGCATGGTACCCGCCCTGGTGACGCTGCTGGGGCCGCGGGCGTTTTGGCCGCGGCGGTCCGTCGCCAGCGCGTGAGGCGGGGGCCGTTGTGTTGCCGGTCGTGGTATTCTGGTGGCGCCGTGTGTGCACAATATTGAGCACACGGCAACGCGAGGAGGGTTGCCATGGCGCGCCAGTTTGCCTTTCTGATGCATCCGCTGCGATTTGACGATTTCGCGCGCAAGTATCCGTTCACACAGCGCCTCCCGGAACGCTGGGTGGAATCGCTGTTTCGCCATGTGCCGCCCATGCGGGTCGGCCATGTGACCGGCGTCGTGTCGCCCACCGGCGCCGAACTCGAAGGATGGCTCCTGGCCCTGGCCATGACGCCGCGGGTGCTGCTGGATACGCCCTATCCCGTGGTCCTGCGAGCCCTGGAGAAGGCGGGCCGGCTGGCCGAGAGCCTGGGCGCAGAGATTTTCGGGCTGGGCGCGTTCACCAAAATCGCGGGAGACCGCGGCGTGACGCTGGCTAGTCGCTTGAACATTGCGGTCACCACCGGCAACTCGTACACGACCGCGACCGCAGTGACCGGGGCGCTTGCGGCCGCGCGCCGAATGGAGATCGACGTGGCCACGGCTCACGTGGCGGTGATCGGGGCCACGGGATCGATTGGGGCGGCGTGCTGCCACCTGCTGGCGTGCGAGGTGGCGGAAATCACGGTGGTGGCGCGGGGGCGCAAGCGGCTGGAGGAGCTCGCGGCCACGCTCGGCGCGGCCCATCCGGGCTTGGTCGTGCACGTGGAAACCAACATCTCCGCCGCCGCCCGGGCCGCAGACATTCTCATCGCCGTCTCGTCGTCGCCGGATGCGCTGGTGGAGCCCGAGGACTTGAAGCCTGGGGCCGTCGTCTGTGACGTGGCGCGGCCGCGCAACCTGTCTCGCATCGTGACCGAGCGGCGCCCCGACGTGCTGGTGATTGACGGGGGGGTTATCGAGGTGCCGGGCGCGCACGCCGACCTCGGTTTTGACTTTGGCTTTCCCCCGCGCATGGTGGAGGCGTGCATGGCGGAAACCATGGCGCTGGCGCTGGACGGGCGCTTGGAGAACTTCACCCTGGGCCCGTCGGTGGATCCGGCCAAGGTGGGGGAGATTGCCGCGATTGCAGACCGGCATGGCTTTAAGATGTCTGGATTTCGCCGCTTTGAGCGGGCCATTCCGGACGCGGAGGTGGAGCAGATCCGCGAGCGGGCGCACGCCCAGCTTCGATCGTCGGCCACCACCCCGGCGGTGGCGGCCAGGTCTCGCTGAGGTAAGGCGGCCCGTTCAAGCATCCGATCCGTGTTCGTGATGGCGAGGGTCGCTCCCGTGGCCTGGGCGGACTCACGGCCGCTCGCTCTTGGGTGGTGGGTGTGACCGCGTGACAGACAGCGGTCGCCCACCGCCTGATCATGGATTTCCTGCCTCAAAGCCGCGTGCAAACCGACGAGATAGGGGTCGCATGGCCGCTCGGCGTAGCCTCTGGGCGGAGCCAGGACAATTTGGCATGATGGAGGGACGGCGGGCAGAGAGGCGGCGGCCGGCGGGGAGGGTCACGTGGACACAGGCAGTCGAGATTTGGTGGAGAGGGCGCACCAGGCGGGGGTGCAGTTGGTGCGCCTGCAGTTCACCGACATTTTGGGTGTGGTCAAGAACGTCGTCATCCCGGCGGGGGCCCTGGCCGACGCGCTGGGGGGCCATGTGCTGTTTGACGGGTCGGCGGTGCTGGGGTTTGTGCGCAGCGAAGAGGCCGACGTGTACCTGCTGCCCGACCCGGATACCTTCCGTGTGGATCCGCCCGCGGGTGCCGACCCGCCGGTGGCGCGCATGGTGTGCGACATCGTCAACCCCGATGCCTCCCCTTTTCCCGGGTGCCCGCGATCCGCCCTAAAGCGGGTGCTGGCCGAAGCCCTGGCCATGGGGTTTCGCATCGAGGTGGCACCCGAAGTGGAGTTTTTTGTTTTTGAGCGCGACCGCGTCGGCCGGGCCACGGTGCGGACGGAGGACCAGGCGGGCTATTTTGATCTGGCGCCGGGTGACATGGGGGAGGATGTGCGCCGGGCGGCGGTGGCGGAGCTGCTGGCCATGGGCTTTCCGGTGGCCGCCAGCCACCACGAGGTGGCGCCGGGGCAGCACGAGATCGACCTAGCGCCGGTCGATGCCCTGCAGGCGGCGGACCTGCTGGTGACGCTGCGCGTCGTCGTGCGCGAGGTGGCGCGGCGCCACGGCGGGCATGCGACCTTCCTGCCCAAGCCGGTGACGGGCATCAACGGGTCGGGGCTGCACTTGCATCAGCAGGTGTGGGCGAACGGCCAGAACGCCCTGGCCAACGCCGGCCAATTGTCGGAAACCGGCCGCCAGTACTTGGCGGGCCTCCTGCAGCATGCGCCGGGCTACACGGCCGTGACCAATCCCCTGGTCAACTCCTACAAGCGGCTGGTGGCGGGCTACGAGGCCCCGATCTACGTGGGGTGGTCCGATTCCAGCCGGAGCCCCCTCGTGCGGGTCGTGAATGCGCCCCCGAACCGGCTGCACCTGGAGCTCCGATCTCCCGACCCCGCGGCCAACCCGTATCTGGCGTGGGCGGTGACCATCCGCGCCGGCCTGGACGGGGTGGCGCGCCACCTAGCGTTGCCGAAGCCGCAGCCCCGCCACATGCCGGCCGACGCCGACGCGGAGCGGCTGGGGCTGGTCCGCCTGCCGGACAGCCTGGCCAGCGCCTTGGACGCGTTTCGCCGCGACGCCCTGATGCGCGACGCCTTGGGTGAGCACATCGCCGAGCGCTTCGTGGAGGCCAAGCGCATCGAGTGGAATGTGTACGCCGAAGAGGTGCACGCCTGGGAAATCGACCAGTACCTGAACGTGTACTGATTCCGGAGGCTGTCTTTTGGCCGCGCCGGTCACCAGACCGCCATCCGACCCGCGGGCCGCCAAGCGAGGCCGGAGGCGGCACGCCTCCGGCCTCGCTTGGCGGGGACCCCAGATCCCGCGCGGATGCGGCGCTTTAGAACTTGCGGTTCATGACGTTGGGCAGCATGCGGGCCGCCGCCTTTTCAATGCGCGCCTGGCGGGCGCTCGACATCTTGCCGGCGGCCACGAGCTTGGACAACCGGGCGCTGACCGCGTTTTGGAGCGCCTGTTGCAGCGCCGCCGAGCTACTGCCGTGCTGGGTGGCCAGTTGCGAGAGCGTGGTGCCCCCTTTGAGCGCGGCCCGCACGGCACTGGGCGTCATGTGCAGGGTCGTGGCGGTTGTGCTGAGCATCAGGGGCCGGAAGGCCCGGGCCCACCACCGATGCAGGGCCACCACGCGCCACTGGGCATGCGCGATGCGGTGCATCCCCCGGGCTGTCTGCTGACTGGTCAGATGATGCGCCTGCGCGTACTTCTGAAACTGGCTGGACTTGACACTGGCCACATCGCTCTTGAGCGTGGTGACCGAGATGCCCAGCTTGCCGGCCAGCTGCGCCCAGAACCCGGAGGACGCGCTCGACGAGCTGGCGGCAAAAACCGCCCCACCGACGGCGATGGCGGCGGCGGTGCCGACGCCCACGGCCACCAGGGCCCACCGGCGGCGAAACGCCGCGAGGGCGCGCTGGACAGGGTTCGCCGGGGGCGGGCGGCGGTCGGGTTCGTTCGAATGCTGCAAACCGTGTCACCTCCACACGCATGGTGCCCCGCACGGATTAAGATATTGTCAAGCAATGCTAAAGCGCCCGTTAAGATTTTGTGGGAGTGGCGCCACCGGGTGGCCGGGTCGGGGGGTGGCCCAGCGGCGCCTCCGGCAGCACCACGAAAAATGTGGCGCCCTGGCCAGGCACCGACTCAACCCAGATGCGACCGCCGTGCAGGTCCACCAGCTCTTTGGCAATAGCCAGGCCGAGGCCAAATCCGCCGGTGCCGCGGCTGCGCGAGGAGTCCACCCGATACAGGCGGTCAAACACATGCGCTTGGTGTTCCGGGGCAATACCCGGCCCGTTGTCGGCCACGGTGAGGCGCACCCCCCGGCTGTCGGGGTCGGGCTCGACGCGAACGGTGACGCGGCCGCCGTCCGGGGTGTACTTCACGGCGTTGCCCACCAGGTTGCTGAGCACTTGGCGCAGGCGCCGGGCGTCACCCCACACCAGGGGAACCGGGACCTGGTCCATCGTGAGCTCGATGCGTCGCTGGTCCGCGGACCGGCGCCACTCCGTGCCCACTTCCACCGCCAGGCGGGCCACGTCCACTTCGGCTCGCTGCAGGTCCAACTGATGGGCATCCGCCAGCGCCATGTCCTGCAGCTCATCCACCAGTTGCGAGACGATCCGGGCCTGCTGCTGGGCCACCGCCAGCGGGTCCGCGCCGGGAATGTCTACCCCTTCGCGCCACGCCTCCAGGTACCCCTCCAAGATGGCCAGCGGCGTGCGCAGTTCGTGCGCGACGTCCGCCATGAGGCGCTGGCGGTCGTTCTCTCCGGATTCCAGGGCGCCGGCCATGCGGTTGAAGTCGTCCGCCAGCGCGCGCACCTCCGCCGGGCCCTCGGGCGCCACGCGGTAGCTCCATTCCCCCGCGCCCAGCCGCCGGGCGCCCTGCGCAATGTGCTGCAGCTGCCGCACGATGCGATCCCCGACCAGGCTCGAGAGCAGCAGCGAGGCGAGAAACCCCACGAGCGATGCCACCAACAGCGAGGACAGCAGGCTTCGGATCACGGGGGACAGCCGGGGCCCGAGGCTCGGCAGGTGAGACAGCACGACGCGGATGCGAGGCCCGAGCGGATACAGGGAGACGGTGGAGGCCACGGTGGAGCCGCCGGGGCGCACGCCGGTCAGTGGCCGGCTCTGATAAAAAACGTGGCCTGACGCCGTTTCGATAGTGATGACGCTGCTCAGCAGCGTGGCATAGTGTGTGGCGGCGGCCTGGAGACCGGGCTCCCCCTGGCGGCGGTACTGCTCCGCCAGGGCGGCGCCCACACGATGCACGAGCGCGAGGCTGCGGCGGTGGTTGTAGGCGGTCAGCTGGCTTGCCGTCGCATGCTGGACGAACAGCCCCACCACGCCCAGCGCCACCGCGGTCGATGCCATGGCCGCCAGAAACAATTGCGTCCACAACGACAGGCGGCGGGGACGCGGCCGCGTCATGACGGTGGGGGGTCCGCCCCGCCGCTGTCGTCAGGCGGCTCGAAGCGATAGCCGACGCCGTACACCGTGCGGATGGGGCTCGGGCGGAGCCCGAGCTTCTTGCGGAGGTTCGCCACGTGCACGTCCACGTTGCGGTCGTAGCCCAAGAAATCGGTCCCCACGGCGCCGTCCAGCAGCTGCTGGCGCGTGAGGGTCCAGCCCGGGCGGTTAATCAACAAGGTCAAGAGGCGAAACTCGGTGGGGGTGAGGGTGATGGGCAGATTCGCCACCTCCACCAAATGGCGGTCTTCGTCCACCGTGATGCCGGCCACCGTCCGGGTGCGGGGGGTAGGCGGGCCGCTGCGCACCCGCCGCAGGATGGCCTCCACGCGCAGCACCACCTCGGCGGGGGAAAAGGGCTTGGTCACGTAGTCGTCCGCGCCAAGCTGCAGGCCCCGGAGCCGGTCGGCCTCGGTGCTTTTGGCGGTCAGCAACAGCACGGGGGGCGCCGTGCCGTCGTTTTGCAGCCGCTCCAGCACCGCGAAGCCATCCAGCTTGGGAAGCAGGACATCCAAAATGACCAGCGCCGGCGCGGATTCGCGAACCCCCGCCAGCGCACTGGCGCCATCCTCGTACAGTTCCACGGCAAAGCCGGCCCGCTGCAGGTAGGCCGCCAGCAATTGCCTCAATGCGGGCTCATCCTCGACGATGGCGACAACGGCCTTCGCAGTGCTCATAACAGGAGTATAGTCGCTGGCGGCGCCCCTGCCGTCAACGGAATGTTAAGCTGAGTGTGCAATGTCGGCCTCACAGAGCGCTCGCGGGCGGCGTGGGACCGGGGGCAGTAGGGAGGGGTGCCGTGAAGTTGGCATATGCCGTGGTGCGCGTCCGCGACTTGGCGCACATGGCGGCTTGGTATGAAGGGCTCCTGGGCCAGCCGCCCGATCGGCGGCGCACGGCGCCGGAGCTGGCGCGCGACCCGTGGGTGCAGTTTACCTTCGAGGGCGGGGCCGCCCTGGCGCTGCAGGGGGTGGACGCCCTAGCGGAGGTGGCGTTTGGCGGCGCGTGGGACCGGGGTGCCGTGTACCTGGAGTGTCCGGTGATGGACGTGGTCGCCCGCCTGCGCGCGGCGGATGAGCGGGTGGAGGGGCCCTTGGTGGATGGCTCGCTCCTGCAGGCCGTGGTGGTGGACCCGGAGGGCAACCGAGTGCGCCTCATGGAGTGGTGCACCGCGCCATAGATCCGCGTACGCGAGTCCCTGCCACCAGCCCAAGTTGTGGGCGGCAGGCGGTTGACGGCGCTCTCGCGCTGGCCCACGATGCAAGAGGCGGGCCGCCGGTGTGGATGGCGGCCGATATTATCGGGGGAGGTTGTGCGCGATGGCCAACGCAGAGGGCATCGCCCTAAATGGGACACGCATCACGTGGCTCGGGCATGCCGCATTTCTGATCGAGACGTCTCGGGGTCGGCGGCTGGTGATGGACCCGTTCTTGACCCATAATCCCATGTGTCCGGCCGCTCTCAAGCGCGTGGAGGCGGCGGACGTCGTCACGGTGTCCCATGGACACTCGGACCATATGGAAGACGCGGCCGACATCGCCAAGCGCACGGGTGCGCCCATCGTGGCCAACTATGAAATTGCCAGCTACCTGCGCGACAAGGAGGGGGTCCCCTCCACGATTGGCATGAACAAGGGCGGAACCGTCGAGGTGGCGGGCCTGCGCCTCACGATGGTGGACGCGGTGCACTCCAGCGGCATCGCGGCCCCGGAGGGCCAGCAGTACGGCGGGGAGGCCGCGGGATTCGTGGTGGAGCTGGAAGATGGGCTCACCCTGTATCACGCGGGGGACACCAATGTGTTTTCCGACATGCGCCTGATCCACGACCTGTATGCCCCGGCGATTGCACTGCTGCCCATCGGCGGCCACTTTACCATGGCTCCCAAGGAAGCGGCGTATGCGGTTCGGCTGCTTGAACCCCAAATCGTGATTCCCATGCACTACGGAACGTTTCCGCCACTGACCGGGACGCCCGCCGCGCTGGCGGATCTGGTGGGCGACCGGACGCGGGTCGTGGCGCTCAGGCCGGGAGAGTCATACGCCTGAGGCAGCGAGGGGCCGGCGCCGGCCGCGGCCGCTGGCGGCGTCTTACGCGGGGGGGTGCCTGCGCTACGCCACCATGGGCCTTTTGGGGTTTGGGCGCCGGCTGGATGACGCCACCCGGGCGCGCATGGCCGAGGGGGTGGCCCTGCACCGCCAGTTTCAGCAGGAGCTGGGGGATCGGGGGCTGTTGGTGAGAGCCGAAGTGTCGATTCGCGACCCGGACCACCTGATGTCGGGGCGCATTGACGCCCTGATCCATGAGGGGGCCGAGGCGGTGCCGCTGGAGTACAAGACCGTCAACCCGGCGCGTTTTGCCGAAATGCGCCAGAAAGGCCCGGCGGTGTCCCACTGGGCCCAGCTGGCGCTGTATCTGGCATGCCCGCCCCGTCCGTTCTCGCATGGGATTCTGGTGGTGGACGAGCGGGCGCCGGCGGGGGGGCGACTGGTGGCGCGTCAGTCCGTCGGAACGCCCTTTTCGGACTGGGTGGTGAACCGGGTGCAGCAGGCATGGCGCTGGGCCGAGGAAGGCACCCTGCCCCCGCGGGAGCCGGCCCGCCACTGCCTGGACTGCGACCGGTGGGCGCGGTGCTATCGGACAGAAGACGACCGCTTGGCGGCGGTGGCAGTGCATCCGGACTGGGAGCCGATGCCCACGATGCCGTCGGAACCGATTGTTTGGGAACGCCAACACGAATTGTTAAAGGAGCGGTGAGGAATGGCCAAGGCACAGGTGACGTGGCTTTCCGGTATGGCCCTGGAAGGTACGGCGGAATCAGGGCACCGGCTGGTGATGGATTCGGCCCCCGACGTCGGAGGAGAGAACCGGGGCTTTCGACCTACCGAACTGACGCTGATTTCGCTCATGGGATGCACCGGCATCGATGTGCTGTCGATTCTGGAGAAGATGCGGGTGAAGGTTGAGGCGTTCAACATGGACGCCGACGCGGACCGCCGGGAGACCCATCCCAAGATTTTCGAGCATGTGACGGTGAACTATCGGCTCACGTCGCCCGACTGCACGCCGGCGCAACTCGAGCGCGCCGTCACGCTGTCCGCGGAGCGCTACTGCACCGTCTCGGCGATGCTGGAGCCACCCGTGGAGATTCGGCGCGTTGTATATCTGAATGGGCAGCAGCTCGCGTGACCTCGCCCGACTTGGGCGCCCGCTACTCCAGCGGGGCGCCCAGGGACGACGCGAGAAGCAACGCTTGGGCCACGTCGATGCGCACGCCGCGCCCATCGAGCTGCGCGAGCGCGACCCCGGTGAGGTTGGCGCCCCGGAGGTCAGCGCCGGCCCACGTGGCGCCCGTAAGCGTCGCCCGCTCCAAGTTGGCGTCGCGAAGCTCGGTGCGCTCGAGATGCGCCCCGGTGAGGTCAAATCCTGTCCACGCTCCGTTGCGGAGCGCCGTGTAGGACCCGTCGCCGCGAACAATGGCGGCAGCCGTCCACCTCGCCTCCTCGAAGCGCGAGCCGGTGAGCTGGCAGTCACGAAAGGTGGCCGCAAAGAGGTTCCCGCCCCGAAAGCGGCCGTTGATAAACGCGGTGTTGTCGTGCATCGACGCGTTCCACGTGATATCGGTAAAGTCGCAGTCGACAAACCGGCCGTGGGCGGTTGATCACTCGACCCGTCTCGAGGGCCGAAGCGGCAGCCGAAAAACAGAGCGCCCGTGATGACGCCATCAGGAAACAGCGCAGCGGCGTCGGGCATGGCCTGGTCTTGGAAGCGTCTTATCGCCTCGTTACCCACGGAGCGTCCTCCCGCCGCGTGGGCTGGATCCCCGAGGGCAATTCAGTGCAATTGTCGCCGCGCTGTCAAGATGTACCCGGGGAAGGCCGCCTTGGCCGGGGGACACTAGCTGCGTGAGGAGGGAGACGCGATGGCCAAACACACGCTGAAACCGTTCACCGCCGAGCGGTTTCAGCAGGAAGTGGCGCAGGAGTTGGGCATCGATCTGAGCCAATCCGACCGACCGGCGCGTGCCCGGCGCGAGCCCCAGCGCGAGCCCGCCCAGGTGCCCAAGCAACCGGACCGACAGGAGTAAAGCGCCGGCTCGCCCCGCGGGGCGCCGCCTCACGGGGCGAGCCGATGGACATCGCGGGGAAACAGGCACACCTCGCGCACATTGGCCGCCCCCACAAGTTTTTGCACCACGCGCTCCAGCCCGATGGCAAAGCCGCCGTGGGGCGGCATGCCCGTCCGAAAGGCCTCTAGATAGCTTGCGTAGGGCGCGGGATCCCAGCCGCGCTGGGCCAGCGCCGCGAGGTAGTCCGCGTGACGGTGGAGGCGCTGACCTCCCGTCACGATCTCCTGCCCGCGAAACAGCAGGTCAAACCCGGCCGAGTACCCCGGCCGGTCCGGGTCGGGATGGGTGTAGAACGGGCGGTGGGCCAGGGGATACCCCACGACCAGCAGAAATGCCGACCCGAATTCGCGCTCCGCCCACTCGGACAGCCACCGCTCATGGGCGGGCGCCAAGTCGGGCTCCCGCGCAAGATTGGCCCCGAGGGCCGCCCCCAGCATGGTCAGCGCGTCCGCAAAGTGCACGGCGGGGAGGGGATCGGGCACGGGCGGGACCGACAAAGCGGGATCCGCCGCGTGCGCGTGCGCCATCATGGCAGCCACCGTCCACCGGAGCACGGCGGCGACGTCGCGCCAACTTTCGATAAAGCCGAGCTCGACATCCAGCGAGGTGTACTGCGCGAGGTGTCGTGCGGTGTCGTGCGGTTCGGCGCGGAAAACCGGCCCCACTTCGTAGACCCGCTCCAGGGCCCCCACCAGCATTTGCTTGTAGAACTGTGGACTCTGCGCCAGAAATGCCGGGCGTCCGAAGTAATCGAGCTGGAAGACGTCCGCGCCCCCCTCGGTGGCGGTGCCCAAGATTTTCGGGGTGAAAACCTCCACAAACCCCTCGGCCTGGAGCGCGGATCGAAAGCCCTGCACCAGCGCCGAGGACAGCCGCGCGGCCACTTGCCGGGAAGCATGCCGCAGCGAGGTGGGAGCATGGTCCAGGACAAACGGCAGTGAGGCCGCCAGGTCCGGCTTGGCGAGGTCCAAGGGTGGGGGAGCTGCCGCCGCCGTTGCCACCGACAGCACCGGGGAGTGCAGTTCGACCCCCAGCGGAGCACGGGCGTCCGCGGCCACCACGGCTTGAACGCTCAGAACGCTCTCGGCCGGCGGCAAGCTGGCGAGGTCTTCGCGCGGCGTCAGGATCTGCACGACACCGGTGCGGTCGCGCAACAGCACAAAGTTGGTGCGCCCCAAAGCCCGCGTCGCATAGAGCCACCCCTGGATGCGCACCGCGTCTCCCACATGGCGGGGAAGGTCGGCAATTAAAGTCCGCTCCACAGCAACACCCCCAGCATATCCTCGGGGTGCGGACGAGGAGGCTCCCGTGGTGCCACCGCACTTCGCCCGCGGACGCGGGCCTCAAACCCCTGGTCGTGGGGCGCTGCCGCTCCAGAGTGTCTTCGCCAAAGGTTCGTGCCGCCATCGCACGACAGGCGGCTCTCTGGGACGAACGGCGCTTGGCTACTGGTCTTCTTCATAGCGGCGTATGAAGGTCAGGATACCACAGCGAGGTAGCCGGCGCCAGCACCTTGACGGCATCACGGGGCCCGCTTATTCTTTCCGGGGTTAGACAAATTGTCTACGAGGCGCATACATCCGGGTGACGGCCGCGGCCGTCACCGGCGAGCCTCTCCCTAACTCGAAGGAGGCCAGCCATGAACAGCAGTGGCCGGCGGCTCGTCGCCGCCGAGGATATTTTCTCGTTGTGGTCTCTCGGGGACGCGGTGGTGCAGCCGGGGACCGAGAGCGTGGCGTTTTCGGCCTCGATCCCGGTTCACGGCCAGCGAGAGTCTGCATCAAACATATTTGTCACCCGCCCCGACTTGCCCGAGCCCTATCCCTGGACCACCGCGGGATTCAACCGCCGGCCGCGCTGGTCGCCCGACGGGCGGTGGCTGGGCTTTCTATCCCGACGCGGCGGGCTGCCTCCCCAGGTATATGTCATGGCATCGTCTGGGGGTGAAGCGCGGCCGGTCACGCGGCTCAGTCGCGGCGTGGACGATTTCGCCTGGGCTCCGGACGGAGAGTCCGTGGTGGTCGTGGCGGCCTCGGGCGATCCCTGGACCCCCGGGGACGACCGGCAACCCAAGCCGGCCCGCGTCATTGACCGCATGCCGTATCGCCTGAATGGGGCGGGCTACACCTACGACCGGCGGTTTCATCTCTTCCGCGTGGACCTGACCTCGGGCGAGGTCGTGGCTCTGACGGACGGCCCCTACAGCGACACCCAGCCCGCGTGGTCGCCGGATGGGGCAGAGATCGTTTTCGTTTCGGCCCGCCATGACACCCGGGACCACGATGTGGGGCAGGATGTCTTTGCCGTGCGATTAGACGATTTGTCTATCCGCCAACTTACGGCCACCGAGGGTGGCGCGCACGAGCCGACGTGGTGCCCGGACGGCTGCCACATCGCCTACGTCGGCACCACGCGGCGCGACAGCACCCCTTCACATGGCCGCGTGTTTGTGATGAATCGCGATGGCGGCGATCGCCGCCGTCTGGCATCTTCCTGGGACCGCCGCGTCATCGGACGTCCCCAATGGGCGCCGGAACACCAGGGAATCTATGTCCTTGTCGAGGACGATGGCACCACGGACCTGTGGCGGGTTGCCGCAGGGAGTGGCGAGGACACACGGGCGCCCAAGCGGGTCGGCTCCGGCCACCGCCAGGTTTCGGCGTTTGACGTTGCGCCAGACGGAAGCTGGGCGGTCACCGTTAGCGCCACCCCGACGCGGCCCCCGGAGGTTTACCGCGAAGCGCTGCGTCCCGACGCCCCGCCGGCGGCGTTGAGCCATCTGCACGATGCCTGGCGTGCGGAGGTGGCGCTGGCCGATATGGAGCCCTACACAGCCACCAGCGCGGATGGAGCGCTCGTCTCGTGTTGGCTGATGCGGCCGCCAGCGCCCGCTGTCGCCGACGGGGAAACCCATCCGGGACTGCTCAAGTTGCATGGCGGGCCCTTTGCCCAGTATGGCTACGGCTTTTCCCACGAGATGCAGTATTGGTGTGCCCAGGGTTACACCGTGTTCATGGCGAATCCCCGGGGTAGCTCCGGGCGCGACGAGGACTGGGCGCGCTCGCTCGGCATGGCTCGGGGCGTCGCGGACTACGAAGACGTACTGGCGGCCGTGGATGCCGGACTGACACGGGACGCGGCGGTCGACCCCGATCGGCTGGCGGTCAACGGGGGGAGCTACGGCGGTTACCTCACCAGCTGGATTGTGGGGCACACCAACCGGTTTCGCGCGGCTTGCGCCGAGGCGGCGCCCAACAATCTCTATTCGATGAGTGGGACCGGCGACATGGCGGGGAAAAACCGCCGGTTGCAGTATGGGTTCACGGCCCAGGAGAACCCCGAGTTCTTCTGGAAGGCGTCGCCCATCGCGTACGCGCTGGACATCAACACCCCGGTGCTGATCATTCACGGGGAAAATGACTACCGCGTGCCCATTGAGCAGGCAGAGCAGTTGTTTGCGGCCCTGTACTTTCAGGGGAAGCCCACACGCCTGGTGCGCTTTCCGGGCGAGCATCATGGCCTCGCGCGGGGTGGGCACCCGGCGCACCGCATTGAGCGTCTGAACCTCATGCGCGAATGGTTTGCTGACCATGGGGCCTAGGGCGGGAGACACGCCGGCTTCGCCCCCCCTGCCGTGGCGCCTCGTGGGGCCGCACCGGGGAGGCCGGGTGACGGCCGTGGTCGGCCATCCCACCGACCGACTGACGTTTTTCTTCGGGGCGGCGGCCGGCGGGGTGTGGGCCACCCACAACGGGGGAGTGTCGTGGCGCAATCTGACGGATGATGTCTTCCGGCGCCCGTCGGTGGGGGCCCTGGTGCTCGCGCCAGCGGACCCCGCGACGATGTACGTGGGGCTGGGAGAAGCGTGTGTGCGCAACGACGTGGTTCCGGGAGACGGTATGTGGCGCTCGGACGACGCCGGGGCCCACTGGGTGCATCTCGGCTTGGTCGACACGCAGCACATCGGGCGTATCTTGGTGCACCCGACCGATCCCCACACGCTCTACGTGGCGGCTTTGGGTCATGCCTTTGGACCCAACGCCGCTCGTGGGGTGTATCGGTCGCGGGACGGGGGGCACCACTGGGAACATGCGCTGTACCTCGGGCCAGACGTCGGGGCGGTGGACCTCGCCATGGACCCGGCCGATCCCCGGATCTTGTACGCCGCCCTGTGGGAAGTGCGACGGTGGCCGTGGACCTTTGTCAGCGGGGGCCCGGGGTCGGGCTTGTATCGATCCGAGGATGGCGGGGACCACTGGGTCGACATCACCACGGCCGAGGGGCTTCCCGGGGGCGTGTGGGGCCGAGTGGGGCTGGCCACCACGCCGGCCCGCCCCGGCCGGGTCTGGGCCGTGGTCGAAGCGCGCGACGGCGGAATCTTTGTGTCCGATGACCAGGGAGCTCACTGGGGGAAAACCAACGAGGATCTCGCCCTCAGAAGGCGCCCCTGGTACTATAACCATATCGTGGCCGACCCCGTCGATCCCGACACCGTGTACGTGATGGACCTCGAGTGTCGGCGCTCGCGCGATGGGGGGCGCACCTTCACCACCGTGGCCACCCCGCATGGGGACCACCACGCGCTGTGGATCGATCCCGAGGACCCTCGGCGCCTCATCAACGGCCACGACGGAGGCGCGGCGGTGTCCTTCGACGGCGGCATTTCGTGGTCGTCCACCTTCAACCAGCCCACGGCCCAGTTCTATCACCTCACCACGGACAGCCGCGTGCCTTACCGGCTGTACGGCGCCCAGCAGGACAACACCACGCTCAGTGTGCCCAGCCAAAGTCGTTGGGGGGCCGTCACCGCATCGGAGTGGACCGACGTGGGTGGGGGAGAGAGTGGCGCCATTGCCGTGCGTCCCGACCGCCCCACGATTGTCTATGCGGGCAGTTATAACACCCTCACGCGGTACGACCAAGCGACGGGAGAGCTCCGCTCGATTCATCCCTGGCCCGAGCTGACGGCGGGACGACCCGCGGCGGCGGTTCGCCATCGCTTTCCCTGGACGTTCCCCGTGGTGCTATCGCCCCATGATCCTGAGACGCTGTACACGGCGTCAGAGGTGGTGTTTCGCACGCGGGATGAGGGCGCCCGCTGGGTCATCATCAGTCCGGACCTGACCCGCCAGGACGAGAGCAAGATGGGGCCGTCGGGAGGACCCATCACCGGCCAGGCCATGAATGCCGAGTACTACGGCACGGTGTCCGCCCTGGCCGAGTCGCCCTGCCGTCCGGGCCTGCTGTGGGCGGGCACGGACGACGGACTCGTCCACGTGTCGGCGGATGGGGGCGCGCACTGGCAGAACACGACCCCCGATGGGCTGCCGGCGGACAGCTACGTCTCGGTGGTGGAACCCTCGGCGCACGATGCCGACGCCGCCTATGTGGCCGCGCACCGGTACAAGCTCGACGACCCGGCGCCCTATCTCTTTCGCACCGCGGATCGCGGGCGCCACTGGACAGCCATGACGGCGGGCCTGCCGCCCGATGAATGGGTGCGCGTCGTCCGCCAGGATCCCAAGTCGCCCGCGCTGCTCTACTGCGGAACGGAGACGGGCGTGTACGTCTCCATCGACGGGGGCGACTCCTGGCAGCGCGCCAACGCCAATCTCCCGGCCGTGCCCATATACGACCTGGCGGTCCATGGCGACGACTTAGTTGCCGCCACCCACGGGCGGTCGTTTTGGATCGTGGACGATGTGTCGCCGTGGCGCGCGCGGGCCGCCGGCCGCGCGGGAGATGCACCATATCTCTACCGTCCCGCCGATGCCCTGCGCTGGATGCCGCGGCCGGGCGGCGCGGGCCGCCGCGGCGCGGAGGACGCGGGGTATCGGTCCCTTCCCACAACGTCTGCGCGTTGGGAGCGCAGCCAAGGTGGTGAGCCCAAGTGGGTCGAGAGCGGCGAAAATCCTGCCGGCGCCCTCTTCCTGGCCTTCGAGTTGGCCGAGCCAGCCCAGGCGCTGGAGCTTTTGGTCGAGGACGACGCCGGAATGCCCGTGCGCGTGGTGGCTCGCGGGCCCCATGCTGCCGGGTTTCATCGGGCCGCGTGGGACCTGAGGACCGAGGCCACCGCTGGGCTGCCCTCGGCGACCCGCCGCACGGCCGGCATCCCGGGCCTCCCTGTGTTGCCGGGCGCCTATCGGGCCGTCCTCACGGTGGATGGCCAATCGTGGGTTCAGCCATTTGCCGTGAAGCTTCCGCCCGGGGAAGGCGTGGATCTTGCCGCCCTCATGGCCCAGCGCCGGCTTCACGAGACGATTCGCGCCACGTTCCGCCACCTGATTGATCTGGTGGTGACCACGCGCGCGTGGATGCCGCGGCTTTTCGACGCGATGGCGGCGACGCTGGGCGAGAGTGGCGGAGAGGCTGAAGGCGATCCCGAGGTGGCCAGCCGCTGCGAACAGATTGTGGCCATCCTCGCGGCGCTGGCCGGCGAAGAAAATCCCGGCGCGGACTCCCTGCGCGCCCACCCCGCGCCGCTGAGCGTTCAGTTGTCGGCGCTGGCCGAGGTGGTGGCGCTCGGCGACCAAGCGCCGACGATGCAGGCACGGGAAGTGTTCCGCCAGTTGCGGCGCCGGTTCGCTGACGAGCGGCAGGCCGTCGTTGGGCTGGTGCACGCCATCCAGGAGATCGTGAACCACCGGCGTGCGCGGTTAGGGTTGCCCCGTCTTCCCCTGCCGAAGTGGTCCGAAGCATGATGTAGCAGCGAAGCCTGTGTGGCGGGCGGGATGCCCGCCCGCCAGGCTGTCGCTTAGCCATGGGGCCTCGTCCGGCCGCACGGCCAAAGCGGAGCAATCCCGCTGACGGCAATACGCGCCAACGCACACCAAGCCCGCGTGGGCTCGATCTGCTGGTCGCGGCCGCGCACGGATGGCTCACCAAGTTGCCGTCCGACAGGCGCTGCAGCTAACCCTTTCGGCCCCGGGTCGTCAGCGTGTGGGCACCCACCTCTCCAATGGCTTGGCCTTCGGCCTCACGACCGGGATGGGCCCCCGGGTTAGTGCGCCAGCGGGGGCGCGCTGCAACTTCTGACGCGTCGCACGCGCTCTAGGCGCCAGACGACCAGCAGCGGGGCGATCAGAGACACGACCCCAATGCCCATCACCCAGGGCTCAGGCAGCACGGCCACGTGGGTGACGCAGGATAGGGCATGCGAGCCCGTGCCGCTGGGGAACCCCGTGCATATGGTGTGGGTGAGAATCAAGCCGACGACGATCGCGGTTGTCGCCAGGCCACCCGGCCACAGCATCGTAGCCATCCATCGGCAGCGCCGCTGCCAAGTTGGGGAGGTCCACAACCACACGATCCCAATGACCCACCCGACCACGAAGAAAATTCCGCCAAACAGCAGAAGCCAGGGAACCAAAGGATCTTGCCAGCGCTCTCCCGCATTCATAACACCCATCTCCCTTCGCTCACGTGCGACAGCCAGAAGATTCCCGCGATTCGCCGCGCAATCTCACCTTGGATCGCGGCCCGGACTCTAGAGCCTACCGGCCACCCGGTGACGAGCGCTCCACATCCGCTGGCCCCGCGAGAGGATGTGGAGCGTTCCCGGCTGAGGCACCTTTTGGCCATTGTACTCCGCCAAGAGCCAAGAGATCCCCTGCCAGCCGCGATTTTCCTCCGGCAAGCGCTTCGGGCACTCTGCCTACGTCTCTCAAAAGTGGCGGGTCCCCGTCCCGCGCCGCTGTGGGCGCCGGACGGGGACCCGCCTGGCGGCGGAATCCTCACCCGAGCTTCGGTCCGCCGCCGGTCGCCGCCAGCTTGGTCGGCAGGATCTTGGGGACCCTACGCACTGGGACCAGGCGGCACGGCCCGGTCCGCTAGGTCGGGCCACCGCGGCCGAATGTGCGCCTCGACCACGTCCCAGACTTCCGCGATGCCCTCATTCGCCAGGGCAGCGAGGTGCGCGTACACGGACCGCACGCCCGACGTGGGCGGGCCGTCCCCCCGATCGAGGGCGCCCAGGAGCGCGGCCAGCTTCACGTTGAGCCCCGGGGGGAACTTCAGATAGTCGAGCGCAACGCGAGCGCGCGGCTCGACGAAGGCCGTCTCAACCCGCGCCAGACGCTCCTGGAGGGTCGGGTCGAGGGCCTCGCGCCCCTCTCTGGGGATCCGGTCCCGAATCGCCCGAATCACCGCGGCGGTTTCGTGCACCCGGCTCAGGGTGGCTACCAGTTCGCGGTGAAACGCAAACTGGCTCGCCAGCCCCGCGCCATCGGTCGGCGCGCCGCCATCCGCCTCAACCTGCAGCGTGGCCCGGGCCGTCTGGGGCCCGGCGGTGAGACACACGTCATAGGCCCCGGGCGGCGCAACGGGGCCCTGCGTGGTGCCCCCGCGCAGCACGGCCCCCGGGAGGGGGGTGGCGCCTGGGTACCGCATGTTCCAGTACACGCGGTGAGTGCCCGGGGTGCCCGGCAGGTCCGGCCCGGTCCACGTGTGGAGCCGCTCCCCGGCGGCATCCCGAATGGTGAGGGCGGCGCTGTCGGGCAAAGCCTCCGGCAGGCGGTAGGTGATGGCCGCCCCCCCGGGCGGATTCGTCCCGGCGTCGACAAGCCGGACACCCTCCGCACCTCGTTGCCAGTGGACCACCGCCACCGCCACCGAGGGGTACCCGTGGGTCAGGTTGGCCGGAAAAGGGGGGGCGCCCCGGGCACGCTCGCGTGCTGTGGGTCGCGGAGGCGCAACGATCGCGCGGCTGGTCTCGTCGGTAAACGCGGGATGACGCAGCGCGGTCATGTCGTCCAGGATCCAGAAGGACCGCCCGTGGGTGGCTACCACGACGTCGCCGTCTGCGAGCGCGATGTCGTAGATCGGCACCCGCGGCAGGTTCTGCTGCAGCCGGTGCCAGGCGGCGCCGTCGGTCACCGAGTAATACACGCCCGACTCGGTGCCCAGAAACAGAAGTCCCGGCCGCTCGGGATCCGCGCGAATGACGCGCGCAAAGTCATCGGCGGCCACGCCGTCCGCCACCGCCGTCCATGTCAGTCCGAAGTTGTCTGTGCGCAGGACATACGGAGTCAGGTCATCCCACTGGTAGCGATGCGCCGCCACGTATGCCACCGCGGGATCATGGGGGGAGGGCTCCACCACGCCGATGTGGGCCGAGTCGGGCAGGAGTGTCGGCGATCGGTCCTGCCATGTGCGCCCCCCGTCGCGGGTGACGTGGATCCGGCCATCATCCGAGCCGGTCCACAGTACCAGGGGGTCCAGCGGCGATTCCGCGATCGTGGAGAGGGTGGCGTAAAGTTCGGCGTGCCCGTTGTCCCCGGTGATGATCCCGCCCGACGGCCCCAGCGTAGCTGGATCGTGCCGGGTGAGGTCCGGGCTGATGACGTCCCAGTCCTGCCCCTCGTTTCGGGATCGAAACACCACGTTGGCGCCCACGTACAGGGTGTTGGGGTCGTGGGGTGACAGCAAAACCGGGAAGCTCCACGCGAACCGATAGGTCAGGTCTCGGCCGGGGGTTCCCCGCACCTCCTCGGGCCATGGCGTGATCACCCGGTGCTGGCGGGTGGCATGGTTGTATCGGGTCAGCTGGGAGCCGTTGCTGCCCGCGAACACGATGTCAGGATTGTCGGGCCGCACCGCGATGGCGCCGCTCTCGCCGCCCCCCACGCTGTAGCACTCGGCCAGCGGGATCCCTGGCCCCGTGGTGCGGCTGGGGCACGACAGGGTGGTGTTGTCCTGCTGCGCGCCATAGACGCGGTACGGCCGCTGCCGGTCGGTGGTGGCATGGTAGAACTGGCCCGTGGGCTGATTGAGCGTCGTCGACCATGAGGCGCCGCCATCATAGGAAATGGCGGCGCCGCCGTCGTGCCCACTCACGAGGTGGCGCGGATCCCCGGGGTCGATCCACAGGTCGTGGTGGTCCGCGTGCGCCGTGGGCAGCACCGCGAACGTGCGGCCCCCATCCAGGGAGCGATGCAGTTGCAGGCTGAGCGCATAAACCGTGTCGCCCGCGGCGGCGAGGCGGCTGAAGTACCAGGGACGGATGGCCAGGGCCGCGTCCTGGCTCACGCCCTCCCACGAATCGCCACCGTCGGCGGACCGAAACAGCCCGCCCTCATGGGCCTCCACGAGCGCCCAGAGATACGGCGTGGCGGCGGAGCGCGCCAAGCCGATGCGCCCCCAGGGGCCTTTGGGCAGGCCGGGCCGGGTGGCCAGATTCACCCACGTGGCCCCCGCGTCGTCGCTCCGATAGAGTCCGCTGCCCTCGCCCCCGCTCTCCAGGCTGTAGGGCGTGCGCCTGACGTCCCACAGCGCCGCGTAAAGCACGCGCGGGTTGTCGGGATCCAAGACCACGTCGATGGCGCCGGTGCGGCCGGCGGCGGCCAGGACGGGCTCCCAGGTTTGCCCCCCATTGCGCGTGCGGTAGAGGCCCCGCTCGCCCCCGGGCCCATAGATGTGGCCCAGGGCGGCCGCGTAGACGAGCTCGGGATCGTCGGGGTGGACAACCAAGCGCGCCAGATGGCGCGACTCACCGAGGCCCCGCGGCTCCCAGGTTTGCCCGCCGTCGACGGACCGGTAAACGCCCGACCCGTGGGCCACATCGGTCCGGATGTTCGCCTCGCCGGTTCCGGCGTACACGATCGCGGGGTCAGCCCTCGATACAGCGAGCGCCCCGATGGCCGGGGTGCTGAGGAACCCATCGGACACGTTGTGCCAGGATAGACCCCCGTCGGCTGTCTTCCACACCCCACCCGCCGCCGCGCCGAAATAGCTAATCAGCGGATGATGGGGATCGCCGGCCACTGCGGATACGCGCCCACCCCGGAACGGCCCGATGGGCCGCCATGCAAATGCGTCGGACATTCGTCGCCTCCCCCTGTTCTTTCGGCCCCTGATGCTACAGGCGACCGCCAAACCACCGCGCGATGCGCCACAGGCGGTCGACGCGGTGATGCGGCTGGCCCGCGCGCGACAACTCATGGCTCTCCCCGGGATACCGCACCAGCTCCACCTCGCGCCCCAGCATCTTGAGCGCCTGGAACAATTGCTCCGCTTGCTCGATGGGGCAGCGCCAATCCTCTTCCGAATGCAGGAGCAAGAGAGGCGTGGTGATGCGGTCGGCGAAAGCCAGGGGGGAGCTGTCCCGATAGTGCTCCGGATGCTCCCACGGGCCCCCGTATTCCTCCATCCCGCGAAAGCCCATGTCGCTGGTGCCGACGAAACTGTAGCGGTTGGAGACGCTGCGCTGCGCGATGGCCGCCCGGAAGCGCTCGGTCTTGGTCAAAATCCAGTTGGTGAGATAGCCCCCGAAGCTTCCCCCGGTGATGCCGAGGCGCGCCGGGTCCATCCACGGATACCGCGCCAGGGCGGCATCGAGGACGGCTAGCACGTCGTGCGACGTATCCACGCCCCAGTGGTCCATCACCGGGGTGCAGTGGGCTTGCCCATAGCCCGTGGATCCGCGGGGATTGGAGTACACGACCCCGATGCCCAGGCCCGCGAGCATCTGAAATTCGAACATGAAGGCTTCTCCGTACGCGGCGTGCGGGCCACCGTGAATCTCCAGCACCGCGGGCCCGGGCGTGGCCGTCCTTGGGGGCAGGGCCCACGCCTCGACCTCCAGCCCGTCAGGGCTCACGGTGAGAAATGCCTCGGGCGTCGACAGCCAGACGTTGGCCAGCCAGGGGTTGGCGTCGGTGATCTGCGCTATCTCGCCATCGAGGCGCCCCGCATAAATCTCGCCGGGAGAGCGGGCGGTCGCGGCCGCGAGGGCCGCCTCGCCCGTTGCCGTGTCGACGCTGAGCCCGTACACCGTGCGTCCGGCGGCCAGTAGCCGCCGGACGGGGCCTCCGCTCCGGGGAACGCCGTAGACCACGGTGGCGCCGCCGTCGTCCGCCGCGACCCAGAGTTCGCGACTGTCCGGCGTCCACAGGGGCCCCGGGAGCGAGGCGGCGCCGCGCGAGTCCGAAAGCACATGGCTGCCCGGCTCTCGGTCCCATGCCGGCGCCACCACTCGGGCTGCCGCACGGCCGTCGGCCGGCACTTCCCACAGCGTCGCGCACGTTGCGCGGCCGAAGCGGCCGTCATGCGCGTAAAAGGCCAGCGTGCTGCCGTCCGGGGACCAACTGGGAAGCTGAACGGCGAGGTCTTGGGTGAGGCAGGTCCAGCGCCGGTCACTGACGTCGAGGCGCCACAGGTCGCGAAAAAGGCTGCCGTCGGCGTCGGGCGCGCGCCGGGACACCACGGCGAGGCTCTGCCCGTCGGGCGACCAGGTTGGCGATGCGTAACTGTAGTCATCCTCACTCAGTTTGGTGAGGCCCCGCTCGGTGTCCAATATGTACAGGGCGAGATGCCGCTCCTCGTGGAGCTTTTCGCCGTTGGTGCGGTAGTGCCGGCGGCGAATAGCGAGCACGTCGTCTGCGTAGCCGGGGAGCAGCGGCTCCGCCAGCGATTCGGCGACGGTGAAAGCGAGGCGCCGCGAGTCGGGCGCCCACACCACCCCGCTCGGTGGAAATGGCAACGTCGTGAGTTGCCGGGCCTCCCCGCCGGTGAGCGGCAGCAGCCACAATTGCGCCGAGCCGCCGCGGTCGGACAGGAACGCGAGCGCACGCCCATCCGGCGCCATCTGCGGGGCCCAACTGCTGCCCACCGGCGTGGAGAGCGCGCGCGCCCCCTCGGGAGACCATATCCAGAGCTGCCGGTCGTAGCCTCGGTGGTCGGATCGCACCTTCCGCTCAACGTAGACCACCTCGTGGGTTCCCGGACGCCGCACCGGGGTCTCGGGCCAAATCATCCGGTACAGGTCTTCCGGCACCAATCCCTCAGCCATGGTGGGACACCTCCTACTGTAGTTGCTTCCCTAACTGTGCCGCTTTCTGAGTATTTATCTGACTGTTCTTCACGCACCACCGCGGGCGCGGCCGTGCTCTTTGAAAATTTGTCTAACGAGCGCCATGATAGCGTATCGGGGTGGGGGAGGCTATCGGACCGGGCGGCCAAATCGGCGGAGCACGGCCAGCACCAGCTCATCCGTGGCATCGAAGAGGCGTGGGTGGGCGGGCCGGGCGGAGTGGGCATACACGGCCGGCAGTTCGGTACAGCCCAGCAGCACCGCGTCCGCCCCGTCGGCCCAGCCCCCGCCCGCAAGCGCGGTGAGCTGGTGCTGGGAGGCTTCGCGGTCGTGCCCCGCCTTGATCTCATGGATAACCGCCATCAGGCGGGTTTGCGTGGCGGGGTCGGGTGTGACGATCGTGACCGCCGCCTCTTGTGCGGGTTTGAGATACAGGCCCAACTGCACGGTCGGCGTGGTGGCCATGAGCGCAACGCGGCGCACGCCCCCCGCGGCCACCGCCTCCATGACCAGCGTGGGCAAGTGCAGAATCGGTGCGGCGATCTCCCGGGCGATGTCATCGTAGTAGGCGTGGCAGGTCGCGGAGGGTATCACCAACAGGTCCGCTCCCGCCTCGGTCAGGGTGCGGGCGGCACGGATCAGGTGGGGGAGCGGTGTTGGGCCGCGTCCGGTCAGGTGCCGCAGCCGGCTCGGCGCGGACGGCTCCGTCACCATGACGACCGGGAGGTGATCCCCATCATTGGCGGCCGGGGTCAGGGCGACCAGCCGATAGTAGAAGTGGGCGGTGGCCAAACTGCCGAACCCGCCGAGAATGCCCAGCCGCGTGGGTCGGGTCGACGCTCTGTCAGATGCCATGGAGCACCTCCTGGACGCACAAGGTATCAGCCCCGACGGGCTGCCGCAAGGAAGCGAGCGGATCGGCCGCGGGCGGAATGGGTGCGTCCGACTCGCAACCGCGCTATATTACGGGAGTATGCTGGCATAGGAGGCGAACTGGTTGGCGTTAAAGGCGTGGGAGCTGGACAATTTTCGTCGCTTGGCAGAGAACCTGTCCGCATTGCTGGGGCCGTCGGCGGAAGTGGTGATCCATGATCTGGATGATCTGCATCACTCGATCGTGTGCCTAGCGGGGGATGTCACCCATCGCCAGCCAGGACAGCCCATGACCACGGTGGGGCTGGAGGCGCTGCGGCGGGGCACGGAAATCTCGTCGCTGCAGGGGAGCTATCGATCGGTGCTGCCCGACGGCCGCGTGCTGAAATGTTCCTCTACGTTCCTGCGAAACGCGGCGGGGCGGTCCGTGGTGGCCCTGTGCATTAACATTGACGTGACGCAGTGGAATCAGGCCGCCGATCTGCTATTGGACTACGCGAGCGTCGGCGCCCGCGAGGACCTGCAGGAGGACTACGTGCACTCGGTTCCCGACATGATCGCCACGTTGGTGAACGGAGCCCTGGACACGATGGGCAAGCATCCCGAGGACATGGACGGGATGGAGCGGCTCGAGGTGGTGCGCGCGCTGGACGATCGGGGGGTGTTTCTCATCAAAGGAGCCGCGGGGTATGTCTCCAAGATGTTGGGGGTGTCTCGCGCCACCCTCTACAATTATCTGCAGCGCATCCGCACCGAGCAGGTGTTTGTGCACGCCGAATCGTCGAAGCTTTCGTAGAGGGGTTGGGGAGCGGAGGCCGGTCGCACGCGCGGCTCTGATTCTTGCCCTGGCCTCGACACGAGATGACGGAATTTCCCCGGGGGCTTGACATGCGCGGAGTAGCTGAGTACGCTCCCTCTGATGCCCAGTTAGACAAAATGTCTACCAACAGCCAGCATCACGGTCTCAAGGCACTACTTCAGGACCCTCAGGAGGAGCGTGACGACAGATGTTTCCCGTCTCGCGACAACAAAGTATCCGCAGACGATTTGCGTGGGGGAGCATGGCGGCCGCGGTGTTGCTGGTGGCCGCCGCCTGCGGGCCAAGCACCGCGTCGAGCCCCAAGCCGAGCTCCACAGCCCTCACGCCGCACGCCGGCGGCACCGTGGTTGATGCGCTGGGTCCGGTGACCGGCTTCGACTGGTATCTGCCGCTGATGGCCGTCGCTTACAACAGCACCACGAACGCGACGGCACAGTCCCTCCAGTACCTGGGACTTTACGTGACGGGCAGCAATGGGTTGCCTGACTATGCGCGGAGCATTGCCAGCGACATCACGTGGAACAAGGCGGGTACCGTCTATACGGTCAAGATGAACCCCAAATGGCACTGGTCCAACGGTGCTCCGGTCACGGCGTCGGACGTTCAATTTGAGTGGCACATGATCCAGGCGGCCAGCGCCTCCAATGCGCCGGCACCGTGGCCATGGACGGGCGCGGGTCCCACCGGGATCAACGTCACCGTCAAGTCGTTCAAGGTTGTCAATCCTTACGAGTTTCAGGTAACCACCGTGGCGCCCGAGAACCAGTTGTGGTATCTCGGCCAACTGGGGAACTTTATGCCGTTTCCCAAAGCCTCGTGGGACAAGTACCCCGGGCAGCACGCCAAAGAACTGGCCTATCTCACCCAGAACGGAAGCAATCCTTCGTTCTTCTCGGTGATTGACGGCCCGTTCAAGCTGATTCAGGCCGTGCCCGAACAGTCTTGGACCTTTGCGCCCAACACCCACTACGACGGCCACAAGCCGTATTTGCACCGGCTCATCTTCCAGTACGAGACCACCGACACGTCGGAGGTCAGCGGGCTTCAGACCGGCGCAATTCAGGTGGGCTACCTGCCCGGGACCGACTATGCGATTCGGAACACGTTCACGCTGCAGCGGTTTGTGGCTCAGCCCCCCGCAGCGTTTGCGCGCATTCTGCTGAACTTCAAAAATCCCCAGGTGGGATCCATTCTCAAGCAGGTGGTGGTGCGGCAGGCGATGCAGATGGGGATCGACCAGCCAACCATCATTTCGGCCATCTTCAACGGGCTGGGGGTGGAAAGCACCACGGCCGTGGTGTCCATGTCGCCCTATCTCGATCCGGCCTTGAAGAAGGGGCCGGTGTTTCCGTACGACCCGACCGCTGGCGTGAAACTGTTGGAGGCCAACGGCTGGCATCTCTCGAACGGGGTCATGACCAACGCTTCGGGTCAGAAGCTTGAGTTCCAGATGAGCTATCCCACGGGCAGCAGCTCCATCCTGGCGATGGTGCAACTGCTGGCGCAGGACTGGGCCAAGGAAGGGATCAAGGTCACGCTGAACGCGGTGCCGTTCCCGACCATGTTGCAAAATCACCGCCAGCCCACCACGTGGCAGATTCAAGGCGGATTGGAGCTCACCGGCGGCATCGGGTACGGGGTTGACAACACGGTGTTTGGAACCAACGGCCCCTTGAATTTCGTCGGGTACTCCAACACGACGCTTGACAATCTGATGACGGCGGCTTTGGCGCCTCAGCCCAACACGCAGGCAGGTCTTCAGAAACTCTACGCCTACCAGGAGTTCCTGGCTCACCACCTGCCGAATCTGTGGATGCCGGTGGGTGACAGCTACTCGATGGTCGCAAAGAACTTGCATGGGGTGTTCAGCTCTGTGCCGGTGAAAGGTAGTTTCGCAATATACCCCCAGTATTGGTGGTTGAGTTAAGCGGTCCAGATCCGGGGCATCGCGGACGGGCGGGCGCGCCATGCCCGCCCGTCCGGTCGATGTGCCCCAGAACACCTTGAGAAACGGGGGAGACAGCGTGGCCGGTGGTACGGTGACAACCTGGGACGTGGGCCTTGAGGACACGCTTCGCCAGCTGCTGGGTCGTCAGCCAGTGGATTACGTCGAGCTGCGGCTCGAAGTCAACGAAGCCACCGTCATTGAGTTGGTGGGGACGACCCCGCAGCGGGTGGACCACCAGTTGGATGTGGGCGGCAACGTCCGGGCCGTGTCCGGCGGCTACGCCGGATTTGTGCACTTTGATGGCTGGCATCAGGTGGAGGCGCGTGTCCGCGAGGCGGTGCAGCTTGCGCAGTGGGGCGCGGCGGCCAGCCTGGGCCCGCGCGACAATTGGGCTCCCAGCCAGGTAGTGCAGTTGCGCGCGCGCGTTCCCTATAAAGAAGATCCGCGCAGCGTATCGGTGGAGGACAAGGTGGCGTTGCTGCAGGGATATGCCGACCTTGGCCTGTCGTCCTCTTCGGCGATCCAGAGCGTCCAGAGCCGATATTTTGACCGGTATCGGCATCTGCTGTTCCTGAACAGCCGCGGCAGCGTGGTGGAGCAGGAAAAGATGGATCTTGGGGGCACGGTGCTGATGGTGGCGCGCCGTCAGGGTTCGGTCGCACAGCGCGGCGTGAGTTTCGGATCGTCCAATGACTTCGGCGCGGTGCGTGGCTTGGAGGATGAAGTGCGCGACGCGGCCCGGCGGGCCGTGCTGCTGCTGGAGGCGCCGGAAATTGTTGGCGGCGAGTATACTGTGGTGGTGGATCCCCACCTCGCGGGAGTGTTTGCCCACGAGGCGTTTGGTCATCTCAGCGAGGCGGATGGGCAGGTGGACGACGCCGGGCTCCTGCAGGCGATGCGGCTGGGTCGGCGGTTCGGGCCCAAAAATCTCCACATTTACGACACGGGGCGGGATGAGGGGAGCCGGGGATATATGCCGGTGGACGACGAAGGCGTGGAGGCCCGCGACGTCGACCTCATCAAAGATGGGGTGCTGGTGGGGCGCCTTCACTCCAGCCGAACGGCCGGCAGTCTCGGCGAAGAGCCCACAGGCAATGCCCGCGCCCTGCACTACCGTTTTGCCCCCATTGTGCGCATGCGCAATACGGTCATCGCTCCCGGGGAGACGCCGGTGGAGGCGCTTTTCCAGGGCATCAAGCGCGGGATTTACGCCACGGGCAGCGCGGGTGGCCAAACCAACGGGGAAGTGTTCGCGTTTCGGGCAGCCGAAGCGTATCTCATCGAAGACGGCCGCGTCACCCGGCCTCTGCGAAACGCGGTGCTGACGGGCAACGTCTTTTCCACGCTCAACAACATTACGGCCATCGGCAACGACTTTACGCGCTACGAGGGGGGAGGCGGGTGTGGCAAGGCAGGGCAGATGCCGCTGCCCGTCAGCCACCATGCCCCATCTCTGCGCATTGAGCGCTGTCTCGTGGGAGGTGTGCGATGACCGCCACGGATCCCTTTCGGCAGCGCCTGACGAAGCCCCGGCAGGCTGGGGAGCAGGTGCTTTTGACCGAGGTTCATCGGGAGCACATCACGGCGCGGGTTCGCGGCGGCCGCTTGGAAGGAATCGATGAGGGGCACGAGCATCACCATGCGGTCCGTGTGCTGTCGGACGGGCGCCTGGGGTATCAGGGCTCGCGCGCGGCCGACTGGGACGAGTTGCTGGAGGGGGCTCGCGCCGGGGCCCGTGGCAGCGCGTTAGATTCGTTTTCGCTGAGCGGTCTCGGCGAAGCCGCCTCGTCCGCCTTCGGGCCCGAGGAGGCTGTCGGCGAGCCCGATCCCACCGAGTTGGCGCGCATGGCGCTGGAGATGGGTCGGGCGCTGTCGGCCGAGGCTCCTGAGGTGGTGCCCCAGGCGCAGGTTCAGTGGGTGCGCCAGTGGACGCGGATGGTGGATGGCGACGGCGTGGAGCGGCGGTGGGTGCGCACGGAAGGTCGGGCGGCACTGAGCGGGCGGGTGGTGCGCGACGGGGACTTCATGACCGTCGGCACCAATCGTTGGCAGGCGGCGGGCTTGCCCGAGCCGGGGCCGCTTTTGGACCATGTGAAAGAACGGCTCGCTTGGGGTGAGCGAATCGTGGCGCTGGACGGGGACGTCCTGCCGGTCGTCTTCATGCCGGCGGTGGGCTTCAGCCTGCTGGCCCCGGTGCTGGCGCGACTGTCCGCCCCGGCCGTGACGGCGAAAACCAGCCCGTGGTCGGATGCCCTCGACACGCGGGTGGCGCATCCGGAGGTATCGCTGATGAGCGATCCAGGGATTGCCGACGGTCCGCGCAGTGTCCCGTGGGATGACGAAGGGACCGCGACGCGACCCGTGCCCCTCATCGACCGCGGCGTTCTCCGCCACTGGATTCTGGACCGGCGGGCGGCTCATCAGCTGGGACAGCCGGCGCTGGGATTCGGGTTTGGTGGAGACTTGGGTAGTCCGCCGACCCCCCGGCCCAGCAACGTCACGGTGAACGTCGGTACGACGCCGTGGGATGACCTGTTGCAGTCGCACCCCCGCCTGCTGATCCTGGAGGGATGGGTGGGAGGCCGGCCGGTGAACCCGCTCCGCGGTGAGATGGCGGGCACCGCCACAGGCCTGTACCTCGTGGATCACGGGACCGTCGTCGGCCGTGTCAAGAATGTGGTGGTGTCTGTCAACGCGCTGGAGGCATGGGGCACGCGCCTGTCGCGGCTCGGGGATGAACGCCACTGGGTGGGCGGCGGCATGATGCAGTTGGCACCCGCCTGCCTGCCCCCGATCCTGGTTCAAGACGTTGCGGTGGCGGCCAAGTCGTGAAGCAAGGGACCGAGCGCCAACAGACAGCGGCGAAGCAGCTGCCTGCGGCCATTGATAAAGAAAGGAGGCACCGATGAGCACCACTGAGAGCACCGAGGCGCTGGCGGTGAGAAGTGCCGCGAACGACGACGCGTGGATGCCCAAAAGCAGTTCACGCACGGAGCGGGTATGGCAGCATCCGCTGGCGCGTTGGGGCATTATCGTGCTGCTTCTCATTATAGGGTTCTCGTTTGTGGGTCCGACCCTGTATCGTGCCAGTGCCTACACCTTGCACATGACGTCTCTCCTGCAGCCGCCCAGCGCGCGATTTCCCTTAGGGACGAACAACTTGGGGCGCAACATGCTGGCGCGTCTCATGCTGGGGGGGCAAACCTCGCTGGAAGTGGGGTTTGCCGCCGCGATCGCGGGGATGACCATCGGGGTAGTGTACGGCTTGATCGCGGGGTACTCCGGCGGATTCGTCGACGCGGTCATGATGCGTATCGTGGACATGCTCCGTGCGATTCCCGGGCTGTTTCTGTTGCTGTTCGTCGACGCGATCGTGAAGCCCAGCCCGCTCACTCTGGTTTTCCTGATTGCGGGTATTTCCTGGCATGGGGTGAGCCGTTTGGTGCGCGGAGAGGTGTTGCGCATCCGGACGGAAGGGTATGTGGAAGCGGCAGTGGCGGCGGGCGCCTCCAAAGGGCTCATCATGAAGCAGTACCTGTTTCCGAACGCCATCGGTGTGATCATTGTGGCCACCACCTTCCACATCGCGGATGCCATCCTGGCCGTGGCGGGCCTGAGTTTTCTGGGCCTCGGACTGCCGCCCCCGCTGCCCAACTGGGGCGCGATGTTGGCCGACTCGATGGCCTATCTGCCGCAGAACGCGTGGTGGCTGGTCTATCCTCCCGGATTCATGATTCTGCTCACGGTGTTGTCGATTAATTTCATCGGTGACGGCGTGCGGGGGGCCTTTGGGCGCAACGCGCGGCGCGCGGCGGGGAGGGGAGCCTGATGGCGCGGGTGGTATTGCAACGGGTGTTGCAGTCTTTGCCGACGCTGTTCTTTCTCACGTTCTTGAGTTTCGGTCTCATGCAGATCGTCCCAGGAGGACCGGCGGTGATCATGCTAGGCAATAACGCAACCCCGCAGCTGATTGCGCAGCTCAACCGCTCGATGGGGCTCAACAAGCCCATCTGGGTGCAGTACATGATTTGGCTGGGGCGTTTGCTGCACGGGAATCTGGGATACGCCTACACTCAGCACGCGTCAGTGCTGAGCCTCATTGGCGAGAACCTGCCCCGCACCCTGATCCTGGTCTTGACCGCCATCCTGCTGTCGCACGCCATCTCGATTTGGCTCGGCGTCCTGCAGGCGACGCGCCACTCGACGCGCCGCGATCACGTCATCTCGGTCGGGACGTATTTCTTCTACTGCATGCCCGTGTTCTGGCTGGGCATCATGGTGGTGGCGGTATTTGCCGTGGACCTTCGGTGGTTTCCCGCCGGGGGAATCTCCAACCCCTTGAGTACGGGGTCGCCGGTCGCTGGCTATATTGATCACATGTTCCTGCCGGTGGTCGTGCTGGTGATTGGCACCGTGGCGGGGTGGACCCGATTCGTACGCGGCTCCATGGTGGAGACCCTGGAGCAAGACTACGTCCGCACCGCCCGGGCCAAGGGCATCTCGGAACTGCGCGTCTTCTACGTGCACGCCCTGCGCAATTCTGTTATTCCGCTCGTGACGCTGGCGGGGATGTCCCTGCCCGGGTTGTTCAGTGGCGCGCTCATCATCGAGATGATCTTCAACTATCCCGGCATGGGTCTCCTGTTTTGGAATGCTGCGCAGCAGCGCGATTATCCAGTGCTCATGGCCGTCGTCCTAATGGTGGGGGTGCTTGGGATCCTCGGCAACCTGCTGGCCGATCTGCTCTACGCCATGGTGGATCCGCGGATTCGCTACAGCCGATGAGGCCCCACGTATTCAGGAGGCGATAAGATGCAGTGGCCAACGAAGGTTCTGATGACGGCGGCGCTGATGATGACCGCCATGGGCGGGGGGCTGGGGAGCGCCTCGGCCGCCCCGGCGCCCGCGGCGGGGTCCCATGGGGCGCCCGCCGGGGCGACGGTGCTGGGTAGCACGGGCGCCAGCACCTCGGTGACGGTGAGCATCATCTTCAAGGTGAACCACGCCCAGCAGTTGACTCAGCGCATCGCGGCGGTGTCGACGCCGGGGCCGCTGTTCCGGCACTATCTGACCGTGGCGCAGTTCGCGGCCGACTACGGCCGCAGCACGCAGACGATTGACCGGCTGACGCAATACCTGGCGCGGTTCGGCATCACGAGCGTCGTGATGCCGAACAACCTGGTGGTGAACGCCCAGGGCACCGCGGGACAGTTCGACCAGGCGTTTCGTGTCCGCATTGAGAACCAGGAGTACGACGGCAAGACGTTTCACGCCCCCCAGGGCGCCCCCACGATCCCGGATGGCATGGCGGGCAAGGTGCTGGCAGTGCTCGGGCTCAGCAACTACGGGCAAGCCGTGAGCCAGCTCGCCACGCCGGTGGGGATGACTCAACCCAGCACCAACTCGAACACGCCTCCGGCGGGTATGCGCACGCCGGAGACCGTGATTCAACAGTACAATGTACAGCCGCTCTACAACGCGGGGTTGGAGGGCCAGGGCCAAACCATCGGCATCGTAACGCTGGCGGCGCTGAATCCCCAGGACGCATACACGTTCTGGGCCGACAACAAGCTCTCGGTGCTGTCGAATCGGATTACGCTGGTCAACGTAAACGGAGGCCCGGGTCCCGTGTCCACGGCATCGGGCTCCATCGAAACCACGGTGGACGTGGAGCAGTCGGGCGCGCTGGCGCCCCAGGCGCGGATCATCGTGTATCAGGCGCCGAACGGTGGGGGTACGGGCTTCGTGGATGCGTACTTCACAGCGGTGACGCAAAACCTGGCGGGATCGGTCTCCTCCAGCTGGGGCACCACCGAAACGGCAGTCATGAAAGGCATTGGCCTCGGCTTCGTGTCTCCCGGCTATCCCCAGGCATTTAACGAGGCGTACATGGAGGGGGCCGTCCAGGGCATATCGATGTTTGCCGCGGCCGGCGACGCGGGGGCGTACGCGGCGTCGCGCGCCACCGGGGTGCCGACGAACCTCTCGGTCGGCATGCCGTCCGACAGTCCGTACGTGACCTCCGCTGGGGGCACCACGCTGCCCGGCACGCAGACCTACGTCACCAAATCCGGAACCTGCTCGGTAACCGTGCCTCAGCAACGGACCTGGGGTCGCGATTACCTGTTCCCGCTGTGGGCGTGTTTCGGGTTCCCGTCGGAGGCGGCCTGGGCCACGCTCAAGGCGGTCGGCGGCGGCGGGGGATACAGCCTGCTGTATCCGACGCCCTCGTATCAGAAGGGCGTGTCCGGGGTCAACACCTTCAGTGCGGTGCCGTGGCTGACGCCCATCAACAACAACACCGCGTGGCTGTTCAATCCCAACCCGAGCGTCGTGGTGGGGACCGCGTCCGGGCGCAACATTCCTGACCTGGCCATGAACGCGGACCCGCAGACGGGCTATGCGGTGTACAGCAGCACCCTCTTCAACACGAAATCTCGCTCGACCGACTGGGCCCGGGTCGGGGGGACCAGCTTCGTAGCTCCCCAACTGGCCGGGCTCACCGCGCTCATCAACGGGGACGTGGGGGCGCGCGTCGGGTTCTGGAACCCGCAGATCTACCGGTTTGCGGCGGGAGGGTCGTCGCCGTTCCAGCCGCTGGACACGACCGGCACGAGCAACGACAACCTCTATTACACGGGGACGGCGGGCACCATCTACAACCCGGCCAGCGGACTCGGAACCCCCAACATCAGCGCGCTCGCCAGCGCGTTCCAGGGGTCGGGTAGCTGATCCCCGTCGGGTGACCGGCAGACGTCTCACGCAGAGCCGCCGGATGTCTTCGGACATCCGGCGGCTCTGCTAGTGGCGCACCACGTTGTGGCGAGGCTGCTCGTTGACGTGGAGCGTGAACACGTCAGGGCGCGCGTAGTGGCCGGTGACGTCAAAGTCAAACCGCGCCTGTTCCAGTTCGGTCAGGTTCAGCGTCGCGACCAAGAGGCCCGCCTCATGATAGAGCGGGCCGCGCACATACTGCCCCAAGGGACCGACGATGGCACTGCCGCCGCGGCACAGCTCCTCGGGGGCGTCGGCCAGATCGCCCGCGCAGGCCAAGTCCTCGGGATACATCGACTTGGTGACGTACTGGTTAGCTCCTAGCACGAAGCAGCGGCCCTCGCAGGCAATGTGCTGGAGGGTGGCCTGCCAGGTGTCGCGGGCGTCGGCCGTTGGCGCGACGTACAGAGCCACGCCCTTGTCGTACATGGCCGCCCGTGCCAGCGGCATGTAGTTTTCCCAGCAGATGAGGCCCCCGACAGGGCCGAACGGGGTGTCAACCACGGTCAGCGTGCTGCCGTCGCCCTCGCCCCAGATGAGCCGCTCCGAGCCGGTGGGCTTCAACTTGCGGTGACGGCCGAGAAGCTGGCCCTCGGGGCCAAAATAGAGCGTCGTGCCGTAGAGCGTGCCCTGGCCGCCATGGTCGGCGCGCTCGATCACGCCCAGGACCACATACGTGTGGGCCTGCGCAATCGCCGCGGCCAGCCGGTCGATCGCCGGGGAGGGCACGGCCACCGCCGACCGCCAGTACCGGCCCCAGTCGAGGCGGCCCTGGGGCTGGCGACTGCCGACGACAGCCCCAAACCCCAAGCCGCGCGGGTAGCCCGACAGAAACGCTTCCGGAAACACCACGAGTTCAGCGCCGTGGGCCGCCGCCTCCCCCAGCAGGTGGATCGCCTTGTCCACACTCCGCTCCAGATCCATCAGCACCGGGGCGTCCTGAACCACCGCCACGGTGACCGCATCCATCTGCCGCATGGTCGCCCTTCCTTCCGGAGCTCCCTGCCACCCGTCCTGGAGGCCGAGGGATCCGCTCCGGCAACATGGTGCTCCGAGACGCGGCCCGTGTCCACTGGGCGGGGGCGTCGAGAGACACCCATGGCCACCGTCACCCTCGGCGCAGCACCGCCCCGGGTAAGGAGAAGTTCAAGACGAAGGGCCACGGCTAGCTCCTGATTCGCGTCGCGGAAGACTTGATGGCGCCGGGAGAGCAGAACCGCGAGCACATCATGGAGGACCTGTTTTCTGGCCGCCAGAAAGTCCCCAGCGTCTTCCATTTGCTCGTGCCCACGTGGGCCGACGCCGGACTCATGGGGTGGCTGGTGGCTGGTGCCGCGATCATTACGGAGGGCATGCGGCGGGGGGCCTGTGCCCCATACACCCGGGCTCCGGCGGATTGTTGAGGAGGAGGCGTTCCACATCCAGCATGGCGAGAGTGTCTGCATGGCCCGCGCTGATGATGTTCTTCGGCCCGCCGGAGCCGGGCGAGGCCCCATCGCAAGCCCGAGGGACAACCATGTCGTCCCATCAGGCAGCGAACCTGCGCTTTCGGATCCGCACCAAGAGCAACGAGGAGCTGCGGCAGCGCCACCTCAGCAAGTATGTGCCGCGCATTCGCTCGCTGGGGCTTGCGATCTCGGATCCCACCGTGCGGCAAGACCCGACCACGAAGGAGTGGATCTACCAGCCGCCCGACTGGAAGCGCTGACGCCATCATCACCAACCACGGGCCGTGTTCCGCGTCGCGATTGAACCTGCGCCGGATGTCGTACGCGGAAGGCCGATGGGTTCGCGACGTGATGGTGCCCACCCGAAAGCCGGTGTGACGAAACGGGTTTTGTCTCCGACCAGCCGGCGCTGACGGGCCAGGGCGATCTCGCCGTGTATGAGGTATGTGCCCAAACCATCGAGCGAGGCACCGTGGAGTGGCAAGCCAGCGTGTTGGCGGGATCGCCGGCGATGGCCCTCATGCTGGCGCGAGAGAGCTTCCTCCGCCGCCGGGAGATTTTCGTTCTGTGGGTGGTGCCCGGCGACGCAATCGCCCGGGCGGAGCGGACAGATAAGCTGTTTCGCCTGGCCAAGACGTATCGCGAGGTGTCGGACTACCTGTATCTCGTTGCGAAGTGGCGGCAGTACCACCAGCAGGCCATGACACCCGAGACCATGGCCGAGCACGAGCCAGGGAGGGATAGACAGTGGATGCCGACCGCAACCACATGGCGCTCGGTGCGCTTTTGATGCAGTCGGCGGACGACGACCTGGTGGTGGCTGCGCGCGCGAGCGAGTGGCTCGGGCTGGGCCTCCAGCTGGAGGAGGACGTGGCGTTTTCGTCCATTGCCCAGAATGAAATGGGACACGCGGCCACCTCCTACGGACTGCCGGCCGCTGGCGGAGGCGGCCGCCAAGATTCGCCGGGAGGAGCGCTATCACGATCAGCACCATGCGATATATCTGGCGCACGGGGGCCCGACGGCGTCCGGCGGATGCAGGTTGCGCTGGGCCGGGCGGCCGACCTGGCCAGCAGCGGCCCGATGGCGGCCGAGATCGAGGCGTTGAACCTCCTGCCCGACGCGTCGCATCTGGCTGATGACTGGCGCGCCCGCGTGGTGTAAGCGCTAGCCCCCTTGGGCTGGTCGCTGCCCCCGGGGATGGGGCACGCTGAATGGGCGCCACGGTGAGCACTTCCCCGACCTCGCGCTGCTGCTGCGGGATCCGAGCGAAGTGGACCGGTCGGCTCCAGGGGCGTCGTGGTAGCCGCCCCGGGACCGCGTGCGCAGCAGGTGGCGGCGGCGCTGGAGCAGGTGTCGTGGCGCTGGGCATGGTGCACGATGTCGCCCTGGACCGCGAGCGCGTCCGCATCACCCTGTTGCCCACATTTGTCGGCGGTCCGGCGCTGGAAATGATGCGCGCCAATGCGATCCGCGAGGTGAGCCGAGCCACGGCCCGAGGGGGTGTTTGGCCCCGCGACGTGCCGCTCCATCTACTACGGCCGCACCTGCCGCAACCCATTTGAAGCCATGAAGCCGGTTTGACGCGGGGAGAACACCGCGCGCTGTCCGGCCGTGCTACGCGGGGGGCGCCGCCGCCGATGCGGTCCGCTCCGTCGAGACCCGTGACCACACCCGTGCACTGGCGAGCGGGATGAGCGTGCAGCCGAGTCCCACGCCCAGCCACTGGAAAGCCGGGCCCATGCCGTTGAGTTGGCTCACGACGCCAAATATTAGGGGCACCAGGAGCATGCCGACCGACCAAAATACGCTCGCGACGGCAATGGCGGATGCCCGGTCGACATTGGCCACCGCCCCCACCACCAACGTCAGATACAGCACCGCGACCGGCGCGGACAGGAATCCCGTCGCGATCAGGGCCGCCGAGACGAGCCACGGCACGGTCGTAGCCCCCGTCAGGAAAATCCCCGCCGCCATGCCGCCCACCCCGATCAGGGCCCCCGTGCGTTGGCCGGTCCAGCGCAGGATGCGGCCCGCCATAAAGCTACCTAAGATGGTGCCGACGTTCCGCAGCGCGGTGACCAAGCTCGCCATCGTCGTGGAGTGGGTGAGGTGTAGCACCCAGAGCGGATAAAACGACTGCACCAGCGCCTGCGGGAAAGCTGCCAACAGGGCAATGCCTCCCGCCACCCACACCGTGGAGTAGCGAAATAGAGAAGGCAGTCGGCGCAGCGCCCGCAGCACCTGCTCATGCCGCCGGTCGGCCGCCAGGGACACCAGACCCACGGTGAGCAGCAGCGCAGCGGCCTGGACCCCGGTGATGAGGCCGAAGATCGCGCGATAGCCCACCACCGCGACCAGCGGCCCGGTGACCACGATGCCAATAAGGCCGCCCAGGTTGGCGCCCCCGGTAAAGTGCCCGAGCCGCGTGGCGATATCGCCAGGAAGCCGCGTGATGTAAGACTGGGCCGATGTCCAGAACAGCCCGCGCATGGCGCCGCTGAAAACTTGGGCGGCCACCAGCCCGACCAGGCTGGTGTACCCCACGAACGGAGCCAGGCCAGCGAGCACGGCCAGCCCGAGGGACACTCTCAGGATGCGGACCTCGCCAAATACGGCGGTAAACGGCCCGCTGAGCACGCGCTGCAATATCAGGAAGACGCCCGGGAGCGCCGTCAGCAAAGCGATCGTAAAAATTGAAAAGTGTCGACTGGCAGCATACAATGGAATGGCGAATGAAAGCATTAGATATCCTACGTTAAATACCCATCCGATCGCGGTCACTTGCTTGGCGGACCGCGACACGGACGGCGGTGGAAATACCACGTTGCGCTCCTCCTTGTTCCGGATGGGTCGGTCCTCCCCACACATGCTTTTGCGCAAACCACGGAAGGGCTGGACCGGCCGCGGCGCAAGCACCGGCGCACAAGTCAGTACCCCGGGGTGATGCTTCCCTGGATTGCACCGCTCCGACAATAACCTCGGCGGGTGGCACGCTGAACTCGACCTATCGGTTAAAGGATACCGCGGCGAGCCCACGACGCCAAGATGGCCACGGGTAGCGTCAAACCACGTCGTGTTTGCGTCCGTTGCTATAGGTCCGCACCGCGTTCGCTCCGCGCCCGGCATCCCAAGTGTCTGCGCGGTATAACCCGGAGGGCAAAGACCGTCCCCGCGGGCAATTGCCTGTCTGCGTGGTGCGAAGTGCGCTAAACTGCGTGCGGGTGGACAGACCACCCACCATGCAAGGAGGCGGGCCCGTGGGAGGCGTAACCATGCCGTCGGGAGAGTATCGTGAGCGACACGACAAATTGTCGGCGGCCGTGGCGGCCGAGGGACTGGACGGGTTGCTGGCGTTTAGCGGATACATGGAGCGGGAAGGGCACGTGCTCTACCTGACGGGTCATCGGATTGTCTTCCCGCCGTGGGCGTCCGACGAACGGCGCAACGGCGCCGGGTTCTCCGGCTGCCTGGTGGTGCCGGGTCAGGCCATCCGCCTGTTTGCGGCATTTCAGACGGATCGCGCGGTGCTTGCCGACACCGTGGGGGACATCGTGGAGACCATGGATCTGAACAGCGCGCTCATAGCCTCTCTGCGCCGAGTCTATGGTCTCAGCGGCCCCACGCGGCTGGGCATCGCGGGCTCGGACGTGGTGAACCTGAAAACGTACAGTGGTTTGCGCGACGCCTTTCCTCGTACCGAATGGGTCATGGCCGATCACCTCGTGGTATCGCTCCGGATGATCAAGTCGGACTACGAACAGCAGTGCCTCCGGGCGGCGGCGCGGGCCGCCGACGCCGGGATCCGGGCGGCGTGGGACGCCACAGTGGCCGGCGCGGCGGAAGCCACGGTGGCGCGGGCGGTGGCGGCAGCGTGCCAAGAGGCCGGCGCCGATCATGTGGCGCGCATTCGCCTGCGGGCCGGTGATGCCGTCCTGGCGTCCGGCCGCTGGCCACTGGCCACCGGCCGGGTGATCGCGCCCGGCGATCTGGTTTACATGGACCTGCTGGGATGGGTGGGCCACTACGCGTTCGATGTGGCGCGCACCTGGAGCGCGGGGCCCACCGATACGGTGCGCCAGGAACTGCTCACCCAGTCCGTGGATCTGCTGGAGCGCACCATCCACGCCATTCGGCCTGGGGCCACCGGCGATCAGGTGGCCCACGCCGTGGGGGCGGCTTACGAAGGCACGCCTTGGTTCGAGCGGTACGAGCCGATGGGCCACGGGATCGGGATCGAGTGCGTGGAGAATCCTTGGATCATGCCGGGCAGCCACATCCCGCTGGAGCCGGGGATGGTGCTGTCGCTGGAGCCCGAATTCGTGATCCCGGGCGTAACCAAGGGCCAGCAGGAGGACATGGTGCTCGTGACTGCCGCCGGGTGCGAACGTTTGACCGCGGCCCCATGGCTGCCTTCATGACAAGCGGCCTGGGATCAGGACTTTGGCGGCGGGCGTCGGGGGCGCGCGGGCCGGGTCACCCCGTGCCACACGATGAGGACGAGGCCCAGTGCCAGGGCCGCGTACGTGAGGCCCGCCGCCACATGAAAAATTAGGGTGCCCACGATCCACCCCACCACCAGCACGATGCCCACCGTCAACAGCACAGCGCGCCTCCCGCGCTTAGGATGCAGCGCCGCGCGCCGGCTATGCGCCGCGGCCGAATCGGCCCACGTGATACGCGTAGCTGACCAGCAGGAGCATCATCGGCGCGCCGCTGTTGGGATCGGTGCCCATGCCGCCCAACATGCCAAAATCTTGGCCGAGCCACCACGTCGCGCTCACGATGGCCGCCGTCACCCACCAGACGGAGCCAGCCCAGCGGCCCCGGGCGGTGGCCCACAGCACCGCGACGCCGAGAAAGATGACCACCAGCGCACCATTCCACACCACCGGGTGCTGGAGGGCCGAGGCGGCCCAGGCCCGGATGGGCCCGGAAATGATGGCGGGCTGGGGCATGGCGGCCATGGCGGCGAGGTAGCGGCCGAGCTGTCCCGACCACCAGCCCGACGGAGGCCAGCCCTGCAGCACGGCCGCCAGCAGAAACGTGCCGCCGACAACCCGCCACCACACGGCGCGCATGCGGGGACCCGTCCACCATGCGACCGGGGCCAGCAGCATGAGGCTCATCACGGCGTACAGCAGCGCCGCCCCGGGGCTCCCGACGAGCCAACTGCCGTGGGCGAACAGACTCCCGGCGCCTTCGCCCGCCACAAACACCACCAGTCCCCACCCGAGAGACAGCCAGAGCCCGGCGCGCCGCCACCGGGACTCGCCGCCCAGCAGGATCAGGAGACCGATGGCCACCTGCAGCCAGGCGGCCACCAGGTTGGCGGCAACCGGGGAGAGTCCCCACAGATACATGCCCGCGGAGATGCTCTGCGCAATCACGGCAGGCTGACCCTGCAGCAGTGGCGCCAGCAGGCGCGGCAGGAACTGGGTCACCATCAGCGGCTGAAGCTGCAATATGCCGTCCAAGAGCCACAGCGATCCCAGACCCACGGTCAGCACCCGGCGGCCGGGAATCGGCGGCGACGGGGGCCCGGGAAAGCGGTGGTGCTCCCAGAGCCACAGCAGGTAGCGGCCGCCCACCAGCACCACCAGCGTGACAATCGCCACGTTGATGACGTAAAACAGCAGGAGCGGCGTGAAATGGGCGCCGGGCGGCGGAGGTGGCAGGTTCATTCGCACCGACCCTCGCCTCCCTTCGGGCACCAGCATAGCGCGTCTGTGCTTGTGCGAATATGGTGGGCGGAAAACGACAGGGAGGCGCGGGATGACAGCGGATGAGGTCACAGCGCTTGCCCGCCGCTCCTGGCCGGATTGGCCCCTTCACACGATCACGCTGTTTTCCGATGATGGCTGGGATTGCCAGGTGTTTATCGTGGATGACGGCTGGTTGCTGCGCGTGCCACGGACGCCCCGAGCCCGGACGCACCTGGGCTGGGAGATGCGCATGCTGGACCGGCTGGCGCCGCGACTGCCCGTCTTGGTTCCGCGGTATGTCTGGCGCGCCCCGTGGGGCGGCGTGTACCGGAGGTTGCCCGGGGCCGGGGACATCGCCCTCGGCGCGGAGGCCGGGGGCCGCGTGGGCCGGTTCCTTGCCGCCCTGCACGCCACCGCGCCCGATGCGGGCCACCTGGAGCGGCGACGGCGCGCGTGGCGGCGGCGCTTCGCCAGGCTCGGCCTCGAATTGGAGCGCCATATCTGGCCGCGGCTCGGCGCCGCGGCGTCCCAGCGCGCTCGCGCTTGGTACAGAGCCGCCCTCGCCCGCTGGGACGCCGGGGGTCCGGCCGTGGCGCTCATTCACGGCGACCTCGCGCCCGAGCACCTGCTGGCAGAGGCCGGGGAGGTGGTCGCGGTCATTGATTTTGGCGACATGACCTGGGGCGACCCCATGCTGGACTTCGCCGGGCTCGGGGCATTGGGGGCCGGGGCGCGGGCAGCCTACCCCCGGCCGGTCGATGAGGCTGCCGTCGCGTTTTACCAGCAACTGGCTCCGATCCACGGCGTGTTGCGGGCGCTTCGCCGCGGAGAACCCGCGGGCGTAGTGGACGCGAGCTTGGCCGCGTGGCCCCAACCCTCGGGTGAAGCGGGCGTGCTACCATCGGGCGGGGGGACGACGTGGACGTAGGCTTGGTGGGACTGCCCGGATCGGGCAAGACAACGGTATTCAACCTGCTGACGGGCCAAAAGGCGTCGGTGGCGGAATTTGGCGGGGGTCGGCCGGAATCGCACCGGGCGCAGGCCCGGGTGCCGGACGACCGGCTCAGTGCGCTGGCCGACCTGTATCACCCGAAGAAGGTTACGCCGGCGACCATTCAGGTTGTCGACATTCCCGGGCAGGCGCCGGGCGACGGCGACGGCCCCAACCGGCTCTTGGCCGATGTGCGGCCGGTGGACGCGCTGGTGCACATCATACGGGGATTTCCGAGCGCGCTGCGCGAGGCGCCCGATCCCGCCGCGGCGGCGGCGGACATGGAGCTGGAGCTGGCCCTGGCCGACTTGGACCTGCTGGAGCGCCGCCGCGAGCGGCTGACCCAAGGCAGGAAGGTGACCGCCGAAGCCAGGGCGGAGCTGCCGCTGGTGGAGCGTCTCATCGCGGTGCTCGAAGACGGGGGCCGCCTGGGCCAGGCATCGCTCACGCCGCAGGAAGTGGCCGGAATGCGGGGATATCAATTCCTGACCCTGAAGCCGATGCTGTGGGTGGTGAATCTGTCCGACAAAGACCTGAAGAACCACGACTGGCCGGGACGCGACGCGCTGGTGGCCCTGGCGTCGAGCAAAGGGGTGGCGCTGGTGGAGATGGCGGGCCAGTTCGAATGGGAGCTTTCCGAGCTGGACCCCGAGGAGCAGGCGCTCTTTCTCGCGGAAGTGGGCCTTGAGGCTTCGGGCATGGCCCGCCTGGCGCAGGCCATCTACCGACAATTGGGCCTGGTGTCTTTCTTGACCGCCGGCGAGGACGAGGTGCGGGCGTGGCCGATTCCCGCAGGGACCACGGCCCGGGCCGCCGCCGGCAAGATTCACTCGGATATTGAGCGGGGCTTCATACGGGCCGAGGTGGTGCCATTTGTGGCGCTGGGTGAGCATCGGTCGCTGGCGGCGGCCCGGGAGCACGGGCTGGTGCGGATGGAGGGGCGCGATTACGTGATGGCGGATGGAGACGTGGTGAACTTTCGATTCAACGTGTAGATCCTGTGCAGAGGCGGGAGGCGGTTGGGGACGTGACGAAGAACGTGGTTATCACGGAGGGGGTACCGTATGCGGACGACCCCTGGGGCACCCGGGCGCGCGCTCTGATGCCGGGTGGGGTCTCGAGCCCGGTGCGATCGTTTCGGGGTGTGGGGGGCGAGCCGTTTTTCGTCGATCGGGGTGAGGGGCCTTATCTGGTGGACGTGGGAGGCCGCCGGCTCATCGATTTGGTGATGAGCTACGGCCCCCTGATTTTAGGGCATGCCGCGGCTCCGGTGGTGGCGGCCGCCACGCGGGCCGTGGCCCACGGCCTCTCGTTCGGTGCCCCGTCGCCGCGGGAGGTGTTGCTGGCGGAGCGCATCACGGGGGCCATGCCCGCGGTCGAAAAGCTTCGCTTCGTCAATTCGGGCACCGAAGCCACCATGTCGGCCCTGCGCGTGGCCCGGGCGGCCACCGGCCGCCGACTGGTCGTGAAGTTCAGTGGTTGCTACCACGGCCATCACGACTCGCTGCTGATCCGGGCGGGGTCGGGCGCGGCCGCCCTGGGCGTGCCCGACTCCGCGGGCGTGCCGGCGGAGTGGGCGGCTCTCACGGTGTCGGTGCCCTACAATGACACCGACGCCGTCACGCAATTGTTTCACGATCGCGGGTCGGAGATTGCCGCGGTGATCGTGGAGCCGGTGGCGGGGAACATGGGGACCGTGCTGCCGGTGCCGGGGTTTTTGGAGGCCCTGCGCTCGCTCACCCAGGCGGCTGGGGCGCTGCTGGTGTTTGACGAGGTGATGACCGGTTTCCGCGTGGGGTGGGGCGGTGCGCAGGGATGGGGGGACATCACCCCGGACCTGACCTGCCTGGCCAAGGTGATTGGCGCCGGGATGCCCGTGGGCGCGTACGGCGGCCGCCGCGAGCTCATGAACCTGGTGGCGCCTGAGGGGCCGGTGTACCAGGCCGGCACCTTATCGGGGAACCCGGTGGCGATGGCGGCGGGGCTGGCTCAGCTGGACACCATCGGCGGGCCAGCCTTTTACGAGGATCTGGCGGCCAGCACGGCATCCCTCGCCAAGGGACTTGAGGCTCGGGCGGCCCGACGCCGCGTGCCCGCAGTGGCGCCGCACGTGGGCGGCATGATGACGCTGTTTTTTGCCGCGCGGGCGCCGCGCAGCATGGCCGAGAGCGAGGCGGCGGACCGCGACCGGTTTCGCCGTTTCTTCCACGGCATGCTGGCGGAAGGCGTGTTCTGGCCGCCGTCGCCTTTCGAGACCGCGTTTGTGTCCCAGGCGCACACCGCGGACGTTATCGACCGGGTGCTCGCGGCGGCGGACCGGGTGCTGGCCGGGCTGTAGCATCGGAGGCCGGCAGCCCGCGCGGCGGTCGGGGGTAGCGCAGGAGCCGCGTGTGGGGCGGTGTGGTGCCCTCGATGATGACCGGGGTGCCAAGGTGCGCAAAGTTCCACAGCCAGCCCGCATCCTCGGGTACGCCGGCGGGGTGGGGATTGCCGACGCGGGTGGAAAGCTGGATGCAGCCGTGGCTGTGGGGCACGCCAAACTGATGTGCCCAGTAGGCGCCATGAATCGCGACGCCCCGGTAGACGTACTGCGCATACGGGACGTGCGCCACATGGTAGGCGCCGGGCTCACCGGGCCGCCCGTCGCTCATGTCGCCGAGGCGGACGCGCCGCCAGATGTAAAAGTGGCCCGTGGGCGTGGGATACTCCGGGGTGACCCCGCTGGAAATGGGCAGTGTGGCCACCAGGCGGCTTCCCTCGTACGCCTGGAGCACCTGGAGGGTGAGGTTCACGACCACCGTGCGGCTGTCGTCGGTTCGGATGGCATCGGTGGCGGTGGCCACCACCGGCAGGCCGGGAAAGAGTTGGGCAACTTGGACGTGCACGGCGATGCGCGCGCGGCCGGGCCACTGGGTGGCCGGGTGAATCTGATACACGTCTTGGCTGAGGCGGGTGAGGTGCCAGGGCACCGTGGGGCTAACGCGCACCGCGCGGTAAACCTGGCGCGGCCTTGCCGGCCAGGGCAGCGTGAGCGTGATGGGTTCATCCACGCCCACGACGCCCCGGGACTGTGGCGCGAGGTGCACCACGGCGGGGCCGGGCGCCGGGGACCGACCGATGGCCGGCAGCTGCCGCCAGAACAGCCAGGCCGCCACGAGCGAGAGCGCCAGGAAGAGCGTCCCGTGCCAGTACGTCCGAGTGCGCATGAATCTGTTATCCTCCAACCAGTTGCGCCACAACGGCGGCTCGGCCGCCGACGGGAGGCTTTAAGGCATGACGGAGCCACAGTCCCCTTTAGACCCGAGCAGTCCCGCGGACAGCATTCCCATCACCGTGCTATTTTTCTCATTTGCCGCCGAGCGGGTGGGGGCGCACCGCGTTTCTCGTGCCGTGCCGCGCCACACCACCGTGGGCGCGCTGTTTGCGGAGTACGCGGCACAATTGGGAGCCGGGGCGGACCGGTTCTTGTTTTCCGTGAACGAAGCGTGGGCGCCCCGGACGCGCGAGCTTGGGGCCGGTGACGTGGTGGCCATCATCCCCCCGGTGGCGGGAGGTTAGCCCGATGAGCGCCGAGGCGGCAGCGTGGTATCACGTGGGACCGGAGCCGATTCACGTGGCGGAACTGGTGGCGCGCCTGGCGGATCCCGCTGCCGGCGGCCAGGCCCTGTTCATCGGCGTGGTGCGCCAGGAATTAATGGGGCGGCCCGCCGTGGGCCTGGAGTATGAAGCCTACACGCCGCTCGCGCTGGCCGAGTTTCGGCGCATCGGGTCCGGGCTGCTGGAGGAATTCGGCCTTTGCCGGCTGGTAATCGTGCATCGCGTGGGGCGCCTCATGGTCGGCGAGGCCAGCGTGTTTGTCGGAGCGTCCGCGCCCCACCGGCCGGAGGCGTTTGATGCCTGCCGGGCGGGCATCGACCGGGTGAAATCCCGGTCGCCCATCTTCAAGGCGGAGCTGTGGGCCGACGGGTCGCGCCGGTGGCATGGCGCGCCCGATGGGCCCGACGCTTAAGCGTCGGGGCTCGGGCGCATAAAAAAAACGGGAGGGAATGACCCCTCCCGCAGTCGTCGGGTCAGGGAGCCCACTGTGAGTACTGCAGGTACAGCGCCTCGATGTTGGCCACATACTGATGGACCGAGGCACCCCAGGACTGAGCGAAGAGCCCGGCCAGGCTTCCGTAAGCCGTGACACTGCCGGGCCCGGCGTTGTAGCCGGCCAGCGCCTCGCTGAGAAACGTGTTGCTGTTGCCCGGCGGCACGGCTAGTGAGGGATCGACGCGGGCCGAGGCGCCATAGCCGCCGAAATAGTCCAGCAGATACCGGAGTTCAAAGCACCCAATGAGCAGGTTGTCCTCGGCGTTGTACAGCGCCGAGGGCGCAAGGCCCAGCTCCGCTTCGATCGGGCCGGCCGTGCCCGGCTCCACCTGCATCAAGCCCACGGCGCCCGTGGGGCTCACCGCGTGCTGATTGCCGCCGGATTCCTCTGTAATGACGCCAATAACCAGGGCGGGCGGTATGCCGCCGCCGAGCTGGTTCGTGGCCGACTGCACCAGCGGGTAGAGCGCCGTGAAAAGCTGGTGCTGGCTCAGGTAGCCCCCCGTGAACTGCGCCAACAGCGCTTGAATCTGGTTGACGATGCTAGTGAGCTGGGCCTTCAGCTGGCTAATGTATGCTGCCTGCTGCTGCTCTTGGCTGTTGAGGCTGATGACCAAGGCCCCGGCGCTGGCCGCGGCCGCCTGCTCCGCGTTGGTGGCGACCACGGCCTGCTGCTGCAGCGCCATCAGGTCGTTTTTCTGGGAGACCAATTCGGCCTGCTTCTGGTGCATCAGCGCGTCTTGGGCCTTGATCTGGTCCACTAGGTTGCTGGCCATGGCGGCCACCTGGCTCAGCATGTAGAGACGGCTCAAAAAGTCGGAAAACGACTTGGCTCCCAAAATGACATCCAGGTACCCCACCGCGCCATGCTCTTCCATCAAGCGCACCTGCGCTGTCAGGAGAGACGCTTCGTAATGCAGATGGCGATCGATGCTCATGATTTCGTTCTGCGTGGTGGTGAGCTGGGCTTGGGTGGACTGAATTTCGCCGTCGAGCGCTGCCACGCGCGCGCGATCCTGGGCCACCTGCTGGTTTATCTGCTGGATGCGGGACTGGGTCGCCAAAATGGAGTTCTGCGTCGCTTGCAACTGGCTCTGCTCCGAATTTAGCTGCTGCGACGTCAGGTGCTGCTGCTGCTCCAACTGCTGAAGCGTCGCCGCGTGCGCCGCCGCCAGTGGCCCAACCGCCAGCAACATCGCCGCGCACACTCCCGGCCAGAATCGATGCATGCCACACCCCCGTTGTCGGACCGTCAGGCACGAACGGCTTACCAGGTTCGACATCGCACAGGAGATTCCTTGTATGGGACGCAAATTTGTGGTCGGGTAGGCGGAGAGCGGAGGCGCATTGCGCGGGCGGCCGCCGGGGCAGGTGCCGCCTCTTGTGCGGCGCGCCGCCGCTCTGATAAAATAAACGGCGACTCACGCGGCGCATCGGAAGAGGTGAGAGGTTGAAGCCAGAAATTCATCCCAAGTATCAGCGCACCACCATCACGTGCTCCTGTGGCGCGGTGTACGAGGTAGGATCGACGCGGGAAAACCTGCGCATCGAGGTTTGTGGCAAGTGTCATCCAGTCTATACGGGTGGCAGCCAGCGGCTGATCGATACGGGCGGGCGCGTAGAGCGCTTCAAGCGCAAATACGGCATGAAGTAAACAGAGCCTCGGCTCTGTTTTTCTTTCCGGTCCGGTGGTGCCGTGGAAATGGAGCAAGCATGAGACGCGAATGCACCGAGCGGCGGCAATTGGGACGGGGCGACCCGAGTAGCGGAGGGGCGAGGCGATGGACAGCCGCATGACGGGGCGCCTGGAACAGCTGACGGCGCGCGGACACCATTTGGAGGTCGAACTGTCCCGTCCGGAGGTGGTATCGGACCCGGCGATGGCGCGGCGCTTGGGCAAGGAGTTGGCCCGCCTGGCGCCCGTGCTGGCGCGGTTTGCCCAGTATCAGGAGGGCCGGCGGACCGAGGATGAACTGCGCCGCCTGATGCGGGAAGACCCCGAGCTCCGCGCGCTGGCGGAGGCGGAACTGGATACCGTGCGCAGTGACTTAGCCCGGCTTGAGTCGCAGTTGGCGGACGATCTGCTCCCGCGCGACATCAACGACGACCGAAACGTCATCGTCGAGGTCCGAGCCGGCACGGGCGGCGACGAAGCCGCGCTGTTCGCGGCCGACCTATTGCGCATGTACCTTCGATTTGCCGAGCGGGAGGGCTGGCGGGTTGAGCTGCTGTCGGAGAGCCCGACGGACATCGGGGGCTTCAAGGAGGTTGTTGTCCTCATCGAAGGGGAGGGCGCCTACAGCCGCCTCAAGTTTGAGAGTGGCGTGCACCGGGTGCAACGCGTGCCATCCACTGAGGCCCAGGGGCGGATCCACACATCGGCGGCGACGGTCGCGGTGATGCCCGAGGCGGAAGAGGTGGATATGGCCATCGACCCCGAAGATTTGAAAATTGAAACCATGCGGGCTGGGGGTGCGGGCGGCCAGCACGTCAACAAGACCGAATCGGCGGTGCGCATCACACACCTTCCCACCGGACTTTCCGTGCACGCCCAGGATGAGCGGTCCCAGCACAAAAATCGAGATAAGGCCATGCGGATTCTGCTCGCCCGTGTGCAGGATCTGCGCACCCAGGCCCAGGCCTCCGAGCAGGCGTCCGCGCGGCGGGCGCTGGTGGGGAGCGGGGACCGCTCGGAACGGATTCGCACCTATAATTTTCCGCAGAATCGCGTCACCGACCACCGCATCGGCCTCACCCTCCACCGCTTGGAGGCTGTGCTGGACGGGGACCTTACCGAGCTTTTGGCCGCATTGGCGGCAGCGGCGGACCAGGCGCGGCTGGCTCGGCCGGTGTCGTGATGACCCTTGTGGATGCATGGGACGCCGTGCGCACGCAGTTGGCGCGGGCGGGGGTCCCCGACCCGGAGCGGGAGACGCCCCTGTTGCTGGCCGCCGCGCTGGGCATCCCGAAGGAAGCGCTGTACCGCGACCGGCCCGACGTCGACGCGGCCGCGTGGGCGCGCCTGGACGCGTGGGCCGCGAGGCGAGCGCAGCGGGAGCCGATGGCGTACGTTTTGGGCCACCAGGAGTTTTTTGGGCTGGACCTCGTGGTCACGCCTCGGGTGCTGGTGCCGCGGCCCGCCACCGAAACCCTGGTGGAGACAGCGCTCCGGGAGATTCCGGCCCGCGAGGGCCGCGTGGTGGACGTGGGGGTGGGCTCCGGGGCGGTGGCGGTGGCGCTGGCCCGCTATGGATTTGCTGGCTGGCGGGTGGAGGGCGTGGATTCGGACCTGCAGGCGCTGGCGCTGGCCAAAGCCAATCGGGAGCGGGTGGGCGTCAGTACCCGATTCTACCCCTCGGATCTGCTGGCGCAGGTTGAGGGCGGGCTCTTGGCCGTGGTGGCGAACTTGCCCTACGTGGGCCAGGCCGACGCCGTGGACCCGGAGGTGCGCTTCGAACCTTCGCGGGCGGTGTTTGGGGGAGCCCGCGGGCCGGAACTCATCCTGCGCCTTGTGGGGCAACTCCAGGGTAAGCTGGCCCCCGGCGGGCATGCGCTGCTGGAGGTGGGGGCGGGCCAGGCCGTCGAGGTGGCCGAGGCCCTGGCCGAGGCCGGCCTCACGGTGGCGCCGCCCGTGTCCGACGCCAGCGGCATCGCGCGGGTGGTATGGGGGAGGTGGGGACGTGCATGACGGGGCGCTCGCCCCGGACACCATCACGGTGCCCGAGGTGGTGGAGCGGCTCGGGCGCGGACTGCCTACGGTGCTGATTGACGTACGCTTTGCCAAGATCGGCGACGTGCCGGGTTCGGTGGCGGTGCCGGTCACGGATTTGGAGGATGACCCCCGAGACTGGGACCCCCAGGCGCTCTTGATTGTCTTTTGCCAGCATGGGCACGGCGCCAGCGAGTACGCGCAGGAAGTGCTGCGCGAGCAGGGCTATGATCAGGTGGCGCGCCTGACGGGCGGCGTGGATGCCTGGCTGCAGTTTCACCACCGGCCCGTGGGGAAGGAGGCGGCGACCGACCCGGGGCGCCCATAATTCATGCCTGAGGCCGCGCTGTGGTCCCTGCTGATCTTTGCGCTGTTGTACGTGATGCTGGTCGGAGAATGGGTCCATCGGGCGGCCGCCGCCATGGCGGCGGCGCTTGCGGCGGTGTTTGGCGGACTGCTGCCGCCCGGCCGCGTGGTGGCCGCCGTGAACTGGAACACCCTTTTGCTGTTGTTTGGCCTCATGGTGCTGGTGAGCCTGGGCGAAGAGGTGGGCCTGTTTCCGGCACTCGCCGCGTGGGTGCGTCGCGTGAGCGGCCCGTCCCCGTGGGGCACCATCCTGGGGTTCCTGTTGGTGGCGGCGGTGTTGTCCAGCGTCCTGCCCAACCTGTCCGTCATCCTGATTCTCGGCCCCGCGCTGTTCACGGCCGCCGAACACATGGACATGGATCCGGTGCCCTTGCTGGTGTTTGCCATCATGACGTCCAACCTGGCCGGGCTGGCGACCCTGGTCGGCGACCCCCCCAACATCCTGATCGGCACCGCGGCCGGCCTGTCCTTCACGCAGTTCGTCATCCACCTGGGCCCCTTGGCCCTGGTGATGGTGCTGATGGTGCTGGGGTACGCGCGCCTGGCGCTGAAGGCGCCGGATCGCCCGGCGGCGCGCTGGCACCCGACCTCTATTCCCCACCCTCGCCGGGGCTGGGCGCTGGGACTGGTGATGGCCGCCACCTTGGTGGGCTTTGTGCTGCAGTCGGACCTGGGGCTGCCCGTGGGCCTCATCGCCGTCGCCGGCGCGACGCTGGCCCTGCTGCTGGTGGGCGGAGATGTGGAGCACCATCTCGCGGCCGTAGACTGGGGCACGTTGGTTTTTTTCGGCGGCTTGTTCATCGTGGTGGGGGCGATGGTGCGCGCGGGAGTCATCCAGGCGGCCGGGACCTGGCTTTTGGCACAGCACCTGGGGGTTTGGCTGCCGCTGGTCCTTTTGGTGGCGGCCGCCGTCTGCTCGGCGGTGTTGGACAACATACCCATTGTGGCGGCCGCCATTCCCTTGGTGTCGGGCATTGTGGCGCAGGAGCCCCACTATGGCCTCGCGCTGTGGCTGGCGCTGGCGACGGGCGCGGCGGTGGGCGGCAATGCCACGCTGCTGGGGGCGTCGGCCAACCTGGTGGGGGTAAGCCTCGCCCGCACGCGCGGATACACGCTCAACTTTCGCACGTATCTGGCGTGGTCCCTGCCGCTGTCGGGCGCGACCCTGGGGGTGGCTGCGGCGTGGCTCTGGTGGGGTGGACTGCTGCACTAGCGCCCGCACTCGTGTGGTGTAATGGAGGCGGTAGAGAGCGTAGGCGGGGGGAGGACAGCACATGGCGGTGATGCGGCTCCCGGCCAGCGACGACGGCATCAGGCGGGCGGCGGCCGCGCTGGCGGCGGGGGAGCTGGTGGCCTTCCCCACGGAGACGGTGTACGGCCTGGGAGCCGACGGCACCAACCCGGGCGCTGTGGCCGCCATCTACCTCGTGAAGGGGCGTCCGCCCGACAACCCCCTGATCCTGCATGTGGTGGACGTGGCGGCGGCCCAGTCGGTGGCCAGCGCGTGGCCGGTGCACGCACGCCGCCTCGCGGAGCGATTTTGGCCCGGGCCGCTCACGCTGGTGGTGCCGGCGCGGCGCACCGTTCCCCGCGCCGTCCGGGGCGGGCTGGATACCGTGGCGGTTCGCAGCCCCAGCCATCCCGTGGCCCGCCACCTGCTGGCGGCCGCCGGCGTGCCCGTGGCGGCGCCGTCCGCCAACCGGTCGGGCCGACCCAGTCCCACCACCGCCGACGGCGTGGCTCAGGCGCTCGGGGGACCCGACGTCCCCCGCGTGACCGTGTGGCTCGTGGATGGCGGGCCGGCGACCATCGGCGTGGAGTCGACCGTGGTGGATGTCTCCGGGCCTCGACCCGTGCTGCTCCGGCCAGGAGGCCTTCCACGCGCGGCCATCGAAGAGGTGGTGGGGCGGCTCGACACCCCGGCCGAGGGCGGGCCCGCGCGGTCGCCCGGGATGCGGTACCGCCACTACGCGCCGGACCGGCCCCTGGTGCTGCTGGCCCTGGATCCCGAGGCCGCCGTCGAGACGCTTGGCCCGTGGCCCCGGGATCGGACAGGCCTCTTGGCGGAGGAGCGCGTGGTGCGCGCGCTGGGCTGGCCCGCGGCCATCAGCCTCGGCGCCACGCCGGAGGACGCCGCGGGGGTGCTGTTCGACGGCTTGATGACGTTGGATTGCTGGCCGGGGTTGGAACGGCTGGTGGCGGTGTGGAACAATCGAGAGGGACTGGGCTGGGCGGTGATGAACCGCCTGGAGCGTGCGGCGGCGGAGGTGATGAGGGCGTGAGCGGGGGCGCGAGGGTGGAATCGACGGCCTCGGTGCTGTTTGTGTGCACGGGCAATACCTGCCGCAGTGCGCTGGCGGAGGCGTTTTGGCGGCTGTTGCAGCCGGACATCCCGGTGTCCTCTGCGGGCACGCAGGCTTGGCCAGGGGTGCCGGCGGCGGCCGAGGCGGTGCTGGTGGCGGCCAGCCGCGGCGGGAACTTGTCCGCCCACCGAGCCCGGTCCCTGGACGAGGTGTCGGGCGCCCCGGATCATGTTTATGTGATGACCGCCCGCCAGCGCGACGAGGTGCTGGCGCGGCGGCCGGACTGGGCCGGGCGCGTCAGCCTCTTGACGGAAGCGGTGGGTGAGACGGGCGACATCGAGGATCCGGCGGGTGGGAAGGCGACGGCCTACGAACAGTTGGGTCGGCACCTGTGGTCCCTGGTCTCGCGTCTTGGGGATAACCTAGGGCCGGCGCCGCCGGAGGGCGGGGCCACGCGGCCGGAGCCTGGAGGGCAGTGACGAACCCAGGGAGACCGAGGCGGACGGAGGAGGAGGCGGCACATGAGGATAGCAGTCGGCGCAGATCACGCCGGGGTGGATCTCAAAGCGGCCGTCGTGGATTGGCTGGTGGACCAGGGATACGACGTCCACGACGTTGGCACCTTCGACCACGAGTCGGTGGACTATCCGGATTATGCCGTGAAAGTGGCGCAGGCGGTGGCGCAGGGGGAAGCCACCTTCGGGCTGTTGTTCTGTGGTACGGGACTTGGGATGTGCATCACCGCGAACAAAGTGTCCGGCGTGCGGGCGGTGACATGCCACGAGCCGATGTCCGCGCGCCTGGCGCGGGCGCACAACGACGCCAATGTGCTCACGATGGGCGGGCGGCTGGTGGCGCCCGACTTGGCGCTGGACGTGATTGGTCATTTCCTGGCCGAGGGCTTTGCGGGGGGGCGCCACGCCAGCCGGGTCGACAAGATTGTCGAGGCGGAGCGGCGGGGCGGCGTCGGCTGAGTCGGCCGCACGATCGACAGTGGGTGGGGGGGTTGGTGTGCTGACGGTGCTCGACCATCCGCTGCTGGCCGTCCACCTGACCGCGCTTCGGGACCGGGAAACTGGCCCGGCCGCGTTTCGGCGCCATCTGGATGCCATCGGGCGGCTTATGGCCTACCCCGTGCTGGCAGGCCTGCCGGTGCGTGAAGTCGGGGTCGAGACGCCCATTGCCGCCGCACGCGGGGTGGTGCTGGCCACCGAGCCGGTGCTGATGCCCATCCTGCGCGCGGGCCTCGGCCTCGTCGACGCCTTCTGCGCGGCGGCTCCGGGTGCCTCGGTCTCGCACCTGGGCCTGTATCGCGATGACGCGGCGCACCGGCCGGTAGCGTACTTCGAAAACTTCCCGCCTGCGTGGGGCGGTCGGCCGGTGGTGATCCTGGACCCGATGCTCGCGACCGGCGGCTCACTGGCGGCGGCGTTGGGCAAACTGGCGCAGTGGGGGGCTCAGGATGTGGCGGTGGCGGCTATCCTGGCCGCCCCCGCCGGGATATGGCGGATCGAGCGCGAATTTCCGGCGGCTCGGCTGTTCGTGGTGGCTGTGGATGACGCCCTGGATGAGCGCGATTTTATCGTGCCCGGACTTGGCGACGCTGGCGATCGGCAGTATGGCACGCCGTGACGCTGATCGTGCTTGTTCCCGCGGTCACTATTGACGGGTGCGCGGGCTCCGGTATAATAAGCGGCGGTACCGCTTGTCGATCCGGGGGGTCGGCGCGAGTCGACTGCATCTGCCCACCGTCTTCCTGAGTGAGGAGCGATGGGGTTTTTTGTGTCAACGCGGCGTCAGCCGTGGTTCGGGCAACAGCCGGTGAGGTGTAGCGATGGCTTCGGAGGGCGGGGACGAGGGCCACGGTCG